>JBJOGJ010000148.1:0-9689 GCA_046048295.1 Pseudomonadota bacterium | reverse complement strand
TCGTCTTGCCGTGGTCAACATGCCCGATCGTACCCACGTTGCAGTGCGGCTTCGACCGATCGAATTTCTCCTTCGCCATGATGCGCCTCGTCTACGTTCTTGTTGCCGCGCCCGCGCGCGATGCTTTGGCTTCGACACCTTGTGATGTGGTAGGCCAGCCGGACATTTCAGGACTTGAAGCGTCGCGCCGGTACCAACATGCCGCGATCTGATGGAGCGGGTGAAGGGAATCGAACCCTCGTCATCAGCTTGGAAGGCTGTTGCTCTACCATTGAGCTACACCCGCACTCTCGTCTCGCGACACCTTGAACTGCTCCCAGGTCTGCGCACCAACGAGTGATACGCTAAGACCGATGGTGGAGGGGGCTGGATTCGAACCAGCGTAGGCATAGCCAACGGATTTACAGTCCGTCCCCTTTAGCCACTCGGGCACCCCTCCGGAACAACCAACGGGCCGTCTCAAACAAAATAGCCCCGCCGTGACCAGCAGGGACAATGGCTTCCCTTATCGTGACCAACACCTTAGATGTCAACGGGAAAAGAAGAAACTTTCGCCACCCGCGCCGAGAGCCCGCGTGGCGTACCGCCCGAAAGGCCGTCGAGAATGGCTGAACGCCCGTCCCACCGGCGCCCACCCGCCCATGGATACCAGCGCCGTCCGCCGCGGGACCGCGCCGCTGGGGAAGACTTGACGCTCATATGGGGAATTCACGCCGTCGAGGCTGCTCTCGCCAACCCCAACCGTCAGGTCCGGCGACTCTGGCTCACCGAAAACGCCAACCACCGGCTCCGCCCGCTTCTTGCAGCCCGGGAGGACATGATCGAACCGGTTCGCCCAGCTGAACTCGACCGGCGACTTGGCGCCGATACCGTCCATCAAGGGGCCCTCGTTGAGACCGCCCCGCTCGCTGACGTGTCCCTTGCAGACCTAGTTGCTGACGGCCAGCCAATCGTCGTGCTCGACCAGGTGACCGACCCCCACAACGTGGGCGCAGTACTCCGCTCTTCCGCAGCATTCGGCGCCGCCGGACTTGTGATGACGCGGCGAAACAGCCCGCCACTGGGGGGAGCCCTCGCTAAGGCCGCTTCTGGCGCACTGGAACTGGTACCGGTGGCACTGGTGCAGAACCTCGCCCGCGCGATTTCCGAGTTGAAGGAGCATGGCGTACTCTGCCTTGGCCTGGAAGGCTCAGGCCAGGACCTATTCGAGAACATTGCAATCGAACTCGCAGGACGTCAGGTGGCGATCATCCTCGGTGCCGAGGGCAAGGGACTTCGTCAACTCACGCGCGAAAACTGCCATCATGTCTGCCGCCTGACGACGTCGGGCACACTGGCCAGCCTCAACGTCTCGAACGCGGCCGCAGTTGCCCTGCATCACTTGGCGTGGCGCCGGCACCTGTCCAGCCAGGTCTCCCGCGACCGCCTGGAATAACCAGGGCGGTGGCAGCCCAGCCTGCCCCAATGCAAAAGGGGCGACACGACGACCGCCCCTTCCTCGCAATCGAATACTTGACCTTGGAAGCTACTTGAGCGGCCGCGCCTGGCGTACGTTCCGGTGCCTCGCCGGCTTTGCCCACCGCTTCTTGTAGTGCTTGCGGTAGTGCTTCCGCGGAAGCGGATACCCCCATGAGGAATAGTAGTCGGGCAACCGGTAGCGATAGCGGATTTTCGTGGCCCGGTACTCGCGCAGCGGACGCCAGTAATGCGAGTTGTAATAGGGGTAGTAGCGGACGCGAGCCGGCCGGTAGGCGTACGGATCGTGTCGAACGTATACGTGGCGATAGTGCGGACGATAGACGCGATGGTGGATCGTGCGGCCGTCGTGCCGGTGCTCCCAGCCGAACGCTTCTGCCTTATCGGGCGCCATGAAGGCGAAGAGCGAGATGGCCATCGCCAGGACCATCCAGATTCTGGTACGCATGATGCTACTCCAGGACGCGTAATTACAGGGTAAAGTTGATCGCAACCATATTGCCTTGCGAGCCGCTAAGAAAGATTTAAGCAGGCCCGTTGCCAAGGCCGTTTCTATGCGAAAATTGCACGTTAATCGAATTCTCACGCCATTGCGCTTTGATTGCAGCAACTAGGTTTCCGTGAGTTCATCGTGCGTCCACCCTCAAAACAAGCCACCCGCAATGCCGCCCCGCGCCCCGGTCCTGGAGGCACGGTCGCCGGCATGCGACAGCGGCTCCGCGCGGCCACGGAACATCCGCCCGAACAGCCCCCCGACGCGCCGCGGCGACCGCATCCCCATCCGGCCGCAGCGCAAAGTCCGGCATCAGAGGTCGCAAGTCCGCCAGAAAGCCCTCCTGAGAAAGCGGTCGGGACCGACGCCCAGCAACGGGATCAGATCACTGATGATACGCCTCCTGCCAGAGATACGCGTCCGGCACTCCGTCATCTATCGGATGTTGCGCGCGACAAGCTGACCCGCTTCCTCGAAGGTGGAAAACCGGCGCTCGAATCCACCCACGAGGCGACTACACACTCCACCGCCATAGGCCAAGAGGAAACCGAAGTATCGGCCGCCATCCGCGCCAGCAGGGATGCCCTTATCGCCACTGCCGCCTTCAGTCTTGCCATAAACATCCTGATGCTGACCGGCCCTATCTTCATGCTTCAGGTGTACGACCGCGTACTGACCTCCGGAAGCATGCCGACACTGGTAGTACTGAGCCTCCTCGTAATCGTCCTCTACAGCGTCGTCGCAGCCCTCGAATTCGTCCGCTCGCGTGTCGTCGTACGTATCGGCTGCGACATCGACCAGCGCCTCGCCAACCGGGTGTTCGAGGCGAGCATCCGCCAGTCGCTTCGAGATGGCGGCCAGAACTCGGCACTGCGTGATCTCGATAGCGTTCGCCAATTCCTCTCAGGTCCCGGGCCGATTACGTTCTTTGATGCCCCTTGGACCCCCATCTACCTTCTCGTCATCTTTCTCATACACTGGACTCTCGGCGTCGCCGCGCTGATCGGCGCCGGCATCCTCGTCGGGCTCGCATGGTTGAGCGAAGCGACTGGCCGGGGCCCGCTGACCGAAGCAGGCAGGAGCGCGGCGCGCAGCATGGACCTCGCCGAGGACGCCCATCGCAACGGCGAGGCACTTTCCGCGATGGGCATGATGGGCGACTACGCCCGTCGCTGGCACGCAACACAGCGCGAGGCGCTCGATTGGCAGCGGCTCGCGGCGGACCGCCTTGGCACGACATCGGCGTTGAGCAAAGCCCTCCGCCTCCTGATGCAATCCCTGATGCTCGCGGTCGGTGCTGCCCTCGCTGTTGCAGGGCTCATCTCCGCCGGCTCGATCGTGGCAGCCACGATAATTTTCGGCCGCGCCATGGCTCCCGTCGAGCAGGCAATCGCCCATTGGCGCGGCTTCGTTCGCGCCAGGGAGGCACATGCGAACCTCGCATCCCTTCTCCAGGCCCAGCCCCCCGCTGCCCAGGGCACAAGGCTGCCGGCACCCGTGGGCCACCTTGAGGCAAACGGGCTTTCGGTATCACCGCCCGGCGCCGCACGCCCTGTACTCCAGGGCATCCAGTTCCGGGTCGGGCCCGGCGAGATGCTGGCAGTCATCGGCCCGTCCGCATCCGGAAAGTCTTCCCTTGTGCGCACACTCGTCGGCGTCTGGCCGCTGGAGGCCGGCGTTGTCAAGCTCGACGGCGCCCCGTTGGATCAATGGGATCCAGAATCGCTCGGCCGCAACATAGGATTCCTGCCGCAAAACGTCGAAATCTTCTCCGGCACCGTGCGCGAGAACATCGCCCGCTTCCGCAGCGACGCAGGCGACGAAGAAGTTGTCGAAGCTGCGAAGCAGGCCTGCTGCCACGGCATGATCCTCAAGTTGCCACACGGCTACGACACGCCGATCGGCACCGGCGGCATGCACCTTTCCGCAGGCCAGCGCCAGCGCATCGGTCTCGCCCGGGCGCTCTTTCGCAGACCGGCCCTGGTAGTGCTCGATGAACCGAATGCCAACCTCGACCGCGAGGGCGACGAGGCGCTCACCGCTGCAATTTCCGGGATGCGCGAGCGCTCGCAGGCCATCGTGATCGTCTCGCATCGGGTACAGGCGATCCACCTCGCCGATCACTTGCTCTATCTGGATCAGGGCAAACAGATTGCCTTTGGTCCAAAGCAACAGGTGATGCAGCTGTTCCAGCCCAAGGCGCCGTCAGGTCCACAACGCCGCCGCACCGACGTTGCAAAATCCGGCCCCGCCTTCGACAACGGGGACAAGATCTGATGACGCCGAACCCGGCCGCCCCCCACGAGCGGGCATCATTGAAATCGCTTTCAACCGGCCAATGGGTAAGCCGTGGCTATGCGGTCCTGGCAGCTCTCGTCGGCGGGCTCTTCCTGTTCTGCATCGTATTCTCGATTTCCGGCGCCGTCGTAACCGGTGGCACCGTCACCGTCGAAGGGAACTACAAGACCGTCCAGCATCTCGATGGCGGGATCGTGCAGAAGATTGCCGTCCGAAACGGCGACGCGGTGAAGAAGGGCGATCTCCTGCTGCGCCTTGACGGAACACTCGTCGGCGCAAACTTGGCGATAGTTGAAGGGCGCATCCGGAACAATCTCATCCAGAACGCCCGTCTGATGGCGGAGCGCCACCGCAAAGACGTCTTCACAATGCCCGACGCCGTTCGTCCCTTCATGCACGTGCACGAGGTCCGCGACGCATTCGCGGCTGAAATGGCCGTCTTCAAGGCTCGCCGTGACAGCCGTCTTGGCCAACTCTCGGTACTGCGCAAACGCCATGAGCAACTCGATGCGCAGCGTCAAGGCCTCGTGCACATGCTCGCCGCCAGACAACGCGAGATCAAGTTCGCATTGAAGGAACGCAATGCTGTGCGTCCATTGTTTCGCAAGGGCTTCGCAAGCCAGCAACGCTATAGCGCCGTCGAACGGACCTACGCTCAACTCGAAGGAGACCTCGGCAGGCTCGAAGGCGAGATGGCACGCACGGAAGGCGCACTCGCAGAAACGCGACTGAGTATGGCGCAGGCGGAGAAGGAATTCACACAAAGCGTCGTCGACGAACTCGGAAAGGCGCGCGCCCAGCTATTGGAACTCGAGGAGCAACGCAAGGCGCATGCCGACAAGCTAGCGCGCATCGAGATCCGCGCACCATATGCAGGCCGCGTCCATGCCCTCCAGGTTCATACCGAAGGAGGAGTGATTCAGGCTGCAAGCCCAATCCTTCAAATCATCCCTGAGGACGGCAAATTCGTCGTTGAAGCCCATGTCGACCCAAAAGACATCGACAAGGTGCGCTCCGGCCTGACGGCGCGACTGCGGTTCCCGAGCTTTGCCGCCCATTCGACACCGACACTTGCCGGCAGAGTGGCCAAGGTATCTGCAGCGGAACTTACGGCGAAAAACGGCTCATCCTACTTCACGGCCGAGATCGAGGTGAAAGGAAGCGAACTGGACAGGATCGGGGGCATGTCGCGACTGGTACCCGGAATGCCGGCGGAGGTGTTCATTGAGACCGGCGCCCGATCGATCATGAGCTATCTCGTCAAGCCGCTTGGCGATGCTATGATGCGGGCCTTCCGGGAGAGCTGATCAACCAATCGGACGGTAAATGGCCGACAAGTTCCTCGATACGCGTGGCCTGAAATGCCCGCTTCCAGTGCTCAAGGCGCGCAAGGCGCTGAAGGCCATGCCGCCCCAATCCCAGCTGGAAGTACTCGCCACCGACCCGGGATCCGTGAGCGATTTCCAGGAACTATGCAATGCCGCCGGTCACCAACTCTTGGAAACCGGCGAAGACGACGGCGTCTTCAGGTTCCTCATCTGCAAGACAGCCTGAAACAAGAAAGACCCGCTGGGTGAGCAGCGGGCCTGTCGCCTGTCTGGAGCTGGCTTCAGCGTCCCATGAAGGCCGCGATCGTGAAGCGTCCCTTCGACACCTTGTCGAGTTCCTCGCGCGCGATCGCGACGGTTTCCTTGATCTGCTCCGGCGTATGGTCCGCGGTGATGAAGAATCTGAGCCGTGCCAGTTTCATAGGTACAGCTGGATAAATGATCGGCAACGCGTTTATGCCGCGCTCGAGCAGACTCTCCGTCATCTTTACCGCCTTCAGGCTGTCACCGACGATAACCGGCACGACCGCATATCCTTCCGCAGTTGCCGTATCCAGACCGGCAGCCCGCGCCTCCTCGAGAAACAGTCGGCTGTTGGCCTGCAGACGCTTCACGCGCTCCGGCTCTGCTTTCAGAATCTCCAAAGCCTTCAGCGCCGCAGCAGATATCGCTGGTGGCATGCCGACCGAATAAACGAAACCAGCTGCTTGGAACCGAAGGATCTCGATCAGCTCCTTGCACCCCGCAATGTATCCACCGCAGGTGCCAAGCGTCTTGGATAGCGTTCCCATCCAGATGTCGATCTCGCCGAAGTCGATACCGAAATGCTCCGCGATGCCTTTTCCGGTGTCCCCGAGCACGCCGAGCGAATGCGCCTCGTCGATCATGAGCCAGCACCCGTAGCGGTTCTTCAACTCCACGAGGCGTGCGAGATCCGGGAAGTCGCCGTCCATCGAATAGAGGCCTTCGACCACGATCAGCGCCTGATTGTGCTTGGAACGGTTTTCCGCCAGCACCTTCTCGAGGGAATCCATGTCGTTGTGCCGGAAGCTCTTGCACGCGGCCCCCGAGAGCTGTGCGCCGACATGCGCCGAGTTGTGAATGAGTTCGTCGTGCACAATGAGGTCGCCGTGCTTCATCAACGCATCAATCGTCGATACATTTGTGGCATGCCCACTGACGAAGACGACCGCGGCCTCGGTCCCGTAGAATTCGGCGATAGCGCTCTCCAACTCGCCATGCACCGGCCGCTCGCCGGCAACAATACGGCTAGCAGAGACTGACATCCCATACTGATTGATTGCCGCCTTCGCGGCTTCCGACACGGCAGGGTGCTGGGCCAAGCCGAGGTAATCATACGACGCATAGTTGATGTGCGGCTGACCGCCCATCCACGTCAAAGCGCCCTCGCGCCGCTCATGCACACGGTAGAACGGATTGGATACGCCCATCGTCCTGGCGATCTCGCGATGCTTCTCCATGGCCGAGAAAACCGGCAGATCGCGAAACTCCGTTCGCGGGTGCACCGCCGTCTGAATCCGCTCCCTGCTTGCGAGCTTGCCGGCTCGCTGCAACGCGTCCGCTATCTGCAGCTTCGCAACCGACAGCAATCCGCCACTGCCGCGGTTCTCCCGGCGCTCGTTGGATAGGCTCATGCACTTTACCTTTCGGAATGGACCTACTTAATTTAGGTCTCTTCAAAACTTAGCCGCATAGTCTGAGATGACGTATTAGGCAAGAAATCTCATCAGCGATAGTGTCAGACGGTGAATTTGACGCATACCGGATGCTATTGGTACGAGATTGGTTTCCGCCAGATTAACTGTCGAAATAGGTCAACGGCGAACGGTTTCAATTCCCGGCTATCGTGCCGCCGGGTGCGTCGTTAAGCCACCCGCAGGAGCGGAACATGGCCAAGCCGGCCCCAAAAGTTGTTGCCATTACAGGCGCTAGCGCCGGATTGGGCGCTGCGCTTGCACGTGCCTATGCGGGCCCCGGCATGACGATAGCCATCACTGGCCGCGACATCTCGCGCCTCAAGCAGGTAGGCGCCGACTGCGAGGTGAGGGGCGCGACCGTCGTCAGCAAGGCGGTTGACGTCACGGATCACAGGTCCTTGAGCAGCTGGTTCGACACCCTCGAAACTCACCACCCCCTCGATCTTCTCATCGTGAACGCCGGTGTCTTCACGGGACACGGCGCCGATGGCAGCCTGGAGACCGCCGAGGAAATTGCTTGGCAGATCAGGACCAACCTTGAGGGTGCGGCCAACACGATCAATGCCGCCCTGCCCTACATGCGACGGCGTCGCAATGGCCATATCGCCGTTATAGGCTCGCTCGCCGCCCTGCAGCCGCTTGCCGATGCACCAGGCTACAGCGCCAGCAAAGCAGGTGTGATGAGTTACGGCGAAGCACTCCGCGAATATCTGATCGAGGAAGGCATAACCGTCACACTGGTCTATCCGGGGCACATCGAAACCGCCCAGGTCGCAGACCATGTGGGCGCCCTGCCCCTGCTGGTCACAGCGGAAAAAGCCGCCGCCATCATCAAGCGCGGCCTCGATCGACGCCGCACGTTCATCGCCTTCCCCCGCCGCCTCTTGTGGCTCATACGAGCCGGACGTGCACTCCCCTGGCGTATCCGTGCGGCATTGGGCGGCGACTTTCGCTTCAAGGTCCGCAAGGGCACGCCGCTCGACAACTGAAGCGAGCCGGGGCAAAGTCCGGACGCCTTGCGGCGACACCAGACCCAGTACATGTTCCGCACTGAAACATTTCAGGACAAGGGAATTCCGGATGCTGTTTCGCACCCTGCCTATGGCTTTCTTCATCTGGACAATCGTGACACTTGCCGCTGCCGCTCAGGAACGACCGGCAACGCCCGTCACATCCATTGCCGCTCCACCACAGTCTGGCACAGCAGCCGTAGCCACGGTCATCCCACCTGTTCCTGTGCCCGCCACCCGCGTATCGATGCGCATTCCGGAGGGGTTCGTCCCCGCGGTGGACTTCACAGGATTCAAGAACGAGAAACTCAGTGCCTCCATCCAGGTGACCGAGCGACCTGCCAGCGAATACCAGCGACTTGAGGCGTCCCTTTCGGAGACATCGCTGAACGCGCAGGGCATCACCCAGCCTGCCCGCGGCTCACTCGACCGTCCTGACTCGCACGTTTATGTCCATGCGCGCCAGGCACTATTGAACGGTACCGTTTTCGCACGCTACTTCCTGCTCTTCCGCGACACGAACTCTGCCGCTCTTATTGCCGTCAACATCCCCGTAGTCGCTCTCGAAAAGGGCGAAATAAGAAAGTCGGAAATCGAGAATGCTCTCGCGAGCGCAACGCTCGGCGCGACACGGGCTATCGCCGCGATCACCGCAAAGTTCGGCTATACGGGGCCATTCGAGGAAGTGGCAGACGGCAGTCCCGATACTCGGGTGTACCGCCGTACAATTGAGCCGGAAGGCTATCTACTCGTCAGCTCATCGGCGGTCCGGGCACAGATCGCCACCCCTATCTCCTTTGCCGGTCCACTCCTTCAAAGATCAAGGAATGTAAGCCAGCTCGAAATCCTGAATGTCGGGCAAGGCATCGTCGGCGCAACCAAGAGGAAGGCGCTCGTCCACGTCGCACGCGGTGTATCGAAAAGCGGGCGAAAAATGGCGATCCGCCAGTGGTTCATCACTGGCGAGAACGGTGGCTACTCGCGCATCCTCCTGGTAATTCCAGCCGAAGAGGCCAGAGCGCTGGCGCCAGAAATCGATAAGATCATAGCCAGCTTCGAAGATTAGCGCGAAACGCGGCACGGCCGCGCGATCTTGACACTGCCGGAGGCCACCCGCATAAAGACCGGCTTCCGACCGTTTTATGCGGATGGAGGGCGGTTAGCTCAGCGGAAGAGCACACGCTTCACACGCGTGGGGTCACTGGTTCAATCCCAGTACCGCCCACCAGAAAATCAAATAATTTCAAGGATTTGACGGGCCGTGAAGGCTGAGTTTTCCGCGACATGATGCGCTGGGAAGCACATGGGAAGCACGGTGCCTCACTGAGGACGCCATCCGCATCCGCTGTACCTTCAGCCTCCGACA
>JBJOGJ010000147.1:0-9692 GCA_046048295.1 Pseudomonadota bacterium | reverse complement strand
TCCCTGGCCATGGTCCAGCGCACAAGTCGCACTGAGGAATTCATCCAATCACCGCGCGTGGCGCCTACATTTGATGACGATTTACCAGAATCCAGCCCAGGCGGATAGCGATTTTTGCCTCCACCGGCAGCAGTCTGCTTTGCAGCGCATCACCATTGTGTATGGTTATCAGATGGGAACTGGAGGAGATGACGTCAATGCAACAGCTGACCTGGACCTGGATGTCGGGCCGCCCACTCCTGCACATAGCGGTTTCTGGCGAGCCCACCGCCTCCGCGGACGCGGAAAGCCGCACCGCGATCGCCGCCGCCCTGGCCCTTGCCACGCAAGCCGGCCTCGACACTCGCCATTTGGCCCGAAGCCGGCTCTGGGCCCGCGACGCTGCGACCCGCCAGATCGCTAGCGACATTCGCCGCGAGATGCTTTCCGGCGACGTTCGCGCAGCCAGCGCGAGCTTCATTGCGCCGGCTCACCTGCCTGCCGGAGCATCCATGCTGATCGAACTCTTCGTCATGGCGCCGGAAAACCGCGGGTCGACGAAAATCATACGGGAATACGATCCACCGATCACGCCGCCAATGTTCGTGTCGTTCGACAGAATGGTCTTCTTCTCGGGTGACACCAGCAAGGAGCCTGGGCTTACCAACCAGCTCTCCAGTATCCGCCGCGATCTCGACCGCTTCATGGACATTGCCGGCACGTCCTGGGACCTCACGACAGCGGTGTCGATCTTCCTTGCCAGGAGCGAGAACAGCCCTGCCGGCCGCGACGCGGCAATGGCGGGCCTCCCCTCGCTTCCATGCCCGTTCTCCATCACCGTGGTAGATGGCTTTTCGGCACCCGAGAAGCGCGTCGAGATCGAGGTCAGCGCCCGACTGCACTGAAATCGCCATCGCCTCGGACGGCGGCGATTCAGCCTGTTCGGGACCGCCGGCGGCCTTGACAATTGCGGTATTTGTTAGGACTTGTAGCGCGACAACGCAGGCTTGGTGCAGGCCCGCTGCATGCCGCAGCGCCCCCTTGCGCCTGCAGCCGGCTCTCGAACAATGACCGGCGAAACAAGACATTCAATCAGGAACCGAGGAGGTTAAACGTGCCGCACGACGCCCCAGGAAAAGACGAGGTCACCCATTGGCACGAGCCCGGCGGCCTGAAGAAGGCTGGACTTGGCGAATTCAAGAAGCAGCCGACACCTTATGACGCCTGGATGGAAGCGGAAGGTCTCCCCGTTTTCCGGGACATCGGCATCTCGAAAGTCCAGGATCTTCCGCTCCATGATTGGAAGCGCATGGGCGGACGCGGCCACTTCATCCAGCTCTACGGCACGGAGACGAAGTGGGGCTGCTACGTGGTCGAAGTTCCCGCTGGCGGCGCCCTGAACGTCGAGAAGCACATGTATGAGGAGATCTTCCTCGTCGTCGAAGGCCGTGGCTCGACCGAGGTGTGGGTCGACGGCGACACCAAGAAGCATGTCTTCGAGTGGCAGAAGGGTTCGATGTTCTCGATCCCGATGAACGCCTACCACCGTATTGTCAACGCCACCTCCGGTGGCGCGCTCCTGCTCGCAGGCACCACGGCACCGAACGTCCTGAACATGCTCCAAAACAGGGACGCCGTGTTCGACAACCCGTTCGTGTTCAAGGACCGCTTCTCCGGCGCCGACGACTTCTACAAGCCGAACGACGACATCGAGCCGGATCCTGTTCGCGGCCTCGCCATGCGCCGGACCAACTTCATCCCCGACGCCATCAACTGCGAACTCCCACTCGACAACCGTCGCTCCGTCGGCTACCGCCGCGTCGAGCCGTTCATGACCAACAACACCTTCTATTTCTGGATTGGTCAGCACGAGAACGGCCGCTACTCGAAGGGCCACGCGCACACCTCTGCCGCAGTCCTCGTCTGCCTGAAGGGCAAGGGCTACACTTATTCCTGGCCTGAGCGCTGCGGCGAACGCCCCTGGGAGAACGGCCATCAGGACCAGATCCGCCGCCTCGACTACGAGCCGATCGGCCTGGTCACCGCAGCCCCCGGCGGCGCACGCTGGTACCACCAGCACTTCTCGGTCTCCAAGGATGACTTCCGCCTCACCGCCTGGTTCGGCCCTCACAACCCCGGCCGCGATCCTGGCGCACCTGGCGAGAAGCATACCGACTATACCGCCATCGACGTCGACAAGGGCGGCACCGCCATTCCCTACTGGATGGAGGATCCCTACCTCCGGACCGAGTACGAAGAGACGCTGCGCCAGAACGGTGTCACCTGCCGCATGGATCCCAAGTGGTACGTGAAGCCGAACGAGCAGAAAGAAACCATGAACGTCGTCTGACGAACTGCCCAGCGGGCATCTTCGTTGGACCCTCCGGCGGCGCCTGCGGGCGCCGCTCGCATGCCGAAACGAACCAAGCAACAAGCCAGAAAGGGAACACCCTATGTTGGAGGAACCGCAGGGCGGGCGCGTCTTTTTCTCGAATGCCGGACGCAGTCTCGAAGGCGAGGACGAAATCGAGTTGACCAGTGTCGGCGTCGATATCGGTTCCTCCACCTCGCACCTCGTGTTCTCCCGTTTGCTGCTGGAACGGCTCGACAACCGCTACGTCGTCACCGAGCGCGAGGTCTTCCATGAGTCGGACGTTCTTCTCACGCCATACGCCGGCGACATGTCCATCGACGCCGACCGCCTCGGCGCCTTCGTCAACGAGCAATACCGTCTTGCCGGCGTCGAACCCGCCAAGATCGACACCGGTGCGCTCATCCTGACCGGCGTCGCCGTCCGTCGCTCCAACGCCCGCGCCATCGGCGAGTTGTTTGCAGCCGAAGCCGGAAAATTTGTTTCCGTTTCGGCCGGCGACGGCCTTGAGACTACGCTCGCCGCCTACGGTTCCGGCGCCGTCGCCCGCTCGATACGTGAGCAGAACCGGGTCATGAACATCGACATCGGTGGTGGCACTTCCAAGATTGCCGTCTGCAACAAAGGCGAACTCTGCGCCATGACAGCCATCGATGTCGGCGCCCGTGTCATCACCGTCGATGACAATCGACGCATCACCCGCATCGAGGAATCCGGCAAGCGCTTCGGAAAAGAGTTCGGCCTCGACCTCGACATCGGGGTAACCCTGTCGGAAGAGGACACCGACCGGATCGTAAATCGTATGGCCGACCGTTTGTTCGAGTGCCTTTCCGAAGCCTCGCTAACTCCGGAAACCGAGAGCCTTCTCCGCCTTGACAAGATTTCTGACGCAAGGAAACCGGACAAGATCACCTTCTCCGGCGGCGTCTCCGAATTCATCTACGACCGCGAGAAGAGCGGCTTTGGCGACCTTGGTCCCGCACTGGGCAAGGCGGTCCGCGCCCGCATCGAGAAGTGGGGCGTCCCCATCGAGCAACCCGACCAGGGCATCCGCGCCACGGTCGTCGGCGCCTCCCAGTACACCATCCAGGTTTCCGGCTCGACCATCTTCGTCGATCCGCACTCGATCCTGCCCTTGCGGAACGTACCGGTCATCGTGCCCGACCTTCCGCTCGCAGCCGACGTGCTCGAACAGGATGCCATCGCCGCGGCAATCGACGTCGCACTGAAGCGCCTCGATCTCCACACCGGCGAGCAGGCTGTCGCCATGTGCTACCGCTGGGACGGCTCGGCCACCTTCCGCCGCCTCGACGACTTCGCCAAGGGCGTAGCAAAGGGCCTCGCGCTGCATTTGAAGAACGGCCACCCGCTGGTCCTCGTTGGCGACGGCGACGTCGGCGGCCTGATCGGTATCCACTGCTCGGAAGAGGCAAAGCTCGGCTGCCCGGTCGTCTCCATCGACGGCATAAACCTGAAGGAGTTCGACTTCATCGACATCGGTGAGTTGCTCGAGGCATCCGGCGCCGTGCCTGTCGTCATCAAGTCGCTCGTCTTCCCGACCTCGACCGCCGTCGGCAAGGTCGAGGCCGCCCGCATCGCCTGATGCGGCACAGCTTCTGAATCAATAGGGCGCGCAATCGCGCGCCCCGCTTCGCCATCGATGCAACCGAGTTGGCCCAATCAGAACCGAGAGCGAATAACCATTAGCTCTCCGGCGTGATCTTGTGCGTCTCAGGACCCATCACCTCTTCCTGCTGGCACATCGGGCACATCACCCGCTTCCACTTGCGCACGAGATAGCCGAACACGTTGCGATGCAGATCGCCGCGGTTGGCCTTCTTCGACTTGTCGGCGATGTCCTCATCCTTGACGAACAGCTTCGGCCCACCTGCCGACTCCGCCATCAGCTGCATCTGGCACGCCCGCTCGAACTTTATCGCCAGCCACACGCTCTCCTCGATGCTGCCACCGCCAACCGCAAGCCCGTGGTTGCGAAGCAGCGCAACCGGCCTGTCCGCGAGCGTTCTTGCCACCGCCGCCCCGCGCTCCTGCGTCGTGATGAGGTCCGTCGTCTCAGAAAATACCGGCACACCGGCATAGAACGTCGAGAAGTCATTACCGATCGCCTGCAACGGCTTGTCGAGGGAAGAAAACACGACCGCATTGATCGGGTGCGTGTGGATCACGCTTTGCACGTCAGGACGCGCCCGCATGATCTCGGAATGGATGTACACCTCGTTGTGGCGGCCTGCGATGCCATCCACCTTCTTCCCATCGAGATCGACGACGATGATGTTCTTGAAGTTCATCTCCTCGAGGCCGATCCCCGCCGGCTTCATGAGAAACTTGCTCGGATCGTCCGGCAGGCGCACGCTGATATGCCCCGCGACGTAATCGCCCTGCCCTTCGAGCGCCAGCGCCCGCCCCCCGTTCACGAGTTTTTCTTTCAGTTCCTCGTACATGTGCGTTCCCTTCCTGGTTCTTTGGCAATTGCCGTCTGCGACCCGTATTTCGAGCCTTCCACAGTTCCTGCGAGTTTACAATTGCATGCAGTGGAGAGCTGCTCAGATGTTGAGCTCGCCCGACCGGTCGCCCTCGAAGCGGGCGCCCGCAACCGCCTCCGGCGCGAAGAGCGTATCGAGCCGCTCCACTTCCTCCGCCGTTAACACGAGTTCTGCCGCCGCCGCATTCTCCTCGAGATGTGCAACGTTCATGGTCCCCGGAATGGGCACGAAGAAATCGCCCTTGGCGAGAACCCAGGCAAGTGCCAGCTGCACCTTCGTTGCACCCTTTGCTTCCGCCATCTCGCCCATCGCCTCGAGCAGGGCCATGTTGCGCTCGAAGTTCTCCGCACTGAACCGCGGGCTCGACCGCCGACTATCCTTGGCGCCGATCTCGTCGAGTGAGCCGAACTTGCCTGCCAGGAAACCTCTACCAGTCGGATAGTAGGCAACGTAGCCGATCCCGAGTTCCTTGCATGCCGGGATCGTGTCCGCCTCGTACTGACGGGTCATCAGCGAGTACTCGCTCTCGACCGCCGTAATCGGGTGTACGGCATTGGCCCGGCGTATCGTCTCCCGTCCGGCTTCGGAGAGCCCCAGATGACGTACCTTTCCCTGCTCCACGAGCCGCTTCATTGCGCCGACCGTATCCTCGATCGGAACCTGCGGATCCACCCGGTGCAGATAAAGCATATCGACATTGTCGGTCTTGAAGCGTGCGAGGCTTGCCTCGACATATGGCGCCACCATCTCCGGTCGCCCGTCTGCCAGTCGCCCCTCCTCGCCAGGGTATCCTCGCCGGTTACCGAACTTCGTCGCCAGCAGGACGTCCGCCCGGTGCCGTTTCAGGAACGGCGCCAGCAGCACCTCGTTGTTGCCACCGTTATGGTCTGCCGTGTCGATGTATGTGATCCCGAGTTCGACAGCCCGCTCGAGCACCTCATGTGCCCGCCGCTCATCATCCTCTGGCAGCCGCCCGCGGAATGTCGGACACCCGTACCCGATTGCCGAGAACTCCACCTTCTCTGCGCCGAGATACCGCTTCTGCATCAGTTCCTCCCGCAACGCCGTCCGCGTCATCGGGTGAGGATCGCATACTCCGCATAGCCGCGGTAGAGCTTCTCGAACTTCAGCTTTGCAGCTTCTGTCCGCGCCAGTTCGCCAAGCACCACCTCGAGTTCGGCACGCGGGTGCACTGTGAACTGCCTGAGCCATGCGTAGAGCCCGGCCCTGACGAATTTTGGCCAGCCTTCGAGCTGCCCAAAATCTACGATATGCAGGCTGCCACCCGCCGCAACTGCCTTCATGGCAGCAGGGAGGGCTTCCTTCCAAGGGGGGATCATTGACAGGGAATAGGAAATGAACACTCGATCGAAGTCGGACACCCCGAACATCGCTTGCGGATCGAAGTTCGTAGCGTCACCCTCCGTTACCGTGATGCGATCGCTGAACCCTGCCCGTTCGATGGCAGTGCGCGCCGTCTTGAGCATTTCCGACGAGATGTCGAAACCGTAGAGCTGCGCATCTGGATATCGCCTCGCGGCGAGGATCAGATTGCGCCCTGTGCCACAGCCAGGTTCGAGTATTGTGCCGCCTGCCGGAACGTTGAGTTCAGCAAGCATACGGTCACGGCCCAGCAAGTAGTACTTCCGCGTCGCATTGTAGATATACCGCTGGTAGCGATAGATCCCGTCCATATGCGAGCGATGATCGTCACCGGCAGTCGCCACGGCCTTCTGCTCCGTCGAGAGTTCAGGACTTCATCGTGTAGACGTGGAACCCGCCGTAGATCGACGAACGATCGCGCAGCGTCATCTCGCGGCACTTCTCCGGATCGTACTCGAACCGTTCGAGGATCTCGTCCGGAATCCGTCCGGGCAGGATCGTCTCCTCGCCAGCGGTTCGGAATATAACGCGTGCGCCAGGCCGAGCAGTGCGCGCAATCTGCGTCCAGAGATCGGTCAGAAGCTCGTCCGTCATCCAGTCCTGTGCATCGAGGAGTACATACGCGTCCACCGACTGCTCAGGACTGTGTTCGAGGAACTCAGTAAACGAACGGTGCTGGACGTCGACGTTTGCGGCACGTTCGCGTAGCTTGTCGAAGTTCTCCCGCTGCAGGTAGGGTGGCAGCGGCCCCGCGCCACCGGTTGCGTAGCGCCGGCCGAAAGCCTGCCACGCAAAATAGTTGTCCTGCAGGTCGAAATCGCAGGCGAGTCTTTCAAGACGGGCAAGCAGAACCTTCGCCATGTACTGTTCATTACCCTTGAGGGCATTGAACTGCGACGGCGGAATGCCAAGTCCGAACAGTGCCGCAGGCTTATCGAGCAGCCAGCGTATGTGCCGCTTCTCGAAAAGTGGCGCAAGTTCGGTTTCGAAGATCTTACGCTGGTCCTCACGGGTCTTGGCAGTAAGGATCTTCCGCGGATTGCGACCGTGAACGCGCGCCAGCAAGTGGCTCGCTCCTATGAAACTGCCGAGCAGCCCATGCCGATAGAGGTTCTTTCCGAAATAGTTGATGCGCCGCCGCCCAAGCCTGTCGCGCGATTCCCAGTACTTGCGTGTCGCCTCATCCAGGTGCGGGCGTAGATAGTTGAAATATGCTTGCACGTTCTCGTTCGCATCGGCCTCCGCAAAGAAGCGATGGAAGGCCGCATAGTCCGGCAGGAAGCGCGCCGCTGCCACCTTGAGCTTGTTGAGCGCGATGTGTGCCGGGTTGAGGTCGATCGCCGTGACCTTGATTGGTGCTTCCGTGAGATAGCTCAGCACATTGCAGCCGCCCGACGCGATCCCCACCAGATGCTCGCCGTCCTTGAGCTTAAGCGCCTCGATGTCGATGACCGGATCTTCCCAGATCTGCGGGTAGACCAGCCCCGAGAACGCGAGCGTGAACAAGCGTTCCTGAATTCCCTGTTTGGAAATAGGCTTGTGCCGGTGAACCGCCTGCTTGAGCCGCTGATACCGTCCCCGACCTTGCTCGGTTTTGCTGCCCGACTCGACGGGTCCTGGCATGACTGCCATCTGGCTCGCCCCCAATCTCTTACGAAGTTGAACGATCTCGCGCATACCGCGGCGCGCAACATCCATCAACCGGGACCCGCCGCCAGCTCGACAAGGTCTACTACAACCCTTGCGCGGCGCTGTCACCAAGCGTTGTAGAGTTGCGTGCAGAACTTTCAAGAAATTTTTGCCTGGATGCGATAGTACCTGTGGGCGTTTGCCGGAAGGTGGGGGGGGGGTATTCCGTTGCTGCCACTTGAAAATATGCATGAGACGATGATTGAGACTGTTCGCCAGAACCGCGACAATACGGTCCTTCTCGTCTTCTGTCTGGGTTTCGCCGAAAGCGTTCCGTTCCTCTCCCTGCTCGTGCCTTCGACGATACTGTTCATCGCCATCGGCGTTCTCTATGCAGAGGCAGGCGGCAGCTTCTGGCACCTCGCCCTTGCCGGCGGCATCGGTGCTTTCCTCGGCGATCTGATCACGTTCCTCACAGGCTGGCGCTACCGCTACACACTTGCTGGCGTTTGGCCCTTCAACCGGAATCCCGAGCTTCTTCCCAGAAGCCAGACGTTTTTCCAGCGCTACGGCGCAGCAGGCGTGTTCGGCAGCAAGTTCCTCGGCGCCATCCGCGCCTTCGTGCCGCTGTCCGCTGGCATGCTTGAAATGCCCTTTGCACTCTTTATCCTTGCCAGCCTCTCGTCCTCCCTTCTCTGGGCCGGAGTTTTCATCGCACCGGGTTTCGGCATCTCCCTTCTCCTTCACTGACCGCGCTCCCTGAACGGTCCGAGGCTTGTCACCGGGCGCGCCTTCGCCTAAAAGAGCCGTCTTCCAGGCCAGTCGGCCTACCCAATTCCCGGCCCGCAGGCGCCTGCGCGGCCCGCCACCGATCGGAAAGTGCCATGCCAGCAGCCAAGGGCTCTCAATCGCCCCGCAACATCGAGACACGTCGCAAGAAGAAGGCGCATGCCATTCCCCGCGCCAAGGTGACCCGCATCCAGGGCAACGCTCCGGGCGTGCGCAAACGCCTGCGCAAGCTCGCGGCCAAGGCTGCAAACGCCAACTACAAGGCTTCCGTCTAGCCCGGCCGCGAGTCGGAACAGCCCGTCAGCCAAAATTAAGATACCTTGATATGGCCAAGCTTCGACGCCAGTGTTCTGGCATTCGAAGCTGACGGATTCGTGTGCCATGTCAGAAGCCGCAACACCGGGCGTTTCCCTCTTTTATCCGCCGTCGGTCACGCCGCCGTCCGAACCGCTGCCTCTTGGCCGCTTTCTGTTAACCTTCGTCCGCAATCCGCTGCTGTCGCTGCCTGCGCCTGTCTACGAGCAGCCGATTTTCACGTACCAGAGCCGCCCTGGCACCTATGTCGCCTGGGTTACGTCGCCACCGCTGATCGAACGGATACTCGTTACCGAAGCTGAAGTTTTCTCCAAGACGCCTATGGAGAAGCGCGTCCTCGGCCGCTCGCTGGGGACCGGCGTTCTCACCTCACAAGGGCATCTCTGGCGCTGGCAGCGGCGCACTATGGCCCCGCTCTTCAGGCAACGCGAGATCCTCTCTTATGTCCCGGCGATGACCGCTGCGGCGCAGGAGCAACTCGACCAGTGGCGCACCGAGCCTGGCCGCCGAATTCGTGCCGTCGATGCCGCCATGACGGACACCACCTTCAAGATCATCGCGCGCACCATGCTTGCCGGCGGCGAACCACGCGAAGCCGCCCGTCTAAAGCGCGCCGGCGAACGCTATCTCTCCCGCATTTCCTGGGAAATGGCCTTCGCCATGCTGCGCATCCCGGAGTGGGTCCCGCATCCCGCCTCCTACACCATTTGGCACAACGCCCG
>JBJOGJ010000146.1:0-9693 GCA_046048295.1 Pseudomonadota bacterium | reverse complement strand
CGGCACCGAAGAACGGGAGGCAGAGCAATGCGCTACCTTTTCGCTTTAGTATTCGGACTGGCCGGGGCGGCGCTGGCGGCGAGGTTCCTGGCGCCCTGGGCGGCGCCGGCGATAACCGGGGGGTTCACCTATGAAAGCCCCGACGGCGAAGCCTTCGTGGAGCAGGCGTCGTTCATCGGCGTGATGCTGATCGCGCTCTTGCTTGGCTGGTTGATCGGCCTCCTGCTGGGCCGTGCGCTGGAGAAGCCGGAGAAGCCCATATAATGCGGCTCCTGCTACTCGCCTGTGCCGGCGGCGCAATTGGTGCCGGGCTGAGGTTTCTAGTCAATACTTGGTTTGCAGCACGCGGGCTCTCGGCATTTCCTTGGGCGACGATAACCGTGAATGTCGTCGGGTCGGCGCTGATGGGTATCATGATGGGATTGCTTCTGACGCGCTTCGCCGGCTCGCCTGAGCTGAGGACCTTCGTGGCAACGGGTATCCTGGGCGGGCTGACAACGTTCTCGGCGTTCTCACTGGATACGGTTGAACTGTGGTCGAATAGGCCACCGGCAGATGCCATATTGTATGTCGTTGCTTCGGTCGTGCTTTCGATCGGGGCACTGGCGCTGACCCTGGCGCTTACCCTTTGGATTACCCGACCGGTGGCATGAGATGTCTGACAAAGTTGAAACGCTGGAGGTTACTCCGGACGATGCCGGCATCCGGCTCGACCGCTGGTTTCGAGTGCGATTTCCGCACATAACCAATAGCTATCTGCAGAAGCTGCTCCGCTCGGGACAGGTTCGTGTCGACAGCAGGCGCTGCGAAGCCAACCTGCGGCTCGAGGCAGGCAGCCAGGTACGGGTGCCGAAGGTAATCCGGACACTCGGCGAGAGTGAGACACCCGAGCGCCGGGTGGTGCATCAGACGTCGCCTGCCGACCAGAAGTTGATCGAGGATATGATCCTCTACGAGGACGATCTGGTGCTGGTGCTGAACAAGCCGTTCGGGATCGCCGTGCAAGGCGGAACGGGCACGAAGCGTCACATAGACGGTCTACTTGCTGGAATGTCTGCCCGTTTCGGGGACCGGCCGCGGTTGGTGCATAGGCTCGACCGCGATACGACCGGGGTATTGCTGGTGGCGAAGACGCGGGGCACTGCGGGCAAACTCGGCAAGGTTTTCCAGTCTCGCTCGGCCCACAAGACCTACTGGGCCGTCGTCAAGGGAGTGCCGAGGCCGCCGCAAGGCAAGATCATGACGCCGCTCGTCAAGGCAGCCGGTCCCGATGGGGATCGCGTACGCAAGGCAGAGCCAGGCGAACAGAAGGAGGCGATGCACGCCACGACGCATTACGCGGTCATTGACCGGGTCACCAATCGCGCCGCGTGGGTATCCCTCAAGCCGGTCACCGGTCGCCAGCATCAGCTGCGCGCACACATGGCGATCATCGGTCATCCCATCATGGCCGACAACAAGTATAATCTGCATCCAGACGAGATATCCGGAAACGTCGAGCAGAAGCTGCACCTTCATGCCCGGCGGCTTCAACTGCCGCACCCTTCCGGCAACGGCACCATAGACGTCACAGCGCCGCTGCCCGACCACATGCGCGCGACATTCGAATTGCTGGGTTTCAACCCAGACCGCTACGAGCGCGGAGAGGACTGATGAAGCTCGTCATCTTCGATTGCGACGGCACCATCGTCGATAGCCAGAACGCGATCTATGCGGCAATGGAGTTCGCCTTCGCGCGGTTGTCGTTGCCGTCGCCGAAACGAACGGATGTCCTTCGGATCGTCGGGCTGTCGTTGCCGCAGGCATTCGCCGTTCTGGCGCCGGCCTTGCCGGAGACGGCGCGAAGCGAACTCGCCACCCACTACAAGGCGGCATTTCCCGAGGCGCGGGCGCAGATGGCCATGCATGATCCGCTGTTTCCCGGTGCAGCCGAGACGATCAAGGCGCTCGCGCTGATGCCGGATGTCGTGCTGGGGATTGCCACCGGTAAGTCACGTCGAGGGGTGATCCGGCTGCTCGACCAGGAGGACTGGCACGGGCATTTCGTCACCATTCAAACTGCGGATGACCATCCATCCAAGCCGCATCCCTCGATGATCCAGAGGGCGATGGTCGAGACAGGGGCGGAAGCGTGCGACACGCTGATGATCGGCGATACGACGTTCGATATCGAGATGGCGATGGCAGCGCGCGTCGGGGCGCTCGGTGTGGCATGGGGTTATCATCTCCCCGAGGAGTTGCAGCGGGCGGGTGCACATGCCGTTGCCAACGAGTATCATGAGGTACCTCGCTTGATCGAGACCGTCCTGAACGAGTTGAGCCTCTCAGCATGAGCGATCCCAAGAGCACGCCGAATTTCGTGCGCAAGCGGTTCTATTCCGACGTCGGCGTGGAGCAGACGGCCGAGGGGTTCGCGCTGAAGCTCGACGGGCGGGCGGTCAGGACGCCTGCCAAGGCGGCGCTCGTGCTGCCGACCAAGCCGCTGGCGGAAGCCGTCGCGGACGAATGGCGTGCGCAGAGTGAGTTCGTGAACCCTGCCACCATGCCGCTGACACGTCTTGCCAATTCGACCATCGACGGCGTCGTCGCGCGGCTGGATGAGGTGCGGAGCGATGCGGCCAGATACGCAGGCTCCGATCTCCTCTGCTACCGCGCCGAGGGGCCGGCAGCGCTCGTGGAGTTGCAGGCGGAGGCCTGGGATCCAGTCATTGCCTCTGTCGAAGCGAGGATCGGCGCCAGGTTCATTGTGACCAGCGGGATCATGCCGGCTACGCAACCCGCAGAGACACTCGAAAAGGTTGCGGCGTGGTTCAGGGCTGGCGATGCCTTCGCCATAGCGCCGCTCCATGTGATCACGACGATATCCGGCTCCTGCATCCTTGCCATCGCGCATGCCGAGGGGCTGATCGATATCGAGACGCTGTGGCGACATGCGCTTGTCGATGAGGACTACCAGATGCGGCTCTGGGGACGGGACGACGAGGCGCTCCGGGTTCGCGAGCAGCGCTGGGGGGAACTGGAGGCGGCGGCACGGTTCATGGCACTTTCGAGAGTTTCCCGGGAGTAACGCCAATTCAACTCGAGAGTGCCTGGGCCGCCCGGGGCGTGTTATGCTGGTGTACGGAGGTCAGGGAGTTGCTTCCATGAAGGATATCATCGAGGAACTCGAGCGCCGCCGCGCCATAGCCCGGGCCGGAGGCGGAGAGAAGCGGATCGCGGCGCAGCACGCGCGCGGCAAGCTGACGGCCAGAGAGCGCATCGAGCTGCTGGTGGATGAAGGCTCGTTCGAGGAGTACGACATGTTCGTCGAGCACCGCTCGACGGACTTCGGCATGGAGAAGAACAAGATTCCGGGCGATGGCGTGGTGACGGGGTGGGGCACCATCAACGGTCGCGTCGTCTACGTGTTCGCCAAGGACTTCACAGTGTTCGGCGGCTCGCTTTCGGAGGCCCATGCAAGAAAGATCGTCAAGCTGCAGGACATGGCGCTCCAGAACCGGGCCCCTATCATCGGGCTTTACGATGCCGGAGGTGCGCGCATCCAGGAAGGTGTGGCGGCGCTCGGCGGGTATGGCGAAGTGTTCGTGCGCAATGCGCTCGCATCGGGAGTGATCCCGCAGATCTCCATCATCATGGGGCCCTGCGCCGGCGGTGACGTCTATTCGCCGGCGATGACCGACTTCATCTTCATGGTCGAGGACACGAGCTATATGTTCGTCACCGGCCCGGACGTCGTGAAGACGGTGACCAATGAAACGGTGACTGCCGAGGAACTGGGCGGTGCCGATGTGCATACGACGAAATCCTCGGTGGCCGACGGTGCCTATGCCAATGACGTCGAGGCGCTCTTGCAAATCCGACGACTGATGGATTTCCTGCCAGGCAACAACAGGGCCGGTGTGCCCGTGCTGCCCACGCATGACAGAACGGATCGCGTTGAGCCATCGCTCGATACGCTCATTCCTGATTCCCCCAATCAGCCCTATGACATCAAGGAACTGATCCTGAAGGTCGTGGACGAAGGCGACTTCTTCGAGATCCAGGCTGCATTTGCGAAGAATATCGTGACCGGTTTCGCGCGCATGGACGGGCATACCGTCGGTCTCGTCGCCAACCAGCCTATGGTGCTTGCCGGTGTGCTGGATGCTGACGCTTCCCGCAAGGCTGCGAGGTTTGTGCGGTTCTGCGACTGCTTCGAGATCCCGATCATGACCTTTGTCGATGTGCCCGGCTTCCTGCCCGGCACCGACCAGGAGTACGGCGGCCTCATCAAGCACGGCGCCAAGCTGCTCTTCGCGTACTCTGAGGCAACCGTCCCAAAGGTGACGGTCATCACACGCAAGGCCTATGGCGGAGCCTACGACGTCATGAGCCCAAAGCATACCCGCGGCGACGTCAACTACGCATGGCCCTCGGCCGAGATCGCGGTCATGGGGGCCAAGGGTGCGGTCGAGATACTCTATCGCTCGGAGTCAGGCGACCCCGAGAAGATCAAACAGCGGATCGAGGAGTACCAGCACCGGTTCGCAAACCCTTTCGTTGCTGCCGAACGCGGCTACATCGACGACGTGATACTGCCCCGGAACACGCGGGTGAGGCTATGCCGCGCTCTTGCGATGCTGCGTGGCAAGAAGCTTCAGAACCCTTGGAAGAAGCACGATAACATACCGCTTTGAGGGCAGCGGTGCGGCAGCATGGGGAGGATGAAGAACAATCCGGATGACGGTTGAGGGCGCTGGTACATCGACTTCCGCGCATAACCCGGCTACCGGCACCGGCCTGATGGAAGAGCCTGATATGTCGACCGTTTGCCCCCTGCGCAGGCCCAGAGGCAGCACACGGTTTCCCCGCCATGCGAGAGATCCTGCTGGATGGCTTACCTCCTTGAACTGATCTTCTTGTTGAGGGATTTCGCTTTGTCGGTCCTCGACGTTGCCATGCGAAGGCGTCGTCGCGTCTACACGTATTCGGCGATTGTGGCTGCGCCACTGGCGGCTGTCCGCGCACAATTGACCGCCAGCGAGACATTTTATGACTCCGCCGGCATCAGAATTCTGAAGAAGCCGCATCCGGACGGCGGCAATCGCTACATCAGCGACGTCCATGTCGGCGACAGGCTCATGTATACTGTCGCGACAGAAGAGTACCCGACTGCGAGCCAGGACGAACTCCACTACAGGTATTTGCGGGAAGACTGCTCCCAACCGCGCATGGTCGGCGAAGACGACGTGCTGCGGATCAAGCTGGAGGCAATGGATCCTCTGCATACGCGTGTGACGTTCGCCCGCGAATTGATGCACATGCGATTTGGCACGCGCCTGACCGTTCCGATCGGGCTGCGGCAGGCCGTCTGGCTCGAAAAGACACAGGCAGAAGCGAACAGGCCGGGATTTGCACGCTCCGCGCCAAAGCGATCCAGTCAGGCTGCCCTCAGTCACTTGATCTGGGCATTGGCGGCACTCGCGAGCTTCTGGTGGCTGGCGGGGCTTGAAAACGCATTGATACTCTTGGTGCTTGTTGCGCTCCACGAACTAGGCCACGCGGCGGCTATGCTTGCTGTTGGCGTCGGCGTCGGCTTCATCCGTTTCATTCCGTTCTTCGGCGGAATGGCGGCACCCAAGAGGCAGTACGAGAGTGAATGGCAGTATACGCTTGTTGCACTGGCAGGCCCGGGGCTTAGCCTGATACCTACCGCACTTCTGCTCTGGTACGCCCTCGAGACGGAGTCGCGCCTTGCCGCCAATGCCGCCGTGCTTTTTGCAATAGTGAACGGGCTCAATCTGTTTCCCGTCGTTCCCCTCGACGGCGGTGTCATCTTCCGCTCGATCATGGGCTCCATCCACCCGTTTCTCGGCAGGATCGTGAGCTGGATCGGCATCGCGGCGCTCGTCGCCGCCGCTGTCTTTCTGCAGTCGCCGCTGATCGGCATCGTGGCACTGTTTGCACTATGGCAGGTGGTGCTGAACGCGAGTTTGGATCTGGATGTAGGCCGCAAGCGGCTCGGCCCCCTACAAGGCTCGGTCATGCTGATTGCAACTGCGGCTGTTCTTGCGGCCTATGCCGCGCTTGCGACCTATTCCGTCGGAGTGAGATCGGCGTTCGAACGCTTCGCGTCAGGCAGCGTTGTCACGACAGCGGATAACAGTGGAACCTCACAGTCAGGAGCTTCGTGCCGGTTGCCAGCGACCCGGGAAGAGCTGCTAAAGGCCTACCTAGTTTCTTCTGGCGTGGGCACGAACGGCGGCGGAGACCTGCTTCGGTTACTTGTCGCATCCCGAATGGCCGGGGATGAAAGGATCATGTCGCAATGGCTGGAGGTTAACGCCCGGCGCTCCATTCCACTTCAGGCCGGCGCACTTACCGGCGCTGAGGCGGCACGCCTCGTGGAATTTGTCCATGCGGGCAACACCACCGAGCTTGCCAAGCAACTGGACGGCCTTGCCGTTGCATCCGGTGACGTAAATCTGAAGGGGCGCTCGCGTCAGATCGCTTCATTGCTTGCATTGGCCGGCCATTATGACGCCGTCGAGCCTCTGTTGCGCCAGTATTTCAGTACTGGGGACGCAGAGGCCATCGCGTTTCAGATCATGATTCAGGCAGGCGAGCTCGGACGTGCGAAGGACCTGTACTTCGCCCGCAACCTCGCGCAGGCAGGAATCTATCCGACGGCACTGATCGGCAAGCTGGTCGCAGCGGGCGAAAGGGAAGCCGCAGTCGATACACTACGGCGGATGCAGGAAGTTGCCGGCCGCTCGGCTGTACGCGCCTCCATGATCGAATCATTGAATCAATGGCGCGTGCGCCTCATCGGCCCCGATGCGGAAGGATTGCCGCTGCTCGAGATGAAGACATGGTCCTGGTGGCAGATAAACACGCACATTCATCGCGCTGTTGCCCTGGAAGCAGCGGGACGGAAAATGGAAGCTTCCGAGGTATTCGCAGCCGTCGACAGGGCGATCGCCTTGCCGTCCGGAGTAGAGCAGAACCCGGCCAACTCCGCGGAACAGCAGGTGCGCGGTGATCGCATTCGCGAACTTGTTGAAGCGGCACGCGTCGAGCAGGCGATCGATAACGGTCGCTTCGATGGCAATACCGCCGAGCGCGGCACGTCGTCATCGTATGCGCTGGCCCAGGTCGTGCGCGGCCTTGTGAAGGCAGGAAAACTGACGGCCGCTGAGCGGCTTGAGGCGGGCATGGCGGCAACAGCCATGGGAGGACCTTCGACGCTGTGGAGCTATATTCCGCGCTATCGCTTCGACCCGAGTGAGTTCCAGCGTCTTAACCAATACGCGCGGCATGCAGCCCGTCATCGGGATACTGCTGCGCTTGCCGGCTTCTTGCAGAACGCTGAACGCCAGATGTGCCGCAGGGCCGGCCGCTCCCACGTGAGCCATCTGCGAGCGCAGTTCTTGAAGAACGCCTACATTGCGACGTCCGTGGCCTCCGGCAGGCTGCCCGCGCGCGCATTGGATTTCGTGCGCCATTGACCGCACCGTCCGTTGCAGCAGAGCGCCGTTGGCTCAGCTCTTCTTATCGTGGAAGAAATCGTAGATGCGTTGCGCCATTTCGGCGGAAATTCCGTCGACGGCCTTCAGGTCTGCGATACCGGCGCGCGAAACGGCCTTGGCCGAGCCAAAGTGATTAAGCAATGCCCGTTTCCTCGTTGGACCTATGCCGTCGATCTCGTCGAGCGGATTGGCCGAGATCGCTTTTGACCGCTTGGCGCGATGTGTGCCGATGGCGAAGCGATGGGCCTCATCGCGCAGGCGCTGCACGAAATAAAGTACCGGATCGCGCAATTCGAGCATAAGCGGTTTGTCCCGGTCCGGCATGTGGAAATGCTCGCGCCCGGCATCCCTGTCAGGCCCCTTGGCGACGCCGATGATGGCAATATCCGTTATGCCAAGATCGGCGAATACTTCGCGTGCGACCGCGAGCTGGCCGGCGCCGCCGTCGATCAGTACGAGATCGGGCCGGTCCGGAAACACGGCGTCTTCGTCCGGCGCTGCAGCATCCGCGGCTACTATAGCGTCTTCGTTCGGAGCCACGGTCGCAAAATTCCTGAAGCGCCGCGAAAGGACCTCACGCATCATCGCGTAGTCGTCGCCGGGAACCAGCTCCTGCGACTTGATGTTGAACTTGCGATACTGGTTCTTCACGAAGCCCTCTCCCCCTGCGACGATCATCGCGCCGACGGCGTGCGCTCCCTGGATGTGACTGTTGTCGTAGACCTCTATCCGTCGAGGCGCCCGGTCGAGACCAAGTCGCTCCGCCAGACCCTCAAGAAGTTGCCGCTGGGAAGAGTTTTCAGCCAGGCGCCGGCCAAGTGCCTCGCGTGCATTCTGCACAGCATGGTCGACCAGGCTGGCTTTTCCGCCACGCAGCGGCGTGCGGATATCAACCTTCCGCTCGGCGCGGGTCGACAGTGCTTCCCCCAGAAGTTCGCGGTCCGGAATGTCGTGGGATAGCAGAATGCAACGCGGCACCGGCTTGTCGTCGTAAAACTGCGCAATGAAACTGTTCAGGATCTCTTCCGGGCCAAGACTGCGGTCGGCTTTCGGATAGTAGGCGCGATTGCCCCAGTTCTGGCCGGTTCTGAAAAAGAACACCTGGATGCATGTCTGCCCCCCCTCCTGGTGTACGCCGAAGACATCGGCCTCATCGATACCCTCCAGGTTTATCGATTGGTCCGCAGTCACATGGGCGAGCGCCCAGAGCCGATTGCGGTACTGGGCTGCACGCTCGTATTCGAGCTTCTCGGCAGCTTCCTCCATGAGGCGCTGGTAGAGCCGGCGAACATTCTGGCTCTCGCCGCGCAGAAACCGCACGGCCTCGTCCACGAGATTGCCGTAGGCGTCGAGATCGATCTCGCCCGTGCAAGGGGCGGAGCAGCGCTTGATCTGGTAGAGCAGGCACGGCCGCGTCCGGCTTTCGTAGACGGCATCGGAGCACGTGCGCAGCAGAAACGCCCGTTGCAGCATATTGACTGTGCGATTGACGGCGCCTGCCGAGGCGAACGGGCCGAAATAGTCACCCTTCCGCGCGCGCGCCCCGCGGTGCTTGAGGATCTGTGGGGCGGCGTGGTCTCGTGCGATCAAAATGAACGGGAAAGACTTGTCATCGCGCATCAACACGTTGAAGTGCGGTTTGAAGCGCTTGATCAGGTTGGCTTCGAGCAGCAAGGCTTCCGCTTCTGTCCTGACTGTGACGAATTCCATCGAGGCCGTCGCAGAGATCATTCGCGCGATGCGGTTCGTGTGCCCGCCGAGGCGTGCATAGTTGGACACCCGTGCCTTTAGGTTTCGCGCCTTGCCGACGTAGATCACGTCGCCTTTGGCATCGAGCATGCGGTAGACGCCAGGAGCGCTCGTCAATGTCTTCAAATAGCCTGAGATGATCTCGGGACCGGTCGTTGGTGCATCGGTCTCGCGATCGGCGGGTTGGCTGTCGGCGGGAATCTCTCGTGTGTCCTTTGTCGGCATTGGTCAGGTATCGTTTTGCCGGCGGCGATCGTCAAGCAGCATCGGCCGGACGTGTGGATGCCGGGGCTGGCCAGCTCTTCGCATCGGCAGGGCTCCGACATCGTGTTGTGGTTGCCTGGAAGTTGGCGCCACAATGTAGCCATGCAACGCGGGCCATTTGAAGCGGATCCTGATCCGATGCGCGGGTAGTGATGTTTCGCCGAGGAATACT
>JBJOGJ010000145.1:0-9827 GCA_046048295.1 Pseudomonadota bacterium | reverse complement strand
GCGCGGGACGGCTCCGGTCCCATCTTGAAAACTAATCGACGGCCCGTGCCGTCCCGCCCCCTTCTTGGGGAGAAACAAACGAACGACGCAAACCGCCAAGGCCGCCCGCCTGTGGCGCCGCTGGCGTGGAACTTCCTCAACACCGGCCTGCCGGTGTTGAGAAAATCAAAAAATCCCGATGTTGAGAAAATCAAACAGACCACTTCCTAAGTGCTCATGCCGCGCCGAGCAACGCCAGCTTGGCCTTCGAGAACGCCGTATCCGGCCGCAGCGCCGCGCGTTCCGTGAGTGCGATACGTGCCTCCTGCATGCGCCCCGCACGGATCGCGGCATCCACCAGGATCTGGCGAAAAATATCCTGCTGCGCGTGACTGCCGCCGAGCAGGGTGAGCACCCCGCGAACCGGAAAAAGCTTATCGACAACAGTCCCATGATGCCCATCGCCATAGGCCAGCAACGCCTCCGACAGCGCCAGCCCGACGCGCCGCGTCACCTCCGCCGCATCGCCTGTCTCGCCATCGGCGAACGCGCGCTGCGAGTCGAGATAGGCTCGCGCGTCCGCACTCTTTCCAGCCCCCGCAAGCGCCATCATGAAATGCGCATACGTGAACGGCATGACATGATCGCCCGTGCGCTTCACCGCCAGCGCCGCGACCTTCTCCCACCGCTGGCCGACGTCCACACCCATCAGCCGAAGACGCATCAGCATGGACGCGGCATTCTGGACATCGAGGTAGAACCCCCTCTCGTCGGCCTCCACCTCACGATCGTAGATCTCGAGCACCCAGTCGATCTGCCCGAGTTCCAGCGCATAGAGCGCCGTGTGCCACCAGACGTGATGCGCAAACGGATTGCGGTCCTGCCAGACGCCGAACGGCTGCGCCAGCCACGCTTGCCCTTCGATATGGCGCCCCTGCATCTCGAGTACGTGCGCAACCGCGTGAACGCCCCAGAGATCGTCGGCATTGATCGCGACGGCCCGTCGTCCGAGCTCCTCCGCTTTCGCATAATCCCCGCATTCCTCGTTCCCGAATGCAGCCATCGAGACGATGAATCCGTAGCCCGGCAGATCCGCATCGACTCGCTCCAGCGTCGCCACCGGCAGGTCGCGCAACCCCGCCCGCTCGCCCTGCCAGAAGCTCATAAAGTGGTGCAGGCGCAGTGCCAGAATATCGGTCGGGTGCGCGGCCACGATCCCCGCCCATGTCGCCCGCGCCGCGCCAAGTCGTCCCGCGGCCCATGACCTGAGTGCTTCGATATGAAGTTGCTCCCGCCCCGTGGCGCCGGGGGCATACTGCTCCAGTTCACGCAGCGTCTCCGCAACCTTGGCTGTCACGACGCGGCTCGATAGCTGCATGAACATCGAGGTTCGCATCACCAGCCCCATCACGAATGCTGGATCGGCCTCGAGCGCATCCTTGATCCGGTCGCCCATGGAAAGCCGGTTCTCGAGCATGTCGACGAGTGCCCGGTCATAGGCCCTGACCGCCAACTCGGAACTTGTCGAAACGTCGAGCCCGGCCTGGTCCTGCAGCATGTCCCGCTCCTCTACTGGCTTGAGATCGCGAATGGTCGATGAAGCGCCCCGCAAATGCAAGAGAGGCCCGGAAGCGCGCTCCCGGACCTCTCCTTTCACTCTCGAAACGGCTTCAGCCCTTCTTGGCATCGCGCTCCTGGATCATTTTCAGGATACGCGGCGGCGACATCGGCAGCGAGCGCGGACGCACCCCGATGGCGTTCCCGATGGCATTCGCGATCGCCGCCATGGTCGGCACCACCGGCACCTCGCCGACGCCGCGCAGGCCGAACGGATGCCGCGGGTTCGGAACTTCGACGATCTTGGTGTCGATCATCGGCACGTCGGAAGCGACGGGCATCCTGTAGTCGAGGAAGCTCGCGTTCTGCATCCGTCCGTCGTCGCCGTAGATGTACTCCTCGTTCAGCGCCCAGCCGATACCCTGCACGGCGCCGCCCTGGAACTGGCCTTCGACCTGCTGCGGATGGATCGCCTTGCCGGCATCCTCCACCACCGTATAGCGCTTGATCTCGACGAGGCCGGTTTCCTCATCGACTGCAACGTCGACGATGTGGAGACCGAAGCCCGGCCCCGCACCCGTGACGTTCATGTCGGCCCTGGCCGCAATCGCACCCATCGTGTTGGTGGTCTTGGCGGCGATGTCCTTCATGGTGAGCGGCTTGAAGTCGCCGACATTGGCGCTGACCGGCTTGACGGCCCCGTCCTCATAGGTAACGGCGTCTTCAGGCACGTCCCAGATCTGCGCCGCGCGACGGCACATCTCCTTGATGACCTGGCGCGAACAGTCGGTGAGCACCATGCCCTGCGAGTAGGTGGTGCGGCTGCCTGCGGTGACGCGGTTGAAGCCGAGCGAGTGCGTGTCGGAGAGCACCGCCCGCACCTTCTCGACCGGGATTCCGAGTTCCTCGGCGACCATCATCGAGATCGAGATCCGCGAGCCGGCCACGTCTGCAGTACCGATGGTGATGGTGACGGAGCCGTCCGGCGCCACGTTCAGCGTCGAAGACGTCTCGCCGCCGCGGTTGAACCAGAAGCCGGCAGAAATGCCGCGTCCCTGTCCAGCCGGCACCGGCGACTTGTAGTGCTCGCATTCCTTGGCGGCCTCGAGTGTCTCGACGAAGCCGATCTTGCCGAACACGTCGCCATAGATCGTCTTGTAGCCTTCGACCGCCGCGTTCTTGAGCCGGAAGTCGATCGGGTCCATGCCGATCTTGGCCGCCATCTCGCTCACCACGTCCTCGACGCCGAACACGATCTGCGGCACGCAAGGCGCACGGAACGAGCTGACCTTCGGCCGGTTCGAGACCACCTCGTAGGAGGTCGTCTTGACGTTCTCGAGCGCGTAGCGCGTGAACATCGCCTGCGGCGCGTTGGTGAACGCGGAGCCGGTGTAGGGCCCGGTCTGGAAAACGAGTTCTCCCTCGGCAGCTGTGATCTTGCCGTCCTTGGTGCAGCCCATCTTGATACGCGACTTGGTGCCCGAAACCGGTCCCGTCGAGCGGAACACCTCCTGCCGGGTCAGCGTGATCTTCACCGGCCGGCGCGCCTTTCGAGCGAGCTGGATGGCGATCGGCTCGGCATAGAAACCGGTCTTGCCGCCGAAGCCGCCACCGAGCTCAGATTGCTGCACCTTGATCTTCGAGGAATCGACTTTCAACACGCCGGAAAGCCGGTCGCGGTAGACGAATGGCGCCTGCGTCGAGCACCAAAGCTCGATCTCACCTTCCTCCGAACACGTCGCGAGGCAGGACTGCGGCTCGATGTAGCCCTGGTGCATGGGCTTCGTGTCGTACTCGTGCTCCACGATGACGTCGGCAGCGGCGAAGCCCTTGTCGACGTCACCCATGTTGAGGTCGTACTTCGTATGGATGTTGGTCGGCTTGTCCTCGCCCCACTTGCCATTGTTGGTGCGCAGGTAGTCGTGAAGGACCGGCGCGTCCGGCTTCATCGCCTCTACGGGATCGATGACGTGCGGCAATACCTCGTATTCTACCTTGATGAGTTTGAGCGCCTGCTTGGCGATCGACTCCGAAGTCGCCGCAACCGCGGCAACCGGATGGCCCTCGAAATAGACCTTCTCACGCGCCATGGTCATGCGGGTCATGTCGCCCCAGCCGGTACCGGGCTTGTGGTCCGGGAAATCGTCGCGCGTGACCACCGCATGCACGCCCGAGAGCTTCTCGGCCGCCGATATGTCGATCGACTTGATGTTGGCATGCGGATGCGGACTGCGGAGGACCTTGCCGACCAGCATACCCGGCGCCACGACGTCAGCCGAGAAGCGGGCAGCGCCGGTCACCTTGTCGTAGCCGTCGTGCTTGATCGGATTGGTTCCGACGATCTTCAGCTTGCGATCCGGATTGAAGCCGGATTTCTCGAGAATGTCATGCATGTCACGCCCCTCTCATCTCTTTGGCGGCGGCCAGAACTGAACGGATCACCTTGTCGTAGCCCGTGCACCGGCAGAGGTTGCCGGAGAGCCAATAGCGAACCTCGGTCTCGCTGGGATCTGGGTTGCGCTCGAGCAATGCCTTGGCGGCAACGAGAATACCCGGTGTGCAGATGCCGCACTGCAGGCCGTTGAGCTCGAGGAACTTCTTCTGCAGCGGATGCAGATCGCCGTTCGTTGCCATGCCTTCGATGGTCTCGATCGACTTGCCTTCCGCCTCGACGCCGAGCATCAGGCAGGAGCAGACGAGCGCACCGTCGACGCGCACGCTACACGCACCGCAGTCGCCAGTCCCGCAGCCTTCTTTGGTTCCGGTCAACTCGAGTTCGTCACGCAGCACGTCGAGCAGGGTCTGTTGCGGCTCGCACAGGAACTCGAGTTCGTCACCGTTGACGGTTGTGGTGATGTGGTACTTCTTCGCTTTCATCAGTTCTGCCTCGCCCGTTCGAGTGCAACCTTGGCGACGCGTTTCGCGAGAACGCCGGCGATATGGATGCGGAACTCCTTGGTCCCGCGCTTGTCGTCGATCGGCTTGCAGGCAGCACTTGCCGCCGCCGCGAGCTTCTCGAGTGCTGCATCGTCGACCTTGGTGCCGACGAGCGCGTCACCGCAAGCCTTGTCGAGCAGCACCGTCGGTGCGACGGCCCCGAGGGCTACGCGAGCCGCGGTACAGGTGCCGCTGCCATCGAGCGTGAGATTGACGCCGATACCGACGACGGCGATGTCCATCTCCGTGCGCGGCGTGAAGCGCTGGTAGCAGTCGCCGGAATGCGCTTGGCGTACCGGCAGCAGGAACGAGTGGATGATCTCGCCCTTCACCAGCGACGTCTTGCCGGGGCCGACAGGAATCTGCTCGACCGGAACTTCGCGCGTGCCATTCGGACCAGTGACGCGGGCAATCGCACCTGCGGCAATGAGGGGTGGAACGCTGTCGGCGGCCGGGGAGCCGTTGCACAGGTTGCCGGCCATCGTGGCGCGGCCCTTCACCTGATAGGAGCCGATCAGCTTCACCCCCTCGATGACGCCGGGCCAGTCCTTCGAGAACTCGGCATTGTCGAGCATTTGCATACCGGTCACGGCTGCACCGACCCGCCATCCGCCGGCCTCGCGCTTGATCTCCCTCAGCTCGGCAATCTTCTTGATGTCGACGAGGAGCTCCGGCTCGATGAGATCCGTTTCCATCTGCACGATGACATCCGTGCCACCGTTCAGCACACGCGTCATTCCTCCAGCACCCGCAAGCAGCTTGACCGCTTGCTCGAGCGTTTCCGGTGACTCGTACCTCAACATGCTCATCCGTTCTCCTTCTTCGTTTCGCTCCGGTTTAGGCTTCGTTTATCGTCAGGTCTTGAGTGCGTAGGCGCCGTCGCCGCTGCGCCCGAGCCGACCTTCAGCGCGCAGGGACTCGAGTTCCGGGATGACTGCCCGCGGATCTTTTGTGCCGAGCGCCGACATCAGCTCGTGGAACCACTTCGGACCGTCGGCAAGCGCCGCCTCGACGCTCTGGAACCGTGGACCGTCCGAAATCGTGGGTATATCCGATACGGTAAACTCGATCGTGCCCTTCTTGTCTGGCTTTATCGTGCAGTCGTAACCCGCCTTGCCGCCCGTCTTTTCCCCGTAGAGCGATGGATCGATGGGTACGGTTCTGAAACCGCCTTCTACGATCAGGTCACGGTCCGGTTGAAAGCGCGTACCGAGCGCCCAGTCCACCTGCCTGTCGTCGAAAATGTCGATATCCTCATCGAAGACATATACGTTCTTGAGGTTGCCGAGGCAGCCAAACAGACACGCAATGGCATTGCGCGCTTCGCCGGGAACCCGCTGGCGCATCGAAAGACGCAGATTCTGCGAGGTCGAAGCGTAGACGGCGAGTGGCTCTCGAATTGCACTCTGAAGGGCCCGCCACGCGACCATCTCCGTTCGCACGAACCCGAGCTGTCCGGAATCGGTGTTGCGCAGGTCACGCCCTGAGATTGTCGATGTCTGGAATAGCGCGTCCTTGCGCATTGTTATTGCGGTGAGGTGGAACACCGGGTTCATCTTCATGAGCCCGTAGTAGCCCATGTACTCGCCATAGGGACCTTCGTCGCGCCGGTAGCCCTGCTCGTCGAAATAACCCTCGAGAATGATCTCCGCATCGGCAGGCACGCGCAAGTCGTTGGTTACGCACTTGACGACTGCCATCGGTGCACCACGGAGCCTCGCCATCAGCTCCGTCTCGTCGCCCGGCAACCGGAAGGCGCCGGCAAGGTGTATCGTCGGGTGCGAACCGAGAACGAAGCTCACTGGAAGCTTCTCGCCACGCGCTACGCAGCCCTCGTAGATCGCCCTGAGGTCGCTCGGCGCCGTGACGTCGACGCCTGCCTCGTTCCGTCCGGTCACCATGATCCGCCGGCAACCGGCGTTCGTGAGCCCCGTTCTCGGATTGACGGTTATGTCGATCGTCGCAGAGATGTATGGACCGCCGTCGAGGTGATGCTGAAAGGGGATCGGCAGCTTCAGGAAATCGGCATCCGCACCAGTCCACACGACTTCCTGTACAGGCGCCTCGCCACGCGGTATTTCCACCAGCTTCTGCGGCGTTGCCACCCGGCTCATGACAGCCTGAAGGAGCCCCGCTTCGTCGGTATCGAAGGCTTTCGCGAGGCGAGAGCGCGACGAGTTGACGTTTGCGACGAGCTCCGCCCCCTCGGGCCCGGCCTTCTTGAACAGGACGGCCTTGGGGTTGCAGTCCCAGCGGACTGCGAGGTCGGCGAGCGCAACCGGCTCGCTCACCACATCCATTTCGCCTGCCTCGACGAGGCGGTTGACGAACGTGCGAAGCCTGAACGAGTCCGTATCGACTGTCACCTGGTCCATGCGCTCTCGTCCCGCTCCCTTGCCGTGCCGGCGGACCGGTCGCTTACGCGCTTTGCCGCCGAGTTCTTCGATGCCCTATGAGGCTTGGCCGGAACACTAGCAGACGATTTCGCGCCCGTCACTTGCCTCCTCGCCTGTCATCTCCGCCGTCACGAGCCGCCCCGTGAACGGCATTGAGGAACCTGAGCATCAGCAGCGCGGCTAGGCCGACCGGAATGCAGCTCGCAAGGAAAACGAGCGTGACCGACTGCCCCACAGCAACCGGATCGGTCGCCGTGCCGAGCCCTGCCGAATGCGCAATGACACCCGCAATAGCCGCACCGAACGAGGTCCCGAGCGAGCGGATAGAGGTGAGCGCACCCGCCGTCGTCTTCTGCTCCTCCTTGGATGCCTCCCCCATCGTCCGGGCCACTAGGTGACCGTTATAGGAACCAACGCCAAATCCGAAGATCGCGGCGAAGATCGTTAACCAGAGGAGATTGTCTCCCTGCGCCACACCGGCGATCGCAAGCAGGCTGAAAAACACCAGCACCGGCCCCAGCGCCATCACCAGGCGCTCCTGCCTGCCCGAAAGGCCCGAAACCGCGAAGGCGGCAATCGTCCAGAACACCGACAGCAGTATGGTCGCATAGCTGATCAGGATCGGAGTGATGCCGTGCACCACCTGCAGCAGCAGCGGCAGGAACAGCATCAGCGACGTCTGCCCCATGGAATGCAACGCCAACATCCAGATGGCGATGCCGATCGGCGCGGAGAGCGACAGCACATCTGCCGGGAACAGTTTGTTCGGCGCACGCCGGTCGAGCTGGAACGCCGTGCCGACGAGAACACAGGCCATTACCAGCAGCAGCGCGCGTAGCCAGGTCGCCTCGACCGGGCCGATAGCAGCGACTGAGCATACGCCGAGCGCCAGCGTCGCCAGGCGGAAAAACGGAAATGCGGCGCTTCGCCCAGCATCGTCACGAGCAAGCGTGTCGGGAATGCGCGTCCATGCGATCACTGCGAAAGCTAACATGAAGGGGACGACGACCCAGAACGAGCCGCGCCACCAGTGTATCGCCGCCAGGTACCCACCAACGACAGGCCCTGCGAGGTGTGCCACGGTGAATGTTGCCTGGGCTATGGCCAGGATCCGCGTCCTCAGCCGCGCGTCGTACAAGCTCGTCACGAGCGCGAAGCCGCTGCCGGTCATGAGCCCGCCGGCCCAGCCCTGGACCCCGCGCGCCGCAACGAGCCATCCGATATCCGGCGCAAGCGCACATCCGACGGTTCCGACCGCGAAAACGGCGGCAGCGATGGCGTAGGTGCACCTCGCTCCGAATCTCGACCATAGCGGCCCCGTCGACGAAGCGCCTATGATGGCGCCAATCGTGTAGAGCATGGCGGTCCAGGTGTAGAAGGCGGCGCCGCCGATGTCCGCCACCACCGTCGGCATCACAATCGCGATAACTAGGATCTGCAGCGCATGCATCGCGACGCCGCCGATCACCAGTAGCGTGTAGAGCGCGCGCCCCTCTTGGAACAGCTCCTTGAAATCGCCTTTGCCTTCGTCCAGACGTCCAGTCTCCCGCCCGCTGTCACCCAACGTCGTCTCGCTCCCTGTCTGCTTAATCGGGCCCGGTCTTGCATCGCCGTGCCGCGTTCGTGCTACATTATCACCGCCTCAAGCAATTCCGCCCACGCCAGCGCAAGACCCGCGTCTTACGCGAGCCGCCGCCCTGCCGCCAGCTTCTTCGTGAAAGGACGGCGCTCATGACCGTCGATGCAGAGCCGATCGTCAACCGCCGACTGGAGCTCAGCGTTTACCTTTGCGGTCTCTTCTCCAACTCGATGTCAAACATCATCGCGGTGATCCTCCCGCTGTGGCTGGTTACGCTCGAGCCGAGCGCTTTCATGATCGGACTGGTGCTGGGAAGCCGGACCTTCCTGCCTCTCCTGCTATCGATCCACGGCGGCTCCGTGATCGACAGGGTCGGAGCCCGCCGCGTCATTTTCTGGTCAGGCATCGTTCTCACAGCGGTGACGCTGCTCTACCCGTCCACGACATGGTTGCCCGTGATCATCTTCATCCAGATGGTTGCAGGTCTGGCCGCAACCATGGGATGGATCGGCGCACAGACCCTGATCGGCCAGCGCATGAAAGGCGACCCGACATACGCCGGCCGTCTCGCGTTTTCGACCCGTTGCGGCATCTTGATCGGCCCACCGGCCGCCGGAGCCGTCTGGGACCTCGCAGGACCTTTCGCCGCCTTCATGTTCGCAGCGATTTGGGCCTGCGGGGTTGTCCTCGGCGTGTTGTTGCTGCCGCATCGGGCGACCGAGGGCACCGCCCGCCGCACTCCATCCGGATGGCGCGCACTCGTCCCCAACCTTGGCGACTACCTGGCTGCCTTTCGGCTGATGGCGCTACCCGCGGTGCTACTCGTGGTCCTGGTATCCGTTATCCGCGTCGCCGGTGAAGCAGTAAATGCTTCATTCTACGTCGTATACCTGGACAGCGCAGGCTATTCCGGCACGGCCATCGGGTTCCTTGTTTCCGCATTTTCCGTACCGGCAGCTTTCTCGGCGCTGTTCGCAGGTCGAATTGCCGCCTACTTCAACCCCTTCTGGCTCCTTGTGGCAGCAGTGGCCGCCGCCGTCGTGCTGATCTGCATCACGCCACTCCTCGGCAGCTACCTCCTCCTCATGATCGCCATGCTCGCTCGCGGCGCTGTCTCCGGCATGGTCCAGCCGTTGATGCTTTCCATCGTCTCCCGGGCCACGGACCGCCAGCAGCAGGGCTTGGCCGTCGGGCTCAGGGCAACCTCGAATCGACTTGCCATGACCTTCACACCGATACTGATGGGCGCGGTGGCCGAGGTCGTCGGCATCGCCAACTCCTTTTATGTCGTCGGAGTGGTACTGGTCGTGATGCTGCTGGCCATAGCGTGGTACGTAAAGTCGACGCCCGATTTCAAGTCGGCGGCGTGAGGATCATTG
>JBJOGJ010000144.1:0-9882 GCA_046048295.1 Pseudomonadota bacterium | reverse complement strand
AGCCCAGTCGGTTTAGAACATTCGCCACCTGAGGCACCGCGCCACCCAACAGCACGAACGCCCCGATTAGCCCACCTGCAACAATCGTACGGATCCGCAACGCCCTGAACCCTCATCGTTCTTTTGCATGAGCCTATCGCAAACCGCCCAACAAAGGCCTAACCACCTCCATACACCCCGGCTGCTTGTGCAGCCGGCCGTCGTGTTGCATTGCCGACCGTGGTCCGATGGTCTAGGCAGTCTGCCGGATGACGAGATGAGATAGACCGCCCATGAGCGCTAGCAACAAGAAGACCGCTGCCGGCAAAAAGCCGGCGACCAGGCCCAATGGCCGCGCCCCCGCCCGCAAGGCCAACGGCCATGCCGCGCCGCCGGCCGTTGCCGCCACCCACGACCCGCGCACGATCCACGTCCGCGGTGCGCGCGAGCACAACCTCAAGAACGTCGACCTCGAGATCCCCCGCGACGCCCTCGTCGTGTTCACAGGGCTTTCCGGCTCCGGCAAGTCGTCCCTCGCCTTCGACACCATCTATGCCGAGGGCCAGCGCCGCTACGTCGAATCGCTTTCGGCCTATGCGCGCCAGTTCCTCGAGATGATGCAGAAGCCGGACGTCGACCACATCGACGGCCTCTCGCCCGCCATTTCCATCGAGCAGAAGACCACCTCGAAGAACCCGCGCTCCACCGTCGGCACCGTCACCGAGATCTACGACTACCTGCGCCTGTTGTTCGCCCGCGTCGGCGTGCCCTATTCGCCGGCCACCGGCCTGCCCATTGAGAGCCAGACCGTCAGCCAGATGGTCGACCGCATCCTCGCACTAGAGGAAGGCACCCGCATCTACCTGCTCGCGCCCATCGTCCGTGGCCGCAAGGGCGAGTTCCGCAAGGAACTCGCCGAACTGATGAAGAAGGGCTACCAGCGCGCCAAGATCGACGGCGCCTTCTACGAAATCCCCGACGCCCCGAAGCTCGACAAGAAGTTCAACCACGACATCGACGTCGTCGTCGACCGCATCGTCATCCGCCCGGACATGGCGACCCGCCTTGCCGACAGCCTCGAGGCAGCGCTCGGTCTTTCCGACGGCCTTGCCGTTGCCGAATTCGCCGACAAGCCCCTCGCACCCGGCGGCCGCCGCCCAGCAGCAAGCGCGCCCGGCGGCAGGCTCCCCGAAGGCGAGTCGCCGGGCACACTCAAGTCCAAGAACGAGACCCACGAGCGCCTCGTCTTCTCCGCCCGCTTCGCCTGCCCGGTCTCCGGTTTCACCATCGACGAGATCGAGCCGCGCCTGTTCTCCTTCAACGCCCCCGCCGGCGCCTGCCCGAAGTGCGACGGCCTCGGCACCGAACTCCGCTTCGAGCCTGATCTCGTCGTTCCCGACACGTCCCGCTCGCTCAAGGGCGGCGCCGTCTACCCGTGGGCACGGACCGGCAACACCTCGCCCTACTACGAGCAGGCGCTCGAAGCCCTCGCCCGCCACTTCGCCGTCTCCATGGCAACCCCCTGGGCGAAGCTCCCGAAGAAGGTCCAGGACGCCATCCTCTACGGCACCGGCGACGAGCCCGTCACCTTCTCCTGGAAGGACGGCGTCCGGAACTACGAGGTGAGCAAACCGTTCGAGGGCGTCATCAACAACATCGAGCGGCGCTGGCGCGAGACTGACAGCGACTGGGTCCGCGACGAGCTTTCCCGCTACCAGGGCGCGCATCCCTGCGATGCCTGCTCCGGCTACCGCCTGAAGCCGCAATCGCTGTCCGTGAAGGTCGGCGGCCTGCACATCGGCGAAGTCTGCGAGATGTCGATCCGCTCCGCCAACCAATGGTTCGCCGACTTGCCCGCCACCTTCAGCCAGAAGCAGACGGAGATCGCCACCCGCATCCTGAAGGAGATCCGCGAGCGCCTCGCCTTCCTCAACGACGTCGGCCTCGAATACCTGACCCTCTCCCGCGCTTCCGGCACGCTCTCCGGCGGCGAGTCCCAGCGCATCCGGCTCGCCTCGCAGATCGGCTCCGGCCTGACAGGCGTCCTCTACGTCCTCGACGAGCCCTCCATCGGCCTCCACCAGCGCGACAACGACCGCCTGCTTGCCACGCTCCGCCACCTGCGCGACCTCGGCAACACCGTCATCGTCGTCGAGCATGACGAGGACGCCATCCTGTCCGCCGACCACGTCGTCGACATCGGCCCCGGCGCCGGCATCCACGGCGGCGAGGTGATCGCCCAGGGCCGCCCCACCGACATCATGGCGAACCCGGCGAGCCTCACCGGCCAATACCTGACGGGCGCCCGCCAGATCCCGCTGCCGCCCGAGCGCCGCAAGCCGATAAAAGGCCGCTCACTGAAAGTCGTCGGCGCCACCGGCAACAACCTCAAGGGCATCACCGCCGAAATCCCGCTTGGGCTCTTCACCTGCGTGACGGGCGTCTCGGGCGGCGGCAAGTCGACCTTCCTCCTCGACACCCTCTACCGCGCCGTCGCGCGCAAGCTCTCCGGCGCCCGCGCCACGCCCGCACCGCACGAGGCCATCGAGGGCATCGAGCTTCTCGACAAGGTCATCGACATCGACCAGTCGCCGATCGGCCGCACGCCGCGCTCCAACCCCGCCACCTACACTGGCGCCTTCACGCCAATCCGCGACTGGTTCGCCGGTCTTCCCGAAGCCAAGGCCCGCGGCTACGCGCCCGGCCGCTTTTCCTTCAACGTCAAGGGTGGCCGCTGCGAGGCCTGCCAGGGCGACGGCGTCATCAAGATCGAGATGCACTTCCTGCCGGACGTGTACGTTACTTGTGACCAGTGCAAGGGCAAGCGTTACAACCGCGAGACGCTCGAAGTCACCTTCCGCGACAAGTCCATCGCCGACGTGCTCGACATGACGGTCGAGGAGGGCGCACAATTCTTCAAGGCCGTCCCCGCCATCCGCGACAAGCTCGAAACGCTCTCGCGCGTCGGCCTCGACTACATCAAGATCGGCCAGCAGGCGACGACGCTGTCTGGCGGCGAGGCGCAGCGCGTCAAGCTGTCGAAGGAGCTTTCCCGCCGCGCCACGGGGCGCACACTCTACATCCTGGACGAGCCAACCACCGGCCTGCATTTCCACGACGTCGCCAAGCTCTTGGAGGTCCTCCACCAGTTGACCGACGCCGGCAACACCGTCGTCGTCATCGAGCACAACCTGGAGGTCATCAAGACCGCCGACTGGCTCATCGACTTGGGCCCCGAAGGCGGCGACGGCGGCGGCCACCTCGTCGCCACCGGCACGCCCGAGGACATCGCCGCGTGCGAGCGGAGCTATACAGGGAAGTATCTGCGGGAACTATTGGACCGCCGCGCCACCGGCACAACCCAAACTACGAAACGCGGAGGACGGAGCAAGCAGCAGGCAGTGGGGTAATCGATGAGAGAATCGGCTCTACGGACGAACTGTCTCATCATAGCTGGAGAGCAAGATGTCCAAGATTTGGAAATTTCTGTTTGGATTATCGCTGACCCTTAATGCAGTTTTTTTACTTTCAGACTACGTTATTAAACCCGCGCCAGTGGGCCTGCCGGGCCGAACATTCGTTGTCGATTCCGATGGCTTCAGTGCGCAAGGCACCTGGTCTGGCGCAGAGACTGACTTGGCTTTTCCTGATCAGGTAACGGCGTACCAATGCTCAAAGATGCAAAGGATCTGTTGGGAAGCGACTGCGGTTTATCATGAGAAAACACGTGCGCTGTTCCCGTTGAAGCTAATCAGCTATCCCATCCTGTTTTGGGAAGCCAACACTGTTCGTGTTCAGACCGAGGAGGGGGGCTGTAAGACTAGTTACATCACCTTTGATCTCACTAAGAAGACCGCCTTAGCTATTTCCTCGCCGAAGACGAATGCACTCGAAGTTTGCGGCAGTATAGATCGTAGTTCTTTGACCCTGGTATTGGCCGATGGTCACGAACTGTCGCGGCTGAGGCGATCTGCACAGCGATAATCGTAGGTCGAAATTGCCACCACCCCCACCCCACCCACCTCTGTCATCCTCGGGCTTGTCCCGAGGACCCATTAGTCCACTTGCACTGGAAGCCAGTGCTCCTGACACACCCTCACCGCCCCCCTTGCCCAAACAACACCAAACTGTGCCCAGCCCGCCGATAGATCCTCGGGACAAGCCCGAGGATGACAGGTGAAAGCGCGTGGACGGAATTGGCCTGACGCTAATGGCGTACTTTGGCGCAACCATGATGTGATGCCGGTGTCTCGACGCGCCCAAATATCTGAGGACGCAAGCCCCACCCACATCTGTCATCCTCGGGCTTGTCCCGAGGACCCATGGCGCCGCATACTCCGCCCTCGGCAGATGGAGCACACCGATGTCAGAACGGCACACATACTACGTCTACGTCCTGGCAAGCCGGCCCTATGGCACGCTGTACATCGGCGTGACAAATGACATCTACCGGCGGATGACCGAACATCGCGAAGGACGAGCCGACAGCTTCGCAAAACAACACAACGTCACAAAACTGGTTTGGTACGAAACGCACCAGTACATCAATGATGCAATCCAGCGGGAAAAGTCACTCAAACGCTATCGCCGCGACTGGAAGATCAGTCTCATCCAGGAAACCAACCCCGACTGGCATGATCTCTTCCCGGCAATGGAAGGGTGAATGCGCCACCCTCCGGAGCAACAGGAATAATGGATCCTCGGGACAAGCCCGAGGATGACAGGTGTGTGTTTGTCGGCCTGCCACCCCCGGCGTCTTCCCTCCCGACACGCGCCGCGCGCACCCCGCCCCCCTCTGTCATCCCGGCCAAGCGGCGCCAGCCGCGCGAGCCGGGACCCAGGGGCCACAACGCGAGCCCGTTGCACGTCCAAACGCCGGCTTGCCCAATGCCAGCTCCGCCTCCTAGCAGGTGCCATTCGCAACACGCCCCCGGTGCTGGCGCTATCAACCCTTTGGAAACCCGTCACGACCATATAGTGCGTGGCCCAACCGAGTCCGACGCCCTGCCATACTGACGGAGACAAAATCCGCCCCATGCCAAAATGGCTCAAGCGACCCGGCTTCGTCTTCGTCATTCCGCTCGGCATGATTGTCGCTGCGTTCGCGTCCAGCTGCCTGCCAGGCTTTCAGAACTATGACTCCGACAGCATCCGCCTGGCAGTGCGCACATATTTGGCCGCAACCGCCATCGCCCTGGTCATGAGCTATGCCATCGTCGGTCTTGCCAAACTCGCGATGCCGTCACGGATCCAGTTCTTGCCACATGCCTTCCGCCTGACGCCGTGGCTAACGCTGCTGATCCTGCTGCTGATGCTTATCCGCTGCGCGTTGCCGGATTAGATTGCCGAGAACGCCACCAGAAAACCACTTATCCCCGCCCTCCTACCTTCCCGCATACTCCTCCGCACCCGTCTCACTGGGGCTTGGTCGCGAGCTGGGCGAAGGAGGAGACGGGGCCTGGTGCAGAGCCGCTACCCATCAGCTGGAGCGCGCTGCGCGTGCGGAGGCTCGCGGCCGCAAGGCAGGCAAGGCGAAGCAAACCGCCGGTAGGATGGACCGGCCGGGCGTTGCAGCGTGTGCACCATGACACGGGGCGGTGTTGGTCCCATTCAATGCTAGAGTTTCGGCGGCCAGGCCGTCCCGTCCCCCTTGGGGGAAAGCGAAGTACCTTCACAACGCCGCAGCCTCGGGCTGCCGGCGCTCTCCGCCATGCGCAGGTGATTGGCCGATCTGTCGTGCTACAGCTTCCGGCCGTAGCGGACACCCAGACTGTCCATGCCCTCGTTGTAACGGGCGAGTTCGCCGTTGGAGTAGTGCTCGTAATAGATCGAGATGCTGTTGCGTTCGTCGAGTCGCAATCCGATCTCGAGAGGCACATGGAACAGCACGCGTGAACCAAGCGCCTTCCGCCCGGCATCGATCGGATCGAGTTCGCCATCATGGATCGCGGCGCCGATGCCAATGCCCAGGAACAGGGATGACGGCAGTTCCAGTTGCCAGCGCGCGTCGAGATACGCCCGGCTCGTATCGCCATTGGTATTTATCGAGGCCCCGAGCGCAGGACTTAGCGTCCCGCCGAACAGCGGTAGCGACGGCGCAAATATGACTTCGGCGTTGATGTCGGCCCAACGATCCTCGCGCTGGAACCCGCTCCACAGATCGGGCACGTCGTGCGCCAGGACGCCGAGCTTCACCTCGTTGACCAATTGCTGCGCGCGCGCGTCCACGGACATCGCACCCAGAATGAGCGCGCCCGCCAGTCCGACGACCGCTGCCGCAGTTCTTTTCCCCAACCGCATTGCTCAAATGGCCCAAAGTTCGTTCTGAAGCAGTATCTGCTCTTAAGCTCCACCCCGGGCAAGCACAATTTCCCCATTCCGGGCGATGGTGGTTTCCGTGCAACAACTCGCCATACCATCCAACGTTGATGATGGCGCCGCCGCCCCTACCCTCGCATCACAACCTTATAGACGTGCTGCACGCGCTTCCTGCGCCGCGGCGCCTTCTTGATCGGAACCGGCTCGCCACGGGTGAACGTGTCGCAGAACCAGCGCCCGCGCACAGCGACCCAGTGGCCAGTCACCATGACGATGTAGGCGGCCTCCATGTCCGCCCGCTCGCGCTCCCAGGTGGCGAGCGTCGGCGGATCGGCCGACCGGTCCTCCACCCACACCAGCCGGTAGCCGAAATGATTGAGCGCCAGCTCGAGCTCGTGCGGGTAGGTTCCCATCACCGCCTTGCCGCCGCGCGAATGCTGGATGACGCGATGCACCTCGGCCGGATCGATGCCGGTGATCGCGGACACCGCCGTCGGGCCGCACCATGTCTTGCGCCGCTTGTCGCTGCTTTGCACGCGCCACAGCGTCGGGTGACGCTGATTGAGCTTCGCCTGCGGCACCGGCTCCGGGGCGACAACGACGGCGTCCTGCACCTCTTGGCGCGCCGGCTCAGGCGCCTTGCGCCGCGCGCGCCGCTGTTCGGGCGGCGAACCGATAAACCAGCCCTGGATGATGGCGCCGAAATTCCGCAACGGCGTCAGTATGGCGAGCATGCCCCTCTACTCCCGCTGGCGGTGGGTATCGGCGGCCTGCCGCTTGCCTCCGCCCCCGCACTTGGTCTGCTGTCATCAGCTTGCGCACAAATCGGGCGAAAATTGGCGCACCTCACAGCCCCCAACCATCCCTCCCCCCCCCCCCGCCAACGCCCTTGCCCACTCTGCCGCCGCCTGCTTTCATGCCAGCCCCAACCCGCTGGAACGACGATGCCGGACACTCACGCAGATCTCGACGCCGACGCCCTGAGCGCCGCCACCCGCTTCATTCGCGACCTCTCCACGCCCGTCTCAAATACCCTTGGCGACAACCTCATCGGGCTCTACCTTCTGGGCAGCCTCGCCCACGGCGGCTTCTCCCGCCGCTACAGCGACCTCGACATCGGCCTCGTGACCGAACGCGGCCTGACCGGCGACATGCTCGCCAACGTGAAGGAAACCGGCGCCGCGATCGCGCCGGAGCTCGCGAAAAAAATCTCGATATTCTGGACCGACCGTACCTTCGCTGCCGGCCGCTTCCCGCCGCTCGACCGCCTCGACTACCTCGATCACGCCATCGCCGTATGCGAGCGCGAGCGCATTGCGCCAGCACGACCCGCACGCGCCGACGTGCGCGCCTATCTCTCCGGCGCACCGCTCGACAACTGGGAAAGCAACTGCGCTCGCCTCGCCGCCCTCACCACCCTGGAGCCGGCTGACCACAAGCCGATGGTCCGCGCCGTGCTCTATGCCGCCCGCTTTGCATACTCCTGGCAGACCGGCCTGATGGCCTCCAACGACACCGCCGTCGCCTACCTGCACGACGAGGACGATTGCGGCCTCGACCTCGGCCTCGTCGACGCCGCGCTCACCTGCCGCCGCCGCGCGGAGAACCCTGATGCCCTGTTTGCGAGACGCACCGAACTCAAAGGCCTCGTCGACGCCTGCCGGCGCCTCGCCGCAGGCTGACGTCCACCGCAGCCGCTTACTGCCGCTCCAGCGGCTTGGTGTAGGAAAGGCTGTTTCCCGCGCCGAGCGACTTGATCGAGAACTTGCCGCCGAGGTTCAGCTGCTTGATATCCTGGTCCACCTGCTGCAACTGCTCGATCATCTCGTCGATCTTCTTGCGGTCGTTGGCACTACCGTCGAGCTTCAGCCCGCGGCGCACCGGACTGAGGGTAACGAACGCCTTTCCCCCTTTCTCGACCGTCATTACCTTCAGCCCCATTTGCTGCCTGATCAATTGGATCCCGTTCCAGACACCTTCCTTCCAAGATGGTCGGTGGACCTTTCCACCTGGCTCTGTCCACTGCGGACCGAAAGCTCTGACAGCACCATACATGAACCCGGCATCCCAGGCAGAGACGCCCTCCCGAACCAAACCGTCATGAAAAAGGGAATGCACCTTCTCTGAGGTCATCATCACGCGCTCGCACTGGTCGTCATGAATGATTGCGGGCTTCTCCAGCTTTCCGGACCAGGGCGTGTAGCCGAGTGCGCTCCATGCGGCCCGCGGTATCGAAGCGCCGTTCACCACAGTGCCCTTCTTTGCCGTGTAGCGTGTGCCATCGCAGTCGACGAACGTCAGGTCCTCGAGAAGCTTCTTCTCGTAGTCGCCCGGATCGTACGGCCCCGCATTCTGATACTCGGGCAGGTGCGAAACCGATTCGAGAGCCACCCGCCCCTCGTATTTCGGACAATCAGCAGCAGTCGCCGGCGCTGACCCGACGGCCGCCAGGAGCGCAAAAATCGCCAGTGAACCTTTGCCGCGCAAAAGCATCGCCACGAACTCCCCGAATAAACTTCGCCACTGCCCGTCCACCCGACGCGAAGCCGCTTGCTGGACAATGGCACCATGATCTCAGATTACAGGCGAATGCATTTGCCCAACTTGACGGATCGCAAATCGTCGCCGTCTCGCCACTGGCTCACCGGCCGGATCAGAACCACGCATTGAACGCGATGCACATGCGCTCGCCAGGCTCCCTGAACGGCAGCACGGCATGCTGGTGATAGGCTGGGAACAACACCATCATACCTTCCTCGGGCTGGATGATGATGTCGCCGATCTGGTTCGGGATGGCATTCATCTCGGCGCGCGGGCGCGGATCGGAGAACATGATCGCCCCCTCCTCCTCCTTGCTCTTTTTGCTCATCGGCACCTTGCAGTAGTAGACGCCCGAGACACGCGCGTCGGGGTGGATGTGCGCCACGTTGAGATCCCCCGGACGCAGGATGACCGACCATCCCCATAACCGGACGCCCTTCATCTCCGGCGGTGACGTACAGGAGTGCTTGACGTATTCCGTGATGTAGTCGCGCAGCGCCTCCTGGATCATGTCGGAAAGCACCTTGAGACACGGCTCCTTACGGTTGAAAAGTTGCATGTCCGTGTGATAGCCGCCGACCGTGGACTTGCCCTTGCCGTGGTTCGGCTCGGTCTGCTGGATCTTCTTGAGCAGCTTTTGCAGATCCTGGTTGAGTTCCTCGACGTCCGCGTAGCGCCGGCGCATGAACGGCGTCACGAACTGCAGTTCGAGTTCACGCTCCTTGAGCGATGGCGTTGTGGATTCCGGCATGGCACTTCTCCCGTCCGCAAGGGAATTCACCCCTTGGTACCCGAAGGACGGTGACGCTGTGAAGGCGGCAATGCCAGATTCTCCCGCCTGCCTCTGCAACCGCCCCTTCGAGCCCCCGGCCGCACCCTCTACCCTTGCCCACACTGTCATCCCGGCCAAGCGGCGCCAGCCGCGCAGAGCCGGGACCCAGGGGCCACGACACGAGCCCATCGCCGCACAGCCTCTGGGTCCCGGATCTCGCTACGCTCGTCCGGGATGACACGTGTAGAGTGGCCGCCTCTCGCCTGGCACCG
>JBJOGJ010000143.1:0-9946 GCA_046048295.1 Pseudomonadota bacterium | reverse complement strand
CCCCGCCGACGCCGTATCCGAGATGGAGCGGCAGATGGGTCTGGCGACCGACATCCTCCGCTTTATGACCATCCGCGTCGAGGAGCACGAGAAGGAGCCCAGCATCCAGATGCGCAAGAGCGACCGCGACGATCGCCGTGACGACCGTCGTGGCGATCGTGGGGATCGAGGCGATCGACCGCCCCGTGGGCCGCGCCGCTTCGAAGGTGGATCGACGTTCCGTGCCGGGCCGGATCGCGGCGATCGTGGCGATCGCGACCGCGGTGATCGTGGCGACCGCAGCGAACGCCAGAGCGAAAACGAATAAAGATCGGAGCACCGACCATGGCCGATACATCCGCACGCAGCCCTGCCCGCCGCCCTTTCCAGCGCCGCCGCAAGACATGCCCGTTCTCATCCGAGGCTTCGCCGAAGATCGACTACAAGGACGTCCGTCTCCTGAGCCGTTACATATCCGAGCGCGGCAAGATCGTCCCGAGCCGCATCACTGCGGTATCGAGCAAGAAGCAGCGTGAACTCGCCCGTGCCATCAAGCGCGCGCGCTTCCTCGGCCTGCTGCCATATGTGATCAAGTAGTCTCGACGAGATTAGAACCTACTGGTTGGGGCAGGGCACACAGTCGCTGCCTCTAACCGCCCTGGAGCGGGACAGCTGAAACATGGTGCAGGCGCCACTCATCGGTATTGCCACGGGCCTCGTGTCCGCGCTTCTGTTCGTGTCCGTATCGAGCGGCACGCTGCTTGGCGTCATGGTGCTCTTTTTCCTCGCCCCGATGCCGATTGCGATTGCTGGGCTGGGTTGGGGCGCAACGGCCGCACTTGCGGCCGCGGTGACCGGATCCCTCGCCATTGTCCTGCTCGCAACCTCGCCGTCCCCGGCCCTCTTCTACGCACTGACAATCGCCGCCCCGATGGCCGCAGCCAGCTATCTCCTCATGCTCAGCCGTCAGGTCACCTCGGAGGATCCCGATCGCACTATCGTGCTCGAATGGTATCCGATCGGACGCCTCGTTGCCTATGCCACCGCATGGGCGGCATTCCTCGCGGCACTCGCCCTGTTCTCCACCGGCGCCGATCTCGAAGCCCTGCGCGAAACTTTGCGCACGACATTCGATCGCATGACTACCGCCGACGGCCCGCTCGCACCATCCATGAAGCGGCCGCTGACGGAACAGGAGAAGAACGACTTCGTAAACCTGATGGTTGCAACGTTGCCCGGTGCACTTGCTACCATCTGGTTCATCGCGGCAATGATCAATCTCTGGCTGGCCGGTCATGCGACCCGTATCTCGGGCCGCCTGATGCGTCCCTGGCCCGATTTCGCAGCACTCTCTCTTCCACCGGCGATGCGCATAGTGTTTGCCCTTGCAGTGGCTGCAACATTCCTGCTCGCCGGCCTCCCGCAACTCATCGCATCTGGATTCGCCTTTGCGATCATGATGGCCTACGTCCTGGTCGGCCTCGCCATCGTGCACTGGACGACGCGCGGTCTCACCGCCCGCCCCGCCATTATCACTGCCACCTATCTGTCGCTGATCGTCCTGAACCCATTCAGCGGCCTATTGCTCGCGTTGGTCGGTCTGGCTGAACCCGTTTCGCCGCTGCACCGGCGTCCGGCACCTGATCCTGCCACCCAAGACAAAACCTGAACTTTCAAAGGAGCCTGAAATGCAAGTGGTATTGCTCGAACGCGTTGGCCGCCTGGGCCAGATGGGCGACGTTGTGACAGTGCGCGACGGCTACGCCCGCAACTTTCTGATCCCGCAGGGCAAGGCACTTCGCGCCTCGAAATCGAACCTGGCCGAATTCGAAACGCGTCGTGTTCAACTCGAGACCCGCAATCTGGAGCTGAAATCCGAAGCGCAATCGGTCGCCGACAAGCTCGAGGGCAAGACTTTTGTCTCGATCCGCCAGGCCGGCGACACCGGTCAACTCTACGGCTCCGTATCGACCCGCGACATCGCCGAAGTCGTATCGGCATCGGGATTTTCCATTGACCGGCGTCAAGTTGTATTAACCAAGCCAATCAAGGAACTCGGTGTACACGCCGTGCACCTGAGCCTGCATCCCGAGGTCGAGGTCGAGGTGATGATCAACTGCGCCCGCTCGCAGGAGGAAGCCGACCGCCAGGCCCGTGGCGAGGACGTCACCGTAATCCGGGACGAGGCACTGGAACTGCAGACATTCAATCCCGACGAGGACGAGGACGACATCTACCCCGCCGATGCCGGCCAACCTTCTGCTGAAGACGATCGGGTGTGAATTTCAGCAGCGCGCGAGATTTGACAGAACGCAATGGGATCGCCGCATCCCATTGCCTATATTCGATACGATACTGACGCACTGGGCACACCGATCGCATTTCATGCCCGCGGCCGAAGCCGCGGGCCGCAACGATTGGAACGCCAATGTTCGCCCCGCTCAAGCTCCTGTTCGAGACCGTCGTCCGCAAGGGCGAGGTATTGGTCACTGATGCCTCCGGAAAGCAATACCGCTTCGGTGACGGCTCACTGCCAAGTGTCGCCATTTCCATCGCCGACCGCACCACCGAGCGCACGCTCGCCTTCGATCCCGCAATGGCCCTTGGCGAGGCCTACATGTGCGGCCGCCTCAAAGTACAGGCTGGTAGCATCTACGATCTCTTGGCGATTGCCTTGGAAGGGTATCGGAAGGCCCGCCCCCCGATCATCCTTCGCGCTCTCGATCGAACGCGATACATTGCCCGACGCCTGTCCCAGTTGAACACGCTATCCCGCTCCCGTCGCAACGTCGTCCACCACTACGACATTGACGACGAGATCTATCGCCTGTTCCTCGACGCCGACCTGCAATACTCTTGCGCCTATTTTCCTGCGCCGACTGCCAGCCTCGAGGCCGCCCAGCGCGCAAAGAAGCGCCACATTGCAGCAAAGCTGGCCCTTCAACCGGGACACCAGGTGCTAGACATCGGCTCCGGCTGGGGCGGGCTCGCCCTCTATCTCGCCGGCATGAGCGGTGCGAGCGTCACCGGCATCACGCTCAGCGACAATCAACTTGCCGTGTCACGCGAACGCGCCGAGCAGACCGGTCTTTCGCACCTCACGCACTTTGAACTCCGGGACTACCGCACCATTCACCGTCGCTTCGACAGGATAGTCTCTGTAGGAATGCTCGAGCACGTCGGCATCGGCCATTACGATTCCTACTTCGAACAGGTCTCGAAACTGCTCGATGATAGCGGTGTTGCCTTGATTCATACCATCGGCCGTGTCGATGGGCCGGGCACCACCAATCCTTTCATCGCAAGATACATCTTCCCGGGCGGGTACTTCCCGGCCCTGTCGGAGGTGCTTCCGGCCATCGAACGCTCCGGCCTGATTGTCACCGATGTCGAGACGTTACGCTTGCACTATGCGGAAACGCTGAAGGCTTGGCGGCAGCGATTCGTCGAACGCAAGGATGAGGTGATCGCGCTCAAGAGCGCCGAATTCTACCGCATGTGGGAGTTCTATCTCGCTGGATCGGAGGCTGCCTTCCGCTTCGACAATCTGGTGGTCTTCCAGCTGCAGCTTGCCAAGCGCCTGGACTCGCTTCCAACTACCCGGGACTACATGCTCGACCGCGAGCGTCAACTTGCCGACGAAGAACGCCGCATGACAACGCCCGGCCGACTTGCAGGGGAATAGGGATAAGCGCGCAACCAACTGAAATACCAACGATTTCTTGCCTCTCCCCCATTGCCTCATGCCTGGATAACGCAAGCATATCCTGTGAACAGGATTTCCCGCCTCCGCCCGCCCCACGAATCGCAGTAGCCGGGTGGCATGACAGACATCGCCCCATTTCAACCTGACCTGCTACGCGCACAGGCATCGGCCGATGAGCCCATCGCCTTCCGCCAGCCGCCCCACAACATCGAAGCCGAGCAGGCGCTGCTCGGCGCCATCCTCGTCAACAACGAGGCGCTCGACCGCGTCGCCGGCTTCCTGTTGGCCGAACACTTCTACGACTCCCTCCACGCCACGATCTACGAGACCGCCGGCAAGATCATCCAGGCCGGCAAGCAGGCGACACCGATCACCTTGCGCACGTTCTTCGAGAATCTCGAGCCGATCGATGCGACGATGACCGTCCCCCAGTACCTGGGCAAGCTCGCGGTCAACGCCACGACCATAATCAACGCCATCGACTACGGCCGCACGATCTACGATCTTGCGACACGCCGCTCGCTCATCACGATCGGCGAGGAGATGGTCAATGGCGCCTATGATTCGCCTGTCGACTACCCCCCTGAGACCCAGATCCAGGATGCAGAGAACAAGCTCTATGGACTGGCCGAAGGCGCCAAGTACGGACAGGGGTTCCAATCCTTCGGAGACGCACTCACGACCGCCATCGAGATGGCGAATGCCGCCTATCAGCGAGACGGCCATCTATCTGGTCTTTCAACCGGGCTGCTCGACCTCGATGGCAAGATGGGTGGTCTGCAGGCCTCCGACCTCATCATTCTTGCCGGCCGTCCCTCTATGGGAAAGACCGCCCTGGCAACCAACATCGCATTTAACGTCGCGAAGAATTTCGCGGCCGAACGCCAGCCCGACGGCAGCATGAAAACCACGAATGGCGGTATAGTCGGCTTCTTCTCTCTCGAAATGTCGGCCGAGCAGCTCGCAGCCCGCATCCTTTCCGAGCAGTCGGAGATCTCATCCGAAAAGATCCGTCGCGGCATGATCACGGAGGACGAATTCCGCCGCCTTGTACAGAAGAGCAAGCAGATGTCCGAAGCGCCGCTCTATATCGACCAGACCGGCGGCATCACCATCGCACAGCTCGCGGCACGCGCCCGCAAATTGAAGCGCCAGAAGGGTCTCGACCTGCTGATCGTCGACTATCTCCAGCTGCTGTCTGGATCAGCCAAGGCATCGTCTGGCGGGCGCGTCCAGGAAATCACCGAGATTACCACTGGTCTGAAGGCACTCGCCAAGGAGCTGAATGTGCCAATCATCGCGCTGTCCCAGCTCTCTCGTCAGGTCGAGCAGCGCGAGGACAAGCGCCCCCAGCTCTCCGACCTCCGCGAATCGGGATCGATCGAGCAAGACGCAGACGTCGTCATGTTCGTGTTTCGCGAAGAATACTATGTCGAGCGATTGAAGCCCTCCGAGGGCACGGAGCAGTTCTTCGAGTGGCAGACCAAAATGGAATCCGTTGCCGGAAAGGCTGAGGTCATCATCGGCAAGCAGCGCCACGGGCCCGTTGGCACAGTCACCCTCTCCTTCGAGCCGCACCTCACCCGCTTCGACAACCTCGCGCGTGACTATCAGCTGCCACCCGAGTAGTCTCCGCGCCATGAACAGCGAGCGTCGAAAAACCGCCGGACCTTATTGCTGGCCAGCCGCATCAGAGGCCGCCCAGGCCGCGGAAATGGGAGCGGTCGGATTGGTTCACATCGATCTGGCCGCGCTCGCCCGCAACTGGCACGCGCTGGCGCGCCTGGTGCATCCCGCCGAGTGTGCTGCCGTCGTGAAGGCCGATGCCTATGGTCTCGGCATCGGACGGGTTGCACCGGCACTAGCATCGGCGGGCTGCCGGACCTTTTTCGTTGCGACGCCGCAGGAAGCTGGCGAGCTTACCCGCCTCGTCACCGCCGCAACGGTCTATGTCCTCGATGGCCTCGCCGTGACAGGCGCTGGGCAACTGTCGTCAATCGCAGCCCGTCCGGTTCTTTCCACCTATCGCGACATCGTCGAATGGCAACAGGAAGCTCGGCGACGAGAAACACGGCTGCCCGCCGCGCTGCACGTCGATACCGGCCTCCACCGGCTCGGCCTTTCTAGGAGCGAAGTCGCTCGATTGGCAAACGACGCGGAAGGCATGGCTGACATAGACATCGCACTTGTAATGAGCCATCTCGCCTGCGCTGACGATCCACAGAACATGATGAACGCTCACCAGTTGGAGGCTTTCGCCAAGTGTCGCCGGGCGCTGCCGGCCTGTCCCGCGAGCCTGGCGGCCTCCGATGGCCTGATGCTTGGCGCCGCCTATCACTTCGACATGGTTCGCCCGGGCTATGCACTCTATGGCGGGCAGGCATTCCGCGGTGAGCGCACACCCGTCGAAACGGTCGTCACCGTCATGGCCCGCATCCTACAGGTTCATGATCTCCCTGCCGGCGAAACCGTCGGTTATTCGGCGACATGGTGGGCGGGTGAACCGCGTCGCTTAGCCACGATCGCCGCAGGATACGCAGATGGCGTCTTCCGCCACTTGTCTGCGACCTGCGACCAGCCCGGCGGCGAGGTTGTGCTCCGTTCCGCCCGCTGTCCGATCGTCGGCCGGGTCTCGATGGATCTCTCCACAATCGATGTCACTGACGTCCCCGGCTCCTCCGTGGAACCAGGCGAATGGGTCGAGCTCATAGGCCCATCGGTTTCCATCGAGGAGGTCGGGCGTCGGGCAGGCACCATCGGCTACGAGGTTCTCACCCGGCTGCCGCGTCGGTTCCAGCGTGTCTACGCCGAGGCCGGCTGAGCGATGGCCAAGCAACCGAAATCGCTCTACGTTTGCCAGAGCTGCGGTGGCGTATCGAACCGCTGGGTGGGCAAATGCCCCGAATGTGGCGACTGGAATACGCTCACCGAGGAAGCCGGCACGGCCGCCCTGGCCACTCAGCCCGGCACCGGCCTCTCAGGGGCCAAACGCGGCCGAGCTGTCACACTCGAAGCCTTGGCCACGGATGTAGCGCCTCCCTCGCGCATCTCCACGGGCATTACCGAACTCGACCGGGTCACGGGGGGCGGCGTCGTCCCCGGCTCGGCCATCCTGATCGGCGGAGAACCCGGAATCGGCAAATCCACACTGCTCCTGCAACTAACTGCCAATTTTGCCAATGCCGGCCAACGCGCGCTCTACTTCTCCGGCGAGGAAGCGACGGCCCAGGTTCGCCTGCGTGCCGAACGGCTCGGTCTCGCCAATGCACCTGTCGCACTCGCTGCTGAAACCAACCTCGCCAACATCCTCGCCACACTATCGACGGAGCGCAGTCCGGCCCTCGTCGTGGTCGATTCCATCCAGACCCTGTGGACCGATGGCCTTGATGCAGCGCCAGGCACGGTAAGTCAGGTGCGCGCGGCAAGTCAGCTCCTGATCCGCTACGCCAAGCAGACCGGCACCGCCGTCATTCTTGTCGGCCACGTCACCAAGGAAGGGCAGATCGCCGGCCCTAAGGTCGTCGAGCACATGGTCGACACCGTCCTCTATTTCGAAGGCGACGGCGGCCACCCCTACCGCATACTGCGCGGCATCAAGAACCGCTTCGGAGCGACGGACGAAATCGGCGTCTTCGAGATGACCGCATCCGGTCTGGCGGAAGTCGCAAACCCATCCGAGCTCTTCCTGGGAGACCGGGACGAAGCAACACCTGGTTCCGCCGTCTACGCCGGCATCGAGGGCACGCGCCCGATCCTCGTCGAAATGCAGGCTCTGGTCGCCCCCTCCCCGCTTGGCACACCCCGCCGCACCGTCGTCGGCTGGGACACCTCCCGCCTGGCCATGGTCCTTGCAGTGCTCGAGGCCCGTTGCGGCGTCCAGATCTCCCAGAACGACATATACCTGAACGTTGCTGGCGGCATGCGTATAAGCGAGCCGGCAGCCGACCTTGCAGCCGCCGCCGCCCTGCTCTCCTCGTTCTGGAACGTTTCCCTGGCAGGCGATCAGGTCTATTTCGGAGAAGTCAGCTTGTCAGGTGCCGTGCGACCGGCGGCCCACATGCAGGCACGTGTCCGCGAAGCCGAGAAACTGGGCTTCCGCCACGCCACGTGCCCCGCTACCGGGGAAGTGGATAAAAAGACAGTTGATATGGTGCTTGGCCGCATTAGCCATTTAAAACAACTTGCAGAGCATATTCATGCCATGCGAGTGACGCATAGTGGTGTTTAGCTGCGTCCGGACCAAAAGCGAGGACCTGAGGTGAAATGATCGGGCCCATCTCCATTCTGGACGCAATCCTGATATCCATAGCGCTGATCTCCGGCCTGCTCGCGATGTATCGCGGGCTAACGCGCGAAATCCTGTCGATCCTGTCGTGGGTGATCGCCGCCGGTGCGGCATTCTGGTTTCTCATCTATCAGGAATCCGTCACACGCGACATCGCACAACAGATGGCCATTCATCATCTGGTCGTCCAGATCGCCATTGGCGCCATCATCTTCCTGATAGTCCTGATCATCGTGCATCTCATTACGGCGGCAATCTCCGATTCCATCCTCGAGAGCCGTATCGGCATGATAGACCGGACCTTGGGCTTTGTTTTCGGCGTTGGCCGCGGCTTCATCATCGTGGTCATTCTCTACATGTTCTACGCCGCGTTCGTACCGGCTGACCAACAGTTCACGTGGGTACGCCAGGCCAAGTCGATCAACATGATAGAGGGTGCCGGAACGACACTGCAGCAGGCCCTCAACCGGCATATCGACCGGTTCGAGAGCCAGCGCTCGGAACGCTGACCTGAGGCAGTATTAAGACACTGCGTGACCTCCGGTTAACGGGATCGCACAAAACATACGTACAGGCCGATCACATTTACCCTGGGCGCTTGCAAGTGCTACGCATTCATATATGTGTCATGTCGAGCATTCTGGAGATTGACCGGTGCGCGCTCGACGGTCGGTTTCCGAACAAGACGCCGCGCTTCGGAGTCACACATGGTCCAGGACAATACGCCCCAACCGTCTGGCCAGCCCCCCGAATGTGACCTTGAGCGGAGCATCCTGGACGCCCACTTGATCGCTGACGACGACCGCCTCCACGAGGAGTGTGGCGTTTTCGGCATCCTGGGCATCCCCGGTTGTGCCCCGCTGACGGCACTCGGTATGCACGCACTCCAGCATCGCGGTCAGGAAGCCGCGGGCATGGTCACCTATGACGGCAGCCAGTTTCACGCCGAGCGCCGTCTCGGCCTCGTAGGCGACAATTTCAATGATGCACGCGTCATTGCGCGCCTGAAGGGCAGCGCCGCCATCGGCCACGTGCGTTATTCGACGACTGGTGCCACGATCCTTCGCAATGTCCAACCGCTCTTCGCAGAACTCGATACTGGCGGTTTTGCCGTTGCCCACAACGGGAACTTGACCAATGCGCGTCTACTCCGCCGCGAACTCATCAACTCCGGCGCCATATTCCAGTCCACCTCCGATACTGAGGTGATCCTCCATTTGCTTTCGCGTTCCCACAAGCGTCGCATAGTCGAACGTCTGGTCGACGCGCTGCGCCAGATCGAGGGCTCCTACGCGCTGGTATGCCTCACCAACAACATGCTGATCGGGGCTCGCGACCCGGTCGGCATCCGTCCCCTCGTCATTGGCAGGCTGCACGGGCAATTCGTGCTCGCCTCGGAAACCTGCGCCCTCGACATCGTGGGGGCGGAGTTTGTCAGGGAAGTGCAGAACGGCGAGATTGTCGTGATCACCGCAGAGAATGGGCTTGAGAGCCACCGTCCGTTCCCCATTCGCCCGGCCCGGCCCTGCATCTTCGAATACATCTATTTCGCCCGCCCGGACTCGATTGTTGGCGGCCGCAATGTCTACCAGGTCCGAAAACAGATGGGTGCCGAACTCGCCCGCGAAGCCCCCGCCGAAGTTGATGTCATCGTCCCCATTCCAGATTCCGGCGTCCCCTCCGCCATAGGCTATGCACAGGCGTCCGGGATACCTTATGAACTCGGCATCATCCGCAATCACTACGTTGGGCGCACGTTCATCGAGCCACAGCAGGAAATTCGGGCTCTGGGCGTCAAGCTCAAGCACTCCGCCAACCCCGGCGTCGTCCGTGGCAAGCGCATCCTCCTTATCGATGACAGCGTCGTACGCGGCACCACATCGCAGAAAATCGTAACGATGATGAAGGAGGCGGGAGCCCGCGAGGTTCACATGCGGATTGCCTGTCCTGAAATCCGCTACAGCGATTACTATGGC
>JBJOGJ010000142.1:0-9953 GCA_046048295.1 Pseudomonadota bacterium | reverse complement strand
TCTGTGACGAGGATGAAATCGTGGAAAGTCAGGTCGTAAGCGGCATCGCCTTCACCAAGGACGAGGCCAAGGTCACCATTCTCAAGGTCGCGGACAAGCCGGGCATCGCTGCACGCATCTTCGGCCCGCTCGCCGACGCCAACATCAATGTCGACATGATCGTCCAGAACCTCGCGGCGGACGGCAAGCACACCGACATGACCTTCACCGTGCAGTCTAGCGAACTGAACCGCGCGCTCGAGGTGCTGCAGGCCGCGAAGGAGGACATCGGCTTTTTCGACGTCCTGAGTTCGGCGGGCATCGTCAAGGTCTCGGTCGTCGGCATCGGCATGCGCAGCCATGCCGGCGTTGCCGCCACTATGTTCAAAACTCTGGCAGATCGCGGTATAAACATCCTCGCCATCAGCACGTCGGAGATCAAGATCAGCGTCCTCATCAGCGCCGAATATGGCGAACTGGCGGTTCGTGCGCTGCACACGGTCTACGGCCTGGACCAGAAATAGCACTGCTCGGTGCTCGGCACCGGGCTTTAGCCGGGCGCTTGACGCGACAGTCCGGCTCGGCATTGAATTTGCATGTTCCGATAGGTCCGTGGCCGGCTTTGTGCCGGGCGAGTGCGGCCGCAACGGGGCTCCGTATACCGCGGCTGGCATCCAGCGGTGGCGCCGGAGTTGACACGGTAGGATGACGACGAAGAAGGGCGAAGAAATCCGCGAAGCGACGACCGAGCCCGCATTGCGCGTCATCGTTCGCCGCCTTCGCGAGATCATGGCCGAGCCCGATGAAGGACAGGGCCGGCTCGACAAGATCGTGCGCCAGATCGCCGGCCTGATGATTGCCGAGGTCTGCTCGCTCTACGTCAAGCGCCAGGATGGATCGCTCGAGCTGTTCGCCACCGAGGGCCTCAACCAGTCCGCGGTCCACCATACGCTCCTCAATCGCGGCGAGGGCCTGATCGGCCGCTGTGCCGAGCTCGCCAGCATCGTCAACGAGCCTGAGGCCAAGGATCACCCGGCATTTTCCTACCGGCCGGAGACGGGCGAGGAGCTCTATCATTCGATGTTGGCCGTCCCGGTCCTGCGCGCCGGCGCCGTGCTTGGCGTCCTGGCTGTCCAGAACCGGACGCAGCGGATCTACAGCGAGGAGGACATAGAGGTCCTTCAGACGACGGCGATGCTGATCGCCGAGTACCTCTTGTCCGGCACCGTCCCCGGTGTCGGTGGCGAGGAGCGCCCGGAGCTCATACAGGGCTCCATCGTCAAGTGCCAGCAACTCTCCGACGGCATCGCCCTTGGTCACGTCGTGCTGCATGAGCCGCGCGTCGCCGTCACGACATTGTTTGCCGACAACCCGCTGCGGGAGCGCGACCGGTTGACCGAGGCCGTCGCCAAGCTTCGGGCCTGGCTCGAAGACACGCTGGCGCACGAGACGCTGACCAAGGCCGGCGCCCACCGCGAGGTGCTCGAGGCCTACAGCATGTTCGCCAATGACGACGGCTGGGTACGGCGCATGCAGGAGGCCGTGAACGAGGGGCTGACCGCCGAAGCCGCGGTCGAGCGCGTGCACAACGCCAGCCGCGCCCGCATGTTGTCCCAGTCCGATCGCTTCTGGCACGAGCGGCTCAGGGATCTCGACGACCTTTCCGACCGCCTGTTGCGCATTCTGGCTGGCCGCACGAGCGCCGCCGATAATCTCGCCGAGATGCCGGATGACGCCATTCTCGTCGCCCGCACCATGGGCCCCGCGGAACTCTTCGACTACGACCGCACCAAGCTGCGCGGCTTGATCATCGAGGACAGCGCCACGCAGAGCCACGTCGCGATCGTCGCCCGCGCCTTGGGGCTGGCCGCTGTTGGCAAGGCGACCGGCGTCGTCGAGCGGGTCTCGACGGGCGATGCCGCCATCGTCGATGCCGAGGCGGGTGAGGTCCACATCCGCCCGACGCCTGAGGTCGTGAACGCCTACGCCGACAAGGTCCGCTTTCAGGCCCGTCGCCAGCAGCGCTACCGCAGCCTTCGCGACACCCCTGCCGTCACAAGGGACGGACACAAGATCGGGCTCTACATGAATGCCGGCCTGCTGGTCGACATGCCGAATCTGAAGGAGTCGGGCAGCGAGGCCATCGGCCTCTTCCGCACCGAGCTCCAGTTCATGCTGTCGGAATCGTTCCCGCGCATCGCCAAGCAGATCGAAACCTATCAGCAGGTGCTGGATGAGGCGGAGGGCACCCGCGTCGTCTTCCGGGCCCTCGACATCGGCGGCGACAAGGAGCTTCCCTACCTCCGCCACCCCCACGAGCAGAACCCCGCGCTCGGCTGGCGGGCCATCCGCCTTGCGCTAGACCGTCCCGGCCTCATGCGCCTTCAGGTTCGGGCACTGTTGCGCGCCGCGGCCGGCCGCGAGCTTGACCTCATGTTTCCGATGGTCTCCGTCACCGAGGAGTTCCTCGAGGCTCGCGCCCGCGTCCATCGCGAGATGGAGTGGCTCGCCGGCCTCGGCTACCGCCTGCCGGACAAGGTGCGCCTCGGTGCCATGATCGAGGTGCCGAGCCTGCTGTTCGAGCTCGACTGCCTGATGCCGCACGTCGATTTCGTATCCGTCGGCAGCAACGACCTGTTGCAGTTCCTGTTCGCCGCGGACCGCAATAACGCCCAGGTCGGCGCCCGCTATGATGCGCTCACCGTCACCGCACTGCGCGCTCTGCGCACCATTGCCGAGGCCGGCCAGCGCCACGGCGTGCCGGTCACGTTGTGTGGCGAGATGGCCGGCCGGCCGCTTGAGGCCATGGCCTTGATTGGCCTCGGCTTCCGGGCCATTTCCATGGCGCCTGCCTCCATTGGTCCCGTCAAGGCGATGATCCTGTCCCTCGATGCCGGCGCGCTTGAAAACTGGCTGCACGAGCGCTTAAGGTGTGGCAACGGCAGCCTCCGGGGCGGGCTCGTGACCTTCGCCGGCAAGCACGGCGTGGAGCTATAGCTCGGGAGGGAGTTGGCATCCGCCGGTTCGGTGGCCGGCTGGGCGGCCGTGAGGATTGCACCAGGATATGAATGCAGGAATTGGGTTGCGCGCTGGGGCGCGCCCGGGACGGTATTGCCAGCCCGGACTGCGGACGCGAGGCGTCCAGGACGAGAAATGAACGAGCTTCCTGAGCAGAAGTTGGAGAAGGTAGTCGAGCGCTGGGCCTCGCTGCAGGCATCGCTCTCGGCCGGCGGTCTCGACCAGCAGGCATTCGCCAAGGCGTCCAAGGAATTCTCGGAGATCGATCCCGTCGTGGCGACCATCCGCGCCTACCGTCAGGCGATGACCGAGCTGAGCGACACCGAGGTTCTGATCGACAGCGGCGAATCCGACAAGGAGATGCTTGCGCTTGCCTACGAGGAGCGCGACGCACTCAGGGAGCGCGTCGGCGAGCTGGCGCACAGGATACAGCTTCATCTCCTCCCCAAGGATGCCGCCGATGACAAGAGCGCCATCGTCGAGATCCGCGCTGGCACTGGCGGTGACGAGGCCGCGCTGTTCGCGGCCGATCTCTACCGCATGTATACCCGCTACGCAGAGTTGCACGGCTGGCGTACCGAACTCGTCTCCGCCTCGGAGAACGACCTCGGAGGCTATCGCGAGGTGGTCGTGTCGATCAGCGGCCACGGGGCCTTCGCCCGCCTCAAATACGAGGCTGGCGTTCACCGCGTCCAGCGTGTGCCGGCCACCGAGGCCAGCGGCCGCATCCATACCTCCGCTGCGACCGTCGCCGTGCTGCCCGAGGCCGAGGAGATCGACGTCCAGATCCGCGACGAGGACATCCGCATCGACACCATGCGCGCCGCCGGCGCTGGTGGACAGCACGTGAACAAGACCGATTCTGCCGTCCGCATCACCCACCTCCCGACCGGCATCGTCGTCGTCTCCGCCGAGAAGTCCCAGCACCAGAACCGCCGCACGGCCATGCAGGTGCTGCGCTCCCGCCTGTTCGAGATGGAACGCTCCCGGTCCGCCGACGCCCGCGCTTCCGATCGCAAGTCTCAGGTCGGCAGCGGCGATCGCTCGCAGCGCATTCGCACCTACAACTTTCCCCAGGGGCGGGTCACCGACCACCGCATCAACCTGACGCTGCACAAGCTCGACGCCGTACTGGACGGCAGCGGCCTCGACGAGATCGTCGACGCCCTGATAACCGACCATCAGGCGACGCTACTGGCGGATATGCGGGCTGCCGGATGACGCCGCCATCGACACCCGGCCTTGCACCGGAAACCACCGTGACCGGCGCGATCGCCCTGCTTACCCGCGCCTTCCTGGCATCCGGCGTACCCGATCCCGCCCGCGATGCACGCCTCATCGTCCAGCTCGCACTTGGCCTCGAGCCTGGCGGACATATCGTGCACGCCGGCCGGCCCCTGGCCGCCGACGCCGGGCGCTTGGCAGCGCTTGCCGGCCGCCGGTGTGCCCGCGAGCCCATTTCCCGCATTTTCTCCGAGCGCGAGTTCTATGGCAGGGCCTTCGAGATTTCCCCCGCGACCCTCGACCCGCGCCCTGACACCGAGACTCTCATAGATGCGGCCCTGCTCCTCCTTGCCGAGGATGGTCATCGTCCCGCCGATCCGATCGCCATTCTCGATATCGGCACCGGAAGCGGCTGCATACTCGTGACGTTGCTTGCTGAATTGCCCGGTGCGACCGGTGTCGGCACCGACATATCCGATGCCGCCCTGGCCCTGGCGCAGCGGAACGCGCGCCGCCACGGGGTTGATGATCGGGCCCGGTTCCAGCACTTGCGTTCGTCTCCGCCGGAAGCTCGGGCATTCGATTTGATTGTCTCAAATCCACCATATATTTCAACGGGTTGCCTAGAGACTCTGGAGCCCGAGGTGCGCCTCTACGATCCACGCCCCGCGCTTGACGGCGGGCCGGATGGGCTATCCGTCTATCGCGACGTGCTCGCCGGCCTGCGGCCTGGCGCCATGTCCGGCTGGTGCATCTTCGAGGTCGGATACGATCAGGCCGAAAGCGTCGCCGCCCTCATCTGCGCCCACGCGCAAGGGCTGGGCTGCGAGCCGCTCCTGCGGACATTTGCGGATCTCGATGGCCACACCCGGTGTGTGGCCTGGAAGGCACGGGTGTAACCTTGAAGAACTATCCTATTGGCAGATGCTCGCGAGCACGATATGTTATTGAAAACGCGCTTTGATGCCTGCGCTTGAGCCTGCGGTGCAATTGCCCCGTGTTTTGGCTGGCGCTTGGCAAAGCTTGTGCAGCACCGCGAAGATCGCAGCGGGTTGGTCGAGGCTACGGTTGGTCGTTTCCTCGGCAGTCGTGACGGAGTGGGAATTCCACGGGTCGCAGACGTTTTTGCCCTCTCGCGCACGGATGGCTAGAAGCATTCGGGTGGGAAGTTCGACGGACAGGAGAATTCTGCCGGCCCTCGCCGTGGGGGCTTGCGGTTAGACCGGCGCGCAAAGGACTTTTCTTGCGCACGCCATTCGACGGCCCAGCGACGTGCCGGCGGAGTGTCGGTTACGGGTGAACGAAAATATCAAGAGGCTGAGAACAAGGGACGATGAGGCAGGGGCAACAGAACCGCAGAGGGCGTGGCCGGAATCGCAACAAGGGGCAGAATCCGCTCACCAGGAGTTTTGAATCGAATGGCCCGGGCGGCCACAAGATTCGCGGTACTCCGGCACTGGTGGCCGAGAAGTACATCTCGCTGGCGCGTGATGCTCTCTCGTCGGGCGACCCCGTTCTGGCGGAGAACTATCTCCAGCACGCGGAGCATTACAACCGTATCATCATGGCCTACCGCGAGCAGAACGCCCAGGCCGTTGGAGAGCACGGTGGCGCCCAGCCGCAGCGCATGCAGCAGGGCGGCCCGGGCGATTACGGCGACGGCTCGGATGACGGTGACGACGAGTTCATGGACAACTCGGATGGCTTCCGTAATCCGCCGCGCGTCGCATCGGGTACGCCTGAACACGATCCGCAACCTCGCATCGACCACCGCGAGAACCGTGCCGAAGGCGACGGCATGCGCCGTCCTCAGCGCCGCCCGCAGCGTCATCGCCCGGACCGCGGCGACCGGCCCGACCAGCACCGCGCCGACCAGCGGTCGGACCGCGGCAGGGATCATGACCAGCGGCCCGATCGCGGCAGGGAACATGACCAGGACCGTCAGTCGCAGCCTTATTCCGCTGCCCCGGTGAGCGACGAGCAGCCGTCGAACGGCCGTTTGCCGCATGACGAGCAGCCGGAATTCCTGCGCCGGCCGATCCGTCGCCCGCGCCGCGAGCAGAACGGGCATGGTGAGCGCCAGTCGGATACCCGGGCCTCCGGTGACCCGGCCGAGGAAGCCATCGACTGAGCAACTGCTGGCGTGAGGGCGGCTCGCCCCACGCCACTTTCGTGCCTGCGTGCGCTAGAGCCGCATGGCTGGCCTGCGCTTTCGCTGCATCTGCGCCCTTCAATTCCCGTTTCTGAACCTTATATCGATTTCGGCGTCGTCGGCGGTGCCTTTCCCGGGCCGCAGTCGCGCTGTGACATGCAACTTCTGCGACGGCACTCGAACGGCGCCTTCTGCGTTTAGCAGATGAGACAGGGCCGCCCGATTGCGCTGAGGAGGATCATTATGAACGTCGATAGGTATACCGATCGCGCGAAGGGTTTCGTGCAGGCTGCCCAGAACCTTGCCCTGCGCGAAGGTCATCAGCACTTTTCACCCGAACATCTCCTGAAGGTCCTGCTCGATGACCCCGAGGGGCTCGCCGCCGGCCTGATGCGCAAGGCGGGTGCCGATCCGCGCGCCGCTCTGACCGCTGTCGAGAGCGCACTCGCCGCACGTCCCAAGGTATCCGGCAGCGGCGCCGGCCAGATCTATCTCTCTCCCGAATTGGCCCGCGTCTTCGACCAGGCCGAGAAAGTGGCCGACAAGGCAGGCGACAAGTTCGTCACCGCCGAGCGTCTCCTGCTTGCGCTACTGCTCGAGCAGTCCAGCGACGCCTACCGCATCCTGTCCTCCGCCGGCCTCAACGCCCAGGCGCTCAACCAGGCCATCAACGACCTGCGCAAGGGTCGCAGCGCCGACTCCGCATCCGCCGAGCAGAGCTACGACGCCCTGAAGCGCTATGCCCGCGACCTCACCGAGGCGGCGTCGAGCGGCAAGGTCGACCCTGTCATCGGTCGCGACGAGGAAATCCGCCGCACCATCCAGGTCCTCTCGCGCCGCACGAAGAACAACCCCGTCCTGATCGGCGAGCCCGGCGTCGGCAAGACCGCCATTGCAGAGGGGCTTGCGCAGCGCATCGTCAACGGCGACGTCCCCGACAGCCTGAAGAACAAGAAGCTGCTTGCTCTCGACATGGGCTCCCTCATCGCCGGCGCCAAGTATCGCGGCGAGTTCGAGGAGCGCCTGAAGGCCGTGCTCGAGGAGATCGAGGCCGAGGAAGGCCGCATCATCCTCTTCATCGACGAGATGCACACCATCGTCGGCGCCGGCAAGGCCGAAGGCTCGATGGACGCCTCCAACCTCTTGAAGCCCGCCCTCGCCCGCGGCGAGCTGCACTGCGTCGGCGCCACCACGCTCGATGAGTACAGGAAGCACGTCGAGAAGGACGCCGCCCTCGCCCGCCGCTTCCAGCCGGTGTTCGTCGAGGAGCCGACCGTCGAGGACACGATCTCGATCCTCCGTGGCCTGAAGGAGAAGTACGAGCTGCACCACGGCGTCCGCATCACCGACAGCGCCCTCGTCTCGGCGGCCACGCTCTCCAACCGCTACATCACCGACCGCTTCCTGCCCGACAAGGCCATCGACCTCGTCGATGAAGCGGCCGCACGCCTCAAGATGGAGATCGATTCCAAACCGGAGGAACTCGACGCCGTCGACCGCGACCTCATTCAGCTCAAGATCGAGCGCGAGGCCCTGAAGAAGGAATCCGACGACGCATCGAAGGAGCGTCTCTCCCGCATCGAGAAGCAGATCGCCGACCTCGAGGACGAGAGCCGCGCCTTGACGCAGCGCTGGCTGAGCGAGAAGGACAAGCTCGGCTCCGTCCAGAAGCTCAAGGAGAAGCTGGACGAAGCGCGCATCGAACTGGAGCGGGCGCAGCGCAAGGGCGACTATAACCGCGCCGGCGAATTGCAGTACTCGGTCATTCCCGATCTCGAGAAGCAGTTGAAGTCTGGCGAGGAGACCGGTGCCGACAACGCCATGGTCGAGGAGGCCGTGACGCCCGATCACATCGCCGGCGTTGTCTCGCGCTGGACCGGCGTTCCCGTCGACCGCATGCTCGAGGGCGAGCGTGCCAAGCTCCTGCGCGCCGAGGACGAGATTGCCAAGCGCGTCGTCGGCCAGGAGGAAGCGGTGCACGCCGTATCGACCGCCGTCCGCCGCGCCCGTGCCGGCCTGCAGGACCCGAACCGTCCGATCGCCTCGTTCATGTTCCTCGGGCCCACCGGCGTCGGCAAGACCGAGCTCACCAAGGCGCTCGCCGAGTTCCTGTTCGACGACGAAGGCGCCATGGTCCGCCTCGACATGTCGGAGTACATGGAGAAGCATTCCGTCGCCCGCCTGATCGGTGCGCCTCCGGGCTACGTTGGCTACGAGGAAGGCGGCGCGCTGACCGAGGCCGTCCGCAGGCGTCCCTATCAGGTCATCCTGTTCGACGAGATCGAGAAGGCGCACCCGGATGTCTTCAACGTCCTCCTGCAGGTGCTCGACGACGGCCGCCTGACCGATGGCCAGGGCCGCACCGTCGACTTCAAGAACACGCTGATCATCATGACGTCGAACATCGGCGCCGAATATCTCGTGGCCCTGAAGGACACCGACGACATGAGCGAGGCCAAGGCGTTTGTGCTTGCCGAGGTGAAGACGCGCTTCCGGCCGGAGTTCGTCAACCGGCTTGACGAGATCATCGTCTTCCATCGCCTGCGCCGGGACAACATGGCGCGGATCGTCGACATTCAGCTCCGCTACCTGCAGAAACTGCTCGCCGACCGCAAGATCACCATCGCGCTCGACGATGCCGCCCGCACCTGGCTCGCCAACATGGGCTATGACCCGGCCTATGGCGCCCGCCCGCTGCGCCGCGTCATCCAGAAGAACGTGCAGGACCCGCTCGCCGAGCAGATCCTCGCCGGCACCGTGATGGACGGCGACACCGTGAACATCACCGTCAGGGACGGCAAGCTGGTGATCAACGGCCACGAGGTCGCCGCCGCGGCCGAATAGCTGCTTGGCGATCTTCGATTGTCGAAACGGCGGGAGCAGCACTCCCGCCGTTTTTAATTGCGCATTTCGGGGGCCGTTTCCCCGGCGGTCACGGTGTAGCGTTGACGCCTGGATGGAGGTAAAATGATAAAAATCAGCGGGTAAGCGATCTCGCAACGCGGAAGCCGAGGTAGTTGCCCCGAAGGACGGAATCGAGCCGGCCTCGGAGCGCCGATCGGATGAGCCGTGGATCAAGGCCCCAGGAACCGCCGCGCAGGATACGGCGACTTCTGTCACCATCTTTTGCCCAGGCGGAACCATCCGTCGGCGCACCTTTATAGCTGTCGTGCCACGGGTCCTCGACCCATTCCCAGACGTTGCCGTGCATGTCGTGGAGCCCGAAGGCGTTCGGCTTGAAAGAGCCGACAGGAACCATCTTTCTCCTGTCGGTGCCCTTCGAACCGCCGGCATAGGTGTAATTGCCGTCATAGTTGGCTTGTTCGGTGCTGATAGTTTCTCCCGTCGAGAACGGCGTCGTCGTGCCTGCCCGCGCTGCGTACTCCCACTCTGCTTCGGAGAGCATGCGATAGGATTTGCCCGTCGTCTTAGACAGCCAGGCAACGTACTCCTTGGCGTCATTCCAGGAGACGTTGATAACCGGCCGCCTGCCACGACCCCATCCTTCATCCCCGGGGCGGTGCTTGCATCCTCCAGCGGCAATGCACGCGTCCCACTCATCGAACGTCACCTCGTACTT
>JBJOGJ010000141.1:0-9977 GCA_046048295.1 Pseudomonadota bacterium | reverse complement strand
AACGGCGGTCCTCCGGGCCGCCGCTCGCGTTTGCGCGCTTCGATCTTCCGGATGGCACACCGCTTGCATTTGGTCCTTCAACCCAATTTCCGTGTGCGTATTGTGCGCTTATGGAACGGGTGCGGGAACAAGGAGTGAGTTCGATCCATGCTTAATTCCTGGAAGTCCGACGCCGGAAACTCAGCCACCGGCACCACACATTCAGACCGCTCAACCGACAAGCCGGAGGCCTCTGCCATGTCCATTTCCGTCAAGAACCAGGGCGGCCAGTCGATCGTCGACGAATGCCTGACCATGCGCGGCGACCTCGAAAGCGAGGCCGACATTCTCGTCAAGGGCAAGGTGATCGGCAACATCGTCTGCAATTTGCTCATCGTCGACAAGGGCGCGCTCGTCGAAGGCGGTGTCGACGCCAAGGAGATCATCGTGCGCGGCAGCGTCAAGGGCGTCGTGAAGGCGGAGACTGTCCGGCTCGAGAAGACCGCGGACGCGGCATGCGACATCTACCACAAGGTATTCGCCGCGGAGGAAGGCGCCAGGATCTCCGGTTCCTTGAAAGCCCTCGACGATGCACCGAAAAAATCCGGCAAGGACGTCCGTGTCGCCACGAAACTCGCGGCACCTTTGACAAACGGCGCAGCCCCTGCCGCCTGAGCTTGCCGGACCGCAAGCGCAGATGATAACCTTGGTGGATACCCTTAAGAAATCCACCAGGGAAGGAAATGCTACGTGGCACGTTCCAGCTACAGGATCCTCTGCGTCGCCTTGGGGACCGCCGTCCTTGCGGCGTCCCATGCACTATCTGCCAGTGCACAGTCCGTCACCGAATTCTACAAGGGCAATCGCGTAACGATCCTGATCGGCTCAGGCGTTGGCGGCGGCTACGACACCTATGCGCGGCTCGTCGCCCGCCATATCGCCCGCCTCATTCCCGGCAACCCGACCATCATCTCCCAGAACATGCCGGCAGCCGCATCTGTGGCTGCGACCAATCACATGGTCAACGTTCTTCCCAAGGACGGCACAATCATCGGCGCGCTCCAGCGTGAGATCGCAATGGTGCAGATCCTCGGACAGCCCGGCCCCAAATTCAAGGCAACGGAGCTCAACTGGCTGGGCAGCCTGACCAGCGAGCCGGGCGTATGCGCTGTTGCCACCCGCACCGGCATAAAGTCGTTCGGCGAGGTCTTCACCCGCGAGGTCATCGCCGGCAGCACCGGTCCCAACGCACTCGAGCAGTATCCGTCGCTGTTCAACAAGCTGCTTGGCGCCAAGATCAAGATCGTCCGCGGCTACAAGTCCTCCGTAGACGTTGGCCTCGCCATCGAGCGCAACGAGCTCAATGCCGTTTGCCAGTCCTGGGCCTCGTTCCAGAAGAACCATGCCAAGGCCATCAAGGACGGCGCCATCGCGCCCGTCGTGCAGGTTGCACTGAAGCCGAATGCCGACATGACGAAGCTCGGCGTTCCAATGTTTTCGGACTTCGTGACCAAGGACCGCACACAGCCGGGCTACACTGTCGACGACGTGATGGACTTCTTCAACATCCAGCTCTCGACCACCGTTCTCGGCCGCCCATATGCGATGGCTCCGGGCGTTCCTGCCGATCGTCTGGCAGCCATCCGCAAGGCATTCCTCGGCCTTGTCGAGGACGATGCCTTCATGGCTGACGCCAAGAAGCTCAAGCGTGACATCGACATGGTAACCGGCGACGAGATCTCCGCCATCGTGCGGCGCGTCGCGGCTGTGCCCAAGGAAAAGATGAAGAAGCTTGACGATATCCTGAAGTAGCAGTTGGCCTGCGTCAGGAACTACGGGGCGCGCAGGCTTGAGCCTGCCCCCCCGCCGCTCTTGCTGCTGTTGCTAGAGCCGCCCCATCAGCGCTTCGAGGCCCGGATGCAATTCCGGACATTCGTCGCGGATGAACCTTAGGATCGCTTTCTCGTTCTCATGCAGGTTGCCGTCGCGGCCGATGCGCGCGGCGAGCCATTGCGCCTCCCCTCTCGTGATGGCCTCGGCCGCGTGCGCCGCCTCCTCCATCTTCTCGAGCCGCGTCTGGCGCCAGTCGCTGTCGCCCATCGCCTCGTAGAATCCCTTGACGCTCAGCATCTCGTTCGTGAACAGCTTGCCGAAGAACCCACCAACGCCTGCATTCGGTGCGTCGAGCCACTTGCTGATCCTCAGCGCCCGCTCGCGGCTCGGCGCCACATAGTGGTTGCCGGCCATCAGGTGGTTGAGGATCGCCTTCGTGAACAGGTCCGACCATGCGGAATGGTTCTCCGCCTCGATCGTCGCATCGTTGAGGTCGAACAACAGCTCCGCCTCCTCGCGCGTGATCGCGATGTTTCCGGAGCCGCCGACTGCGTAGAGCAAGCGGCGCAGAATATCCACCTCCGCCTTGCCGATCACGCCCGGCCTGAATTCTTCCCCACCCACGATACTCCCCGAACCGTTGAGCACCGCGTGCTTGGCCTGATCGAGCGCGAAAGCAGCAAGCGCCCTCGGCGTCTCGGTAGAGGCTTCGAGAATCTTCAAGAGGAGTTCGAGTTCCGTCGGGCTCGCGAAATCGCCATCGCGGCGGATATGCTCGATGAGCCACTCTGCCTGCTCATTGGACACATAGCCACGCGGCTCGGTCTGGAAGACGATGTAGTCCGTCAGCGCCTCGACGAGGAACAGCGGCCAGGCGTCGCTTTCGCCCTTGCACGTCTCGCCGAGCCGGAATATCGCGCCTGCCTCGCTGGCGTCGATGTCGCCATCCTCGAAGAATGCCTTGCGCAGCGCCGCGACGTCTTCGTCGCTGATCCGGCCTGCCTGACTGATCCGCTCGAAGTCGAAAATCTCTGCGGTGCTCATCGCGCGCGCTCCAAGTTCCGGAGTGGTCCGAAATGTGTAGCCGCAAGCGGTTAAACGGGCGTTAACGCCCCCCCCTCTCCCGCATGGCATTGCGTCAGGTCAATGCGTACCGCATCACCAGCGCTCATCGTCGGGCGACGCAAGAGAACGGGAGACTACTGATGATCACGAAGGTCCGCGGAGACATACTACTGAGCGCGGCACAGGCCATTGCACATGGCGTTGCACCTCACGATCACTTCAACCAGGGCTTGGCGCTGGCACTTCGTGAGCGCCATCCGGCAATGGCGAAGGATTTCCGCCACTATTGCCATCTCGAAAATCCAAAGCCTGGCCATGCCTGGCTGTGGGCCGGTCCTGAGCGCGTCGTCGTCAACCTGATGACCCAGGACCCCGCACCCGACAAGAAGGCCCATCCCGGCAAGGCCACCGTTCATAACGTTTCGCACGCATTGAAGGAGTTGCGCGACATCATCGCGAGAGACGGCCTTCGCTCCGTGGCCCTGCCCCGCCTCGCAACCGGTGTCGGCGGGCTGGACTGGTCCGAGGTTGAGCCACTCATCGCCCAGCACCTTGCTGACGCCGGCATCCCCGTCATCGTCTACGAACACTACGAGCCAGGCACGAAGGCTGAAGAAAAACTCTGAGGCATTGCGCGCGAGAGGGCGGAGCGGCGGAGCGCGGGCTGATCGGTCCGCGCTCCTTGTCGTTTGCGGTAGCGCGCGGCTCTCGTCCAGGCCTATGATCGGCGCGTGAATAACCGCGGCGGGGCGCTGCACCACCGCCGAAATAGCCCGGAGACGCCCGATGAACCTGAAGCTTTACTACGCGCCGACCACCTGCGCCCTTGTCCCCTACGTCAACCTCACCGAGGCCGGCGCCGACTTCGAGGTCGAGCTCATCAACATGCGCAAGAAGCAGCAGATGACGCCTGAGTACATGGCGATCAACCCTAAACATAAGATCCCTTCGCTCGTCGTGGACGGCAAACCGCTCACCGAGAATGTCGCGATAAACGCCTGGATTGCCGACGCTTTCCCTGCCGCAAAGCTGATGCCCGCCGACCGCTGGGACTACATGCGCGCTCTCTCGCTCCTCTCCTGGTGCTCTGGCGGCATCCACCCTCACCTCGCCCGCATCAATGGCCCGGCCAAGCATGGCGGCCAGGGCGAAGCCGGCGAGGCGAGCGTCCGCCAGGCCGCCGTCGAGATGGCACTCGAAAACTTCGGCGTTGCGGATCAGATGCTCGCCGGCCGCGAGTTTTTCTTCGACCACTACACAGCGCCCGACGCCCACTTCTTCTGGTGCTTCCGCCGCGCCCACGAATTCAAGCTGGACCTCGCCCACCTGAAGAACTGCCAGGCCCACTTCGACCGCATGCTCGCCCGCCCCAGCGTCCAGAAGGTCTACGCCTTCGAGGCCGACGTGAAGGCACAGTTCGCGAAAGCGGCCTGAGGCGCCAATCGTCATCGGCGGCACCGCATGCCGGAGCGGTGTCGCACATCCCGACAAGACACTTCTGATAACCGGCAAAAAGTGAAGGAACACATCATGTCCGCTTGGACTGGCCGCCGGCTCGTCGCCGCAGCCTTGGCATCCTGTATCCTGACGGCACCGCTGGCCGTCCGTGCCCAGGGCGTCGACTACAAGGGCAAGTCGATCCGCATGATAATCGGCTCCGGCACCGGCGGCGGCTTCGACGCCTACGGCCGCCTGCTCGCCCTGCACATGGGTCGCCATATCCCCGGCAACCCGACTTTCGTCGTCCAGAACATGCCCGGAGCAGGCAGCCTCATCCTCTCGAACTACCTCGCAAATATCGTAGCCGGCGACGGCACGATAATTGGCGCCGTCAGTCCGGCGGCTGCAACACACCCGCTGTATTCCCCGGCCAAGGCCAAGTACGACTCCCGCGATCTCGGCTGGATCGGCAGCCTGCATACCGACACCTACGTCACGGTCGCCTGGCACGAAGCTCCGATCAAGAGCTTCAAGGAAGTCTTCGAGAAGGAGTTCGTGGTCGGCAGCAGTGGCGGTCCATCGAGCGAGTATCCCCCTCTGATGAATGCAATTCTCGGCACCCGACTGAAGCTCGTCGAAGGCTACAAGGGCTCGAGCCAGAGCATGCTCGCCATGCAGCGCGGCGAGGTGAACGGTATCGGTGTCATCCAGTGGGGCAGCCTCAAGTCCCGGAATTATGATCTGATCCGTGACAAGAAGATCGTGCCGATCGTGCATTATGCGAAGGAGCCGAGCCAGGAGGTCAGCGGCGTTCCCTCGATCTACGACTTTGCCAAGACCGACGACCAGCGCCAGATGCTCGATGCCGTTGTGGCGTTCCAGGCCGTCGGCCGGCCCTATGTGGTACCGCCCAAGGTGACGCCAGCCGTGCTATCCACCATGCGCCAGGCCTTCGATGCCACCGTAGCCGACAAGCAGTTCATCGACGATGCCGCGAAGCGCAAGTTCGACCTCGCGCCAACGCCGGGCGCCAAACTGCAGGAGATCGTGGCTGGCGTCGCAGCGACCCCGCCCGCCATCATCGAACGGATCGTCACGATCCGGGGCGGCGGCAAGAAGAAGTAGCCGCCTCGATTGCGGCCGCATCGGCGAGGGCGGACACCTCACCCTCGCTCATCCCGAGCACGTCCCGAAGCACCTCTTCAGTGTGCTCGCCGAGTACCGGCGGGCCCATCCGATACTCCGCCGGCGTCGCCGACATCCGTACCGGGTTGGCGACCGTCGCCACCTCGCCTGCTGCCGTATGCGCCAGGCGCCGCGCCACCTGCCGGTGTTGCACCTGCGGATCGGCGAACACCTGGTCGATCGTATTGATCGGCCCCATCGGCACCGCATTCGTCGAGCACAGCGCCATCCACTCCGCCGAAGTCTTCGTCCTGAGCGTCTCCTGCATCAGCGGGATCAGCACCTTCCGGTTCGCCACCCGCGCCCGGTTCGTGGCGTAGTCCGGATCCGCCGGCAGATGCTCGAGCCCCGCGAGCTTGCAGAACCGCTGGAACTGCCCGTCGTTGCCGATGGCGAGAATGACGTGTCCGTCCTTGGTCGGGAACGCTTCGTAGGGTGCGATGTTGGGATGCGCCGTGCCGAGCCGCCCCGGCACCGTGCCATGCTCGAGATACCCGTGCGACTGGTTGGCGAGCGCCGCGACGAGGCAATCGAGCAGGGCGAGATCGATATGCTGGCCCTCGCCCGTCAGGTCCCGGTGCCTGAGCGCCGCCAGGATCGCGTTCGACGCATAGAGCCCCGTGATCACGTCGACCAGCGCCACGCCGACCTTGACCGGCCCGCCACCCGGCTCGCTGTCCGGCTTGCCGGTGATGCTCATCAACCCGCCCATGCCCTGGATCATCACGTCGTAGCCGGCTTCGTGCGCCCGTGGCCCGTCCTGCCCGAACCCGGTGATCGAGCAGTAGATGATATCGGGCTTCACCGCCTTGAGGCTCGCGTAATCGAGCCCGTACTTGGCGAGCCCGCCGACCTTGAAGTTCTCGATCACCACGTCCGACTTGGCCACCAGCCGCTTGACGAGTTCCTGCCCCGCCGGCTTCTCGATATCGATCGCCACCGACTTCTTGTTCCGGTTCGTGCAGCAGAAATAGGCTGCGTCCGGGAGCGCCGCGCCATCGCCCCCCTTGAGGAACGGCGGCCCCCAACCGCGCGTATCGTCGCCAGTCCCCGGCCGCTCGATCTTGATCACCTCCGCGCCGAGATCGCCGAGGAACTGCGTCGCCCATGGCCCCGCCAGGATCCGCGCGAAATCGATCACCCTGATACCCTCGAGCGCGCCCATTGGCTTTCTTCCCCTGTCACTTGTTCTGGAACTTCCCACGTGAAACATTGCGCTTAACGATTGCATCGGAGGGTGGCAACCCATGCGCCAGCGCGGCAACACTCGAGTGAGCGAGGCAACATGAGCCAGGTCGCGGTCCCCTGCACGCTGATGCGCGGCGGCACGTCCAAGGGCCCCTACTTCCGCCTGTCCGACGTTCCCACCGGTCGCGCCGACCTCGAGCGCTTTCTCCTGGCCGTCATGGGCTCGCCCGACCCGCGCCAGATCGACGGCCTCGGCGGCGCCGATTGGCTCACCAGCAAGGCCGCCATGGTCGGTCCCTCGGCCCGCCCCGACGCCGACGTCGACTTCCTCTTCGGCCAGGTGCTGATCGATGAGGCCCGCGTCGACTTCAAGCCCAACTGCGGCAACCTCACCTCGGCCGTCGGCCCCTTCGCTATCGAGACCGGCATCGTCTCCGCCACCGACCCCGAGACCCGCGTCCGCATCTTCAACGTCAACACCAACGCCATCATCCACGCCGTCATCCAGACGCCCGGCGGCAGGATCACCTATGAGGGCGACACGGCGATCGACGGCGTCCCCGGCACCGCCGCTCCGATCGAGCTCTTCTTCACCAACCTCGTCGGCACCCGCACCGGCAGGCTGCTCCCTACCGGCAACGCGATAGACCTCATCGAGGGTGTCGAGGTTTCCTGCGTCGACGCCGCCATCCCGATGGTCATCGCCCGCGCCGAACAGATGGACCTCACCGGCTACGAGACGCCCGGCGAGATCGACGCCAACCGCACCTTCTTCGAAAAGCTCGAGCGCGTCCGCGTCGCCGCCTCGCACGCCATGGGTCTCGGCGACCCGACCGGCAGCGTTATCCCGAAATTCTGCATCGTCTCGGAAGCGCGCCATGGTGGCACCATCAACGCCCGCTACATGGTCCCCGCCACCTGCCACCGCACCTTCCCGCTCGTCGGCAGCCAGTGCCTCGCCGCCGCCTGCATCCGCCAGGGCACCATCCTCTATGGGCTAGCCCGCATCTCGGACGCCCCCCGCCAGACCATCGCCATCGAGCACCCCGTCGGCACCCTCGACACCCTGATCGAATACACCGGCCCCCGCGCCTCCCCCGACATCACCGGCATCGGCTTCACCCGCACCGCCCGCCGCCTCATGACTGGCGAGGTCTACGTCCCCGCGAGCGCCTGGCCGTCCTGATCGTTGCTTTTCAGGTCTCGGCTCCCCATCTGCACCGAACACCGATCACTATTGATCGGCCATCGCAAATGTGACAAAAATAAAACTGTCAAGATAAAACGTTGTGCAGACGGTAGTTTTTGTCGCTGCGTTCCGAAGGTGATGCGTCATGGCTAGCGGCCTCAAACAGATCCCGGGCGGGGTCCGGCAGGATGGGTGGCGCGGAGCGAAGCAGAAGGCGGCTCCCTGGACCCCGGCACGCGTTTCCGCGGCACACTTTGCCAAAGGCGAAATCCTGTTCGACGCCGGCGAAAGAAAAGCCCACTTCTACCGCGTCGAAGCAGGCACGGTTGGGATCACCTGGACCTCACCGGATGGCGATCCCGAAACGATCGAGCTGGTGGGCCCCGGCGAGGTATTCGGCACCGGATTGTTCGACGAACACACCTGCGGAGCCGTCTCGCTGACCGAGACCATGGTCAGTTGCTGGCCGCTGGATAATTTCTTTCTCCTCGCGGACCATGCACCAACAGCGAGCCAGAGGCGGGCTGAGGAGACCGAACGGGAATTCTATCAGCGTCGCGCGGTCTGCACGGCGACCTCACCCAAGGAACCGCATCAGAAACTCGCAGGCTTCCTGATCGCAGTCTCGCGCATGAACGCGCGGGAACAACGGGACCCGCTGAGGATCGACGAAGCGATACATTCCGATGCAGTCGCGGGGCTCTTGCACATTGACATCGAGACGCTCGGCAAGGCTCTCGTCGAGCTCAAGAAGCTTGGCGGCATCCAGGAATGCGCGAGTAACGGGCTCTACATTCGCAACCCGTTCTTGCTTGAACGCATTGCCCGCGATGTGCCGCGCGCCTCACGGCCCGCGACGCAGACATCCTGAGCCCGGGAATAGTCTTACCCCGGACTACTCCACCCCTACCCGACCTTCGCAAACCAATCCTTCAGCGCCTTCCCGAATGCCTCCGGGTTCTCCAGCGCCGTGATGTGTCCCGCGTCCGGTATCACGACATGCTCGGCACCCGGGATCTTCGCTGCCGCCTCGGCCAGCGCTTCCGGCGGCGCGCCCTTGTCCTTGGCCCCGCCGAGGATCAGCGTTGGCACCTTGATCTTGTGGAGCTCCGGCCCGTAGGCGAGCGTCTTCAACGCTTCGCAGTTGCCCTCGTGCCCGATCGGGTTCGTCGTGCGGATCATCTCGCGCACGCGGTCCAGAACCGGCGGGTTCTTGGCGCGGAACTCCGGCGTGAACCAGCGTTCGACGGTCGGCTCGACCAGCCCCTCCATGCCCTTCTCCCTGGCCGTGTCGATCCGGTACTGGAAGTAGGCGGCGTAGTCCGGCGGCGCGTCGGGCCGCGAGTCGCAAGCGACGATGGACTTCACCCGCTCGCCATGATGGATGCCAAGCCCGTACCCGATCATGCCGCCGATCGACAATCCCACCCAGTGGCTCTGCTTGATGTCAAGCGCATCCCAGAGACGCAGCACATCGTCGATCAGCATGGGGAACGTATATGGCCCGGGCACCGGCTCGCTCTTGCCATGGCCCCGATGGTCATAGCGCAGGATGCGGAAATCCCGGGACAGCATCGCTGCGCTTTCGTCCCAAAGCGTCAGGTTGTTGGCGAGCGCATGCGAGAACGTGATCCACGGCGCCCCTTCCTTGCCCTCGACGACACAATTGAACGTCACACCGTTGGCCTTGATTTCCATCGCTCTCGTTCCCGTTCGTTCATGCCCCTGTCAGCGGGTCCAGGGACCAGTCCCTGGCAGGGTGCTCGAGGGGCAACGCCCCTCGAACTCAAATCACGCGTCGCGCGATTACTTCTTCTCGCCGACGTATTCCATCGGCTCGGCGATCTTCAGCTCGACAAGCACGTTCTCGGCCTCCGACTCGGCACACAGACGCGAGCGGTGCGCAATGCCGCGCGGGATCAGCATCATGTCGCCCGGGCGCAGGATGCGCTCGCCCATCTCCGTCTCCCAGTGCAGCGCCCCCTTGACGCAGAAGATGATCTCGTGCGCGTCGCAGTTGCGGTGCCAGAAGCCCATGTCCTCTTTCGAGCGCTTCGACACGTCGATCTTGATCGTCTTGCAATCGTAGAGACGCAGC
>JBJOGJ010000140.1:0-10032 GCA_046048295.1 Pseudomonadota bacterium | reverse complement strand
CTCGATGTACTTCGGGCGCAACGAGGACAACGGTCTGCGCTGCGTTTACCACGGCATAAAGTTCGACGTCGCCGGCAACTGCGTCGACGTTCCCTGCGTAGCGCCTGGTACGGACGACACGCGCCTCGAGGCAATCAAGAAGCAGCTCCGCATCAATTCCTATCCGTGTATCGAGCGCGGCGATACTGTCTTCGCCTACATGGGCCCGAAAGAGCATCAGCCGCCGTTTCCCGATCTCGAATGGACGATGGTGCCGGCGGACCAACGCTTTGCGACGCGCCACATCCAGGAATGCAACTGGCTGCAGGGCGTGGAAGGCGGATTCGACGCGCCGCACCTGACGTTCCTGCATGGCGGCCACGTGGAATCGAGCCGGCGGGTGGTGCCATCCTTTTACGAGGTCGCCTCCATGGACTTCGGCTTCGCCGTCGGCACCGGCCGCGTAATGCCCGGCAACAACGTGATGTGGAACATCAACATCATGCTGATGCCGTTCCACAAGATCATCTCCTCCGTGCCCCACGCCGCGCACATGTGGATGCCGATCGATGACGAGAACACCATGCTCTACAGCATCGACTTCCACCCCGACCGGGCATTGACGGAGGAAGAACTCGAGCGCTCTAAAGCCCATGAGGGTATCCATACGGAGAACATTCCTGGTGCGGATATTGCCGTCGCCAACAAGGCCAACGACTACCTCATCGACCGTGAGTTGCAGTCGAGCGGCAAGTCCTATACGGGCATGAAGGGCCTCGGCGTACAGGACTGCGGCGTGCAGGAATCGATGGGACCGATCGCAGACCGAACGAAGGAGCATCTGCTGATCGGCGATTCCGCGATCGTCAAGTTGCGCCGCCTGCTGCTCCAGACCCTCGAGGACATGAAGGCCGGCAAGCCGCTGCCCGGTATCGATCCGGCCAGCTTCCGCGTCCGCTCTGCCCGCTACGAGGCGCCGCTCGGGCAGAACGACTTCGCCGAGAAGGTCTATGAGCGCGTGCGTGCGATGCCACTCGCCGCTGAATAACCCACCTGTATAAGAACAACGTTTGTCGGAGGAATGCCCGTGGCAAGAAACGGTGCCCAGATCGTTGCTGAAATCCTGAAGCGGGAGGGCACGGAGTTTCTCGCGGCCTATCCCAGAAACCCGCTGATAGATGCGTGTGCGGAGCTTGATGTCAAGCCTTTCCTCTGCCGCCAGGAGCGCATCGGTGTCGGCATGGCGGATGGCTTCTCGCGCATCAGGAAGGGGCGCCAGAACGGCGTCTTCGCGGCGCAGCACGGGCCGGGCATCGAGAATGCCTTTGCCGGCGTCGCCCAGGCCTATTCCGAGAACGTGCCGATGCTCGTCATTCCGGCTGGTTTCGCGCCGTCGCGCCAGTATACGCGCCCGACGTTCCGTGCCGCCGAGGTGTTTCGGCCCGTTACGAAGTATACTGCGATGCCGCACTCGGTGCAGGAAATTCCTGACGTCATGCGCCGCGCCTACCAGGCGATGCGTTCCGGCAAGGGCGGGCCGGTGCTCGTCGAGATTCCGGTCGACGTGTTCGATGCAGAGTTCCAGGGCGAACTCGATTATCGCCCGGTGCCGATGCAGCGTTGCGCTCCGGATCCTGAGGCCGTCGAGGCGGCGGTCCGCATGCTGCTTGCCGCCAAGAACCCGGTGCTGTGGGCCGGCCAGGGCGTTCTCTATGCCGACGCCAGCGACGCGCTGCTCGAACTTGCCGGGCTGATCGGTGCGCCGATCGTCATGACCAATCCCGGCAAGGGGGCAGTGCCGGAGAACCATCCGCTCGTGCTCGGTGCTTCGACACGCTCGCGGCCGAAGGCCTACCAGCATTTCATGAAAAAGGCCGACCTCGTATTTGCCATCGGCTCCAGCATGACGCGCACATCGTTCGGACCGCCGCTGCCGGTTGGAAAGACCATCATCCATTCGACCAACGACTTCTCCGACATCAACAAAGACTGCCGCGCGGATCACTCCGTCGTCGGCGATGCGTTGCTGGTCGTCGCCGCGGTCATTGCCGAGGTAGGGCGCCAGAAGGGTGGGAAACCGGCGAGCGCCGTCGCTGCGCTCAAGGAGGAGATCGCTGCTGTCAAGGCCGAGTGGCGCGCGGAATGGAAGAAGCATTTCGAGTCCGGCGAGGTGCCGATCAACCAGTATCGAGTCATTGGCGAGCTGTTGCAGACTGTCGATCGCGACAACACGATCGTCACGCACGATTCCGGCAGCCCGCGCGAGCAGACGCTACCGTTCTGGGAGACGACGAAGGCCGGCAACTACATGGGTTGGGGCAAGTCGACCCAGCTCGGTTACGGGCTTGGGATTTCCATGGGTGCAAAGCTCGCGGCGCCCGACAAGCTCTGCATCAACGTGATGGGTGACTGTTCGTTCGGCATGACGGGCATGGATATCGAGACCGCCTCGCGCTACGGCATCGGCATCATGACGGTTGTGTTCAACAACTCGGTGATGGCGTGCGAGCGCGATGTGCTGACGAAGGCAACGGAGAAGTACAACGCGATGGCGGTCGGGGGCAATTATTCCAAGGTTGCCGAGGGGCTGAATGTTGCCGCGCGCCGCGTTGAGAAGCCTGGCGATATAAAGGGGGCGATCAAGGACGGCCTCGACGAGACTTCGAAAGGGCGCCCGTTCCTCCTGGAGATCATCGCCAAGGAGGGCTACGACTTTTCTCGCTATTCGTGACGGTATCGCGAATTACCCGAACCAGAGGCCCGGTCAACGGGCTCGCCTGCAACAATGGAGGAAGCATGTTCCGCTCAGTTCTCACCGGCGCCGCCGTCTGCGCCCTGTTCGCCGCGCCCGCCCTTGGCGAGGATTTCTACAAGGGCAAGACGATGAAGATCATCACCTCGACAGGGGTCGGTGGTTCCTACGACACGATCGCGCGCGCGGTCGCGCGGATGATGCCGCAGTACATTGCCGGCAATCCGACGATCATCGTGCAGAACATGCCGGGCGGCGGCAACCTGCTCGCCACCAACTTCATGTACGTGAACGCGCCCCAGGACGGCACGGTTCTCGCCACGATCAACAACGCCATTCCCCTGCATCAGGCGATGGACGGCGGTGGCGTGCGCTTCGATGCGCGCAAGTTCAACTGGCTCGGTTCGACGGGCAACTCGAACTCGGTCACGATCGCCTGGCATACGGCGGGCGTGAAGAGCATTGCCGACGTCAAGAAGAAGGAGATCGTGCTCGGAGGAACCGGACCGGCATCGAGCATCGTCATCTTTCCGACAGTGATGAACAAGGTGCTCGGTACCAAGTTCAAGATCGTCACCGGCTACAAGAGTTCGAACATCGTCGACCTTGCGCTCGATCGCGGTGAAATCCTGGCACGGTCGGGCAGCTATGAATCGATCGTCTCGAACAAGCCGGACTGGATCAAGGAAAAGAAGATCGTCTTCCTGGTGCAAGTCGGCCCGAAGCGCGAGAAGGATCTGCCGGACGTGCCCTTGCTCACTGAACTTGCCGAAACGGACGATCAGCGCCAGATCCTGAAGCTCGTTTCGTCGCCGATCCTGCTCGGGCGCCCATTCCTCGCGCCGCCGAACGTCCCTGCAGATCGCGTCGCCTTGCTGCGCAAGGCGTTCGCCTCGACTATGGCGGACAAGAATTTTCTCAACGAGGCAGGCAAGCAGCAGATTTCCATAGATCCCGTCAGCGGCGAGGAAATCGCGCAGCGCGTGAACGAAACCATAAACGCTCCCGATCACATCCGTGCGGCAGCCAAGGCCGTGATGCCGGAGCGCAAGAAGAAAAAGAAGAAGGAGTAGGCGGCGAATGGATAGACATCGGCGAGCCTCGCCGGTGTGTGCTGTTCGCTGCCGGCGTCCGTCGGTCTTGTTGCGTCACGGCAACGGACGGCACTAATGTGTCTGTACTTGAGGTGTTCGATTTGCCTGCGTCGATATCGATGCAGGATATTGCTGGTATGTTCAGGCGGTAGACGTTGATCGATTTTGTTTGTGGCGTTGCAGGGGGCTGCCATGGCGGTAACGGATGAGACCGTTCGGGGCGTGGATGGTGCGGGCGGATCGTTGGACGGGCGCCTTCCGGACCGCGACTTCACCAGTCATGTGAGGCCATTCTGGCATCATCTCCGATACTTCGTCTGGCTGCTCTGGTTGTGCCGGATACCGCTGCTCAGTGCGCTTCTTGGGCTGGCGATCTTCGGGCTCACGGCGCCGGCGCAGGACATGTTCCTTGAGATCCCGAACAATCAGACGGCGCTGCCGCCATTCCTCCGGGACTACGGGTTCGGACCTAATCCCTATATCTACAACGGCTACATTTTCTGGGCCGTGTTCCACCTGTTCCTGGTCTACTTCTGGGCCGTCGTCCTCTACTTCTGGTCCTGCTGGATGATCAAGAAGAGCGAGGACGACAGCGATCCCCGCAGTTCGCGTTTCCGCATCGAAATTCCCAACTCTGTCCGGCGGAGCCGGTGGAGCGGGTTCATGCGAGCTGCCGTGCCGTTGGCGCTCACCGCGTCATGTTTCGTTGCGATACTGATCAGTGAGATCAGCGCGCTACGAAATCTGCATTCAGTTCCCTCGTCGGAATTCGAGAGCCTTTCGGCCTATTCGCAGTTCCACCTGCTTCTCATCATCCAGACGACGATTGCCTGTGCGGCGCTCTGCCTGTCGTTCAGGGGCTGGACGAGTTTCGTCCAGAGGCCGGTGACGATCCATCTGCTTCCCATCGTGCTTGCGGCGATCGCGGCCGGCGCCCTGGTGTGGTGGCTCTGCATCCTACTCTATGTGGAGAACTGGGAAGCGATTTACGCTGTCGCATACGAAATGCGGTTTGGTGCCGTTTCGGAGCAAGGGGCGGCTGAGTACAACGGTTTCCTGTTCCTGTTCCTTCCGAGCATCGCGGTGGCGACAATCGTCCTTCTGACGAGCGTGACGTTCTACTTTCTCTACTACGTGTTCGGTTATCACGCGGACGGCAACTTCAATTTCTGGATCATCTCAATTCTGCTGTCCGGCATTTTCATCGCCTTCCTGTTCGTGCCGGGGGAAATGATCGCTCGCTTTCCTTTCTTCCTGCCTGGCGTCGATCATCCGATCGGTCTCGGGCGGGCACTTCTGGCGCCCTTGATTCTCAGCGCCTGGGTGCCGCTGCTCACGTTCGCGAGCTATTACGGGCAGCGTTCCGGGGTTCCTATCCTGGGCGCATTCGTTGCATTCGTCCTGCTCGCGAACTGGCTGCTCGGTGATGCCCACAACGTGCGCCGCATCGCATTCGATCCGCCGATTGCCAAGGGGACAGCCGATGATGCCGGCCGGCAGTTGAGCCTGGATCGCGCGGTCCGGCTCTACAAGAAACACAACTGCGGCGGTGAGGAGGTAGCGTTCAACGACGACTGCCAGCCGATTGTCGTGGCGGCTTCGGGCGGCGCCAGCCGTGCCGGCTTCTTCACTGCAAGCGTGCTTGGCAACATTCTCGACCGCGATCCGAAGTTCGCCCACAGGCTGTTCGCCATATCCAGCGTTTCCGGCTCCTCTCTCGGTGCAACGATGTTTGCCGCCGCGCTCCATGAGGTTCCGGCGGGGGAGCGCCTGAAGCCGCCCTGCAAATGGGCGAAACACGAGAAGGCCAGCACGCAGTGGTACCGGGAGGCCGTAGAGCTAAGGGTCGTGCGCCGGCAGGAGAAGCCTGAGCAGGCTTCCGGCAGCGCATCCTGGCAAGCGTGCATGCAGGTTCTCCTGTCGGGGGATTTTCTGTCGCCGGTTCTTGTCGACATGGCCTACAAGGATCCGATTGGCCTCCGCCTGTTCGGCGACAGGGCAAGCAGCCTCGAGCGCGCCTGGGAGCGCCATTTCTGGACGAGTGTGTCCGAGAGCCGCGCGGAAGGGAGCCGGGCCGCTGCAGGGCGTGGAATGGAGCGATCCTTCCTCAGCCTTGCGCCGGACGATACGCGCTGGCGCCCGCTGCTGATCGCCAACGCGACCTCGGGCGTCACCGGTCGCAGGCTTCTCGTCTCGCATCTCAAGCCTACCTTTACTGTTGGGAAGAGAAAGCAGAGGCTGTTTGAAGACGCCTACGACTACTACGAGATCAGCAATACCGAAGACGAGGTGAAGGGCTGGATTCCAGGGCTGCGCGCCCGCTTCTGGCGCTACTTCAACCAGCCGGAAGACATCGAATTGCGAGTCAGCACGGTGGCCGGCATGAGCTCGCGCTTTCCTGTCGTCTCTCCGCACGGAAACATCCGCAATAAGAGCGGCAAGGTCGTCGACCGGATCGTGGATGGCGGCTACTTCGAGAACTTCGGGGCGACGAGTGCCTATGAGCTTGTCGATGTTCTGGCTCGCGTCTACGACGCCAAGCCGGTCGTCATCCTCATCACCAACGAGCCAAGCCATCCCGACAACATCGCGTGCATCAGTCATGGCTCAGGGACGGGGCAGGTGCCGTTGGATGTCGACGCCGACAAGGGCGAGGCCCTGGCGGGTCTGTTGATACCGGTGCAGGCGATCATGGCGACGCGGACCGCGCGCGGGCGCATCGCGGCGGTTCGCCTGTGCGAGAAGGTTTCGGCCGGCGGCACGGGCGAGGACAGGCAGAAGGGCAGCCGGTTCGTACACGTACGGGTGTTTCCGGACCAGCCTAAGCAAAAAAGATATTCCAGAGGCGAATGTGTGCCGCGGAAGTCGGAGCTTGGCGACTGGACTGCCTATACGCGAGAGCTCTCGGTCAGCTGGTGGCTGTCCAAGCCGCTGCAGCATTATCTCGACTGTCAATTGAACCACCCGGCGAATGTCCTTGGGTTCGACCGGATATCCTGTCGGCTCGGCAACGCCACGAAGTGTCGGGGCTGACGCGCTTGCATCCGCCGCCGGTTTCAGTCAGCCTGTGCATCGTCAGCGAACCGACGGAGCAAACTTTGGCCAAGTCGCCTCGACGGCCAGGAAAGGTCGTCATCCATGGCAAGGAGCGGCTGTTCGACCGCTTCTTCGCCATAGACAAGCTGACCACGACGCATCCGCTTCATCGCGGTGGTGCGCTGAAGCGCGACTGGCTCGTCTTCGAGCGCGGGGATGCGGTGGCGGTGCTGCTCCATCGCACGGATACCGGCGAGGTCGTGTTCGTGCGCCAGTTCCGCGCGCCGACGCTCGTCTATGCCAGCAGGCGCGGTCGTCTGGTGGCACAGAACGACGGCCAGATCGACGAGACGGTCGCCGGCATGGTGGGGCAGGGGGAGAGCGCGGCGGCGTGTGCCGTGCGCGAGACGTACGAGGAGACCGGCTACCGCGTCACCGCCGACCGCCTGGAACTCATCGCTACCTTCTACACCTCTCCCGGCGGCAGCTCCGAACGCATCATCCTCTACTACGTTGCCGTCACGCAGAGCGATCTCGATCCGGCGCTCGCCGCGGGAGCGGGCGGGGTGGCCGGGGAGGGCGAGGATACCCTCGTGCGCCATGTTCCCGTTGCCGACTTCTTCTCCGAGGTGCTGCAGCCGCAGGTAAGCGTCGTTGCCAAGCTGCTTGCCGCGGCGCTGCTGCTCCGCGACCGGCTCGAGCGCACGTGAGGAATGCTGCCCGCGAAGTGCCGCAAAACTTCCACAGTTGGCGGCCAGAACCGCGCCACTCCGAACATGATGCGGCCAGTCGGCAGAAGGTGGCACGGCGTGATGGTGTCGAATTCGAGTTTCATGTGGTCCGGTTTGCTGGGCGTTACGGGTGCCATGTACCTGTGGGCTCTTGCGATGGCCCCGAACGCTGCGGCTGAGGACTGCTCCGGCGGTGCGGCGTGCAGCGGTGCGGCGCAGCCGCTTGCCGCGACGTCCGGCGAGGGCGCAACGCTCATGCACATGAGCGTCAGCCAGTGGCGCGCGCACCAGGCCCGCCTCGCCGCCGAGAAGATGGCCCGGGCGAAGGCCGCTGTGGGGCAGAAGGATGCGAAGAAGCCGTCGCCGGTTCGGCGCAAGCCGCTGGTCGACGTGTGGACGACGACGAAGGTGGAAGGGGGCGATGCCTACGCAGATACGCGTGCGCGCCACTCGAAGGTCGGGGTTGGTGTCGACGTCGGCAAGGGCCTCAAGGTCGGTACGGTGGCCGAGTTCGACAGCCGCGAGCAGCAGCTCGATGCCGGCGGCGCCACGACTGCCACCGGCCGCACCTACATGGTCGGCCCTTTCGCGACCGCCAAGATCACCGAACGGCTCACGCTCGATGCGCGCGCGGCGTGGGGCGAGAGTGAGGATGCCGTTGCCGGAGCTGGCAGCATTGCCGCGGATCGGAGCCAGGCTGACGTCCGCCTCAAGGGCAACTGGCAGGCCGGCAAGTGGCGCTTCACGCCGCACGCCGCCTGGTCGCGCGCCACCGAGGATGACGGTGCGCTGCCGGTGACCCGGGAGACGGTTACCGTGACACCGGAGTTTCGCCGCGAGCTCAACCTCGAGGGGGGCGCAAAGCTCGAGCCGTTCGTGCATTACAAGAGCACGCTCGACCTCGGCTATGCGAAGGGGCTCGATGCCCTCGAGCATAATGGCGTCAAGAGCGCCATCGGCGGCGGCTTCAAGTTTTCGGAGAAGGACAAGTACCGCCTCGAGGCGACCACCGAGGTCGAGGGGCTCGGCGGGCAGGACGACTCCAACCTGAAAAGCCGCCTGCAGATCACCGTGCCGCTGAAGTAGGCAGGGGATGGTGTCGGCTGCCAGCGGCTTGCCGGTCAAAAATAAACTCGGCTCCACGTTCAGAAGCAGAAAGGCCGCATTCGGCGGCTGTGGTCCAATCGAGCCTGAACCGCTTAATCCCATGGCGGAATGCCACAATATCCGTATTTCAATGGCTTAGAACCCGGTGGGACACCGCCGCTGCACCATCACTTGTTGAATTTTTTCAGCTTGAGTGTCCGCCCATCAGAAAAGTTTGCGTCTGGGCGCCGACGTCTTTTTTCCATCGGTTAGGCATTTGCCATCAATCGCTCTCGAACCTGTAGTGCGAGAGGCATCGCGACCGCCCACATCACCGCGATGGCCAGCAAGCCGGCCCATTGAGGCTCGGCCAATTGGAGCGCGCCCAATCGCATCGCCGCGTAGTAGGACATCGGCCCCGCCACAGCGGCGAGGGCACCTGCGACAACAAGACGGCCCTGAAGCCATCCGAACGCTGGGGCGATAAGTGTGGCAAAGGCCATCCACAAGCCGACGATCCAAATCGGCGCTATACCCGGATAGGGCCCAGGTGCGCTGTAGGAGGTGAGCCCGGCTTTCAGTATCGCTGTCTCTGCGACCAACCCGTAGAGGCCCAGTGAAAGGGCCAGGGCCACCAAACCTAGTCGGTTTCGGGCCAGCAGCATGCCGACAGCAAGGGACGCCAGACAACCCAGCACCCCGATTTGTGGGAGATCATGTACAGCGCCATAGGCGCAGGCTGCCCAAGCTGACTGGAACAACACGACGCTTACGATGGCTTTGAGCACAGGAACCCTCGGGTACGGAACGACAATTGAGAGGTACGGTCAGCGCGTCCCGATAGATCTAATGGGCTTGTCAGTGCCAGCCTAACGTTCCTTCTGCGGCTCGGCTAGGACGTAGAGTATCGCGATCGCCCTCGTCACGTCGATGCCCGACTGTCCTGCTCAATAAGGTCCAGCCAGCTGCAGCGCACCACGTGTGGCGGCAGCGTCGTTTGGCGTCCGGGCCCTGGAGGGCAGATAATCCTGGCAGCGGCAATCGATGATCAAGTTCAGGGGCTCGAGCTTGTTGGGGTCCAAGGATTTCCATAAATGGCATTCACTCCCGCGCACGCCCCACTAACCATATGCCCTTGAGTTATCCCCGTTTCATCAGCATGCCACATACTCCGTCGCATCCGCCTCATCTGGGGCACTGTCGCGAGCTGGGCGTTCGGGTGGAGGCGGGGCCTGGATCGCATTTGCACTCCCATCAGCTGGAGTGGTTGCCCGTGCCGGCACTCGCGGCCGACTGGGCCACGAATGCAGGTGACCGCACTGGTGAGATGGACCGGTGTCGGGCGACAAGTGCC
>JBJOGJ010000139.1:0-10133 GCA_046048295.1 Pseudomonadota bacterium | reverse complement strand
CGGCGGTGGCGAAGCTGTGGTGGCCGAGGTTTGCCCAAAATGTCATTGGCGCGAACATGCCCTGCCATGTATCGAACGCGTACTGGGTAGGGTCGAGTGGGGCGGTTCCGATCTCGGTTGCGGATTTTGACGTTTGCATCTTCGCATTCTCGCTTGTTGATACTCAATACTGAACAAGTGCCTGTCATCGGCCGAGTTGCCAGCCTCAATATGCTTCGCCGCGCATCGACGGCTGCATGCCCTTGCAAGGATTGTTTTGCGGGGCTGACGAATGCTTTCATTATCGTTCATTCAAATTTTAGTCCCGCCCGGCTGCGTGACATTGACGAGGGTCAAAGCTGATGCGTTGACATGGATTTCTTGCACTCCTCGCTCCGAGCATATCGGGCGCGAATGGCGCATTATCGCTCGCCCCGGGCGTGATGGATCTGGATCAAGTCGAAGTGATGCATGCAATCATAGGATGCGGCTGCGTCGGTACAAATTGAATAGGTGTGAAACATGTCGAACGATCATGAGATCCGCGAGGTTGCGATCATTTTCCACGACGCCGAGGCGCTTGAGACCGCAGTCGAGGAGTTGGAGAGTGCCGGCTTCGATCGCGCGGCGATCAGCTTGCTGGCTGGGGAAGATGCAGTCGTGGAAAAACTTGGCCACATCTACGAAAGAGTGGAGGAGCTTGAGGATGATCCTGAAGCCCCTCGCACCGCCTTCGTCTCGAGTGCCTCCATCGGCGACGCAGAGGGCGCACTCGTCGGCGGCCTGCTCTACGTCGGTGCCGTCGCCACGGCGGGCGCGATAGTCGCGTCCGGTGGCACGCTTGCAGCTGCGATTGCCGGCGCCTTGTTGTCCGGCGGGGCGGGGGCGGCAATCGGCGGTGTGCTCGCCGGTTGGGTGGGCGCGGCGCACGCACAATACCTGCAGGATCAAATCGACAAGGGTGGCCTGCTCCTCTGGGTTAGGACACCTACGCCGGAGCATGTCGACAAAGCGGTTGCGATACTGAAGCGGCTGAGCCCCTCTGAGCGCCACATCCACTTCCATAAATCCATTGTTACATAAGCCTGCTAGTACGCTCGAGGGTGAAGACCGTGAACGATAGAGGGCGGAATGACTGTCAGAAACCTCAAGTACATCTTCGAGCCGAAGTCCGTCGCTGTGATCGGTGCATCCAATAGGATCGGCAGTGTCGGCAGGACGGTGATGCACAACCTTCTTGAGGGCGGGTTCGATGGCCCGATCATGCCGGTCAATCCGAGTTGGGAACAGGTTGCGGGTGTTCTCGCCTACAAGAGCATCGATGAGTTGCCTCGTCCGGCCGAACTCGCCGTGATCTGTACCTCGGCGCGCACCGTGCCCCACCTCATATCCGAATTGGGCGCCAGGGGTACCAAGGCTGCAATTGTTCTCAGCGCCGGTTTCGAGGTGCTTGAGAAGGAAGACGGCCGCGACTGGAAGAAGGAGACCCTGATGGCCGCGCGCCCGCACCTCCTGCGCGTGGTCGGGCCAAATTGCGTTGGCGTCTTGGCTCCTCATGCTGGACTGAACGCCAGTTTTGCACACGTTCCGGCGTTGTCGGGGAAGCTCGCCTTCGTCAGCCAGTCGGGCGCTCTCGCCACCGCGGTGCTCGATTGGGCAAACAGCCGCGGCATCGGGTTCTCCCATTTCGTGTCGATCGGCAATGCATGGGATGTCGATTTTGGCGACCTGCTCGATCATCTCGGCAGCGATGCCAAGACCAAGGCGATACTACTCTACATCGAATCTGTCACCGGCGCGCGCAAGTTCATGTCGGCGGCACGCGCGGCCTCGCGCAATAAGCCGGTGATCGTCATCAAGGCCGGCAGGCATGCCGAAGGTGCGGCCGCCGCCGCGACCCACACCGGTGCGCTTGCCGGTGCTGACGACGTGTATGACGCTGCGATCCGCAGGGCCGGCATGCTTCGGGTGGATGAGATCGAGGATCTCTTCAACGCAGCCGAGTTGCTGGGCCGCGAGTTTTCGGTCAGGGGTGACCGGCTGGCGATCGTGACAAACGGCGGCGGTGCCGGTGTCATGGCGACGGATGCTCTTGCCGGTCGTCGCGCCGGCCGTCTCGCCAAGCTGAGTGATGCAACCATAGCTCGCCTGGACCGCGTCCTTCCTGATAACTGGTCGCGTTCCAATCCTGTCGATATCATCGGCGATGCTCCGGTCGCCCGCTATCTCGATACACTGGATGTTCTGCAGGCCAGCGACGCATGTGACGCAATCCTGCTTCTGCAGGCACCTACCGCTATCGTGCCGAGTTCCGAGATTGCCGAAGCCGTCGAGGCGAGGCTTGCGGGTTATCGCCACCCGGTTCTGTCGTGCTGGCTTGGTGGAGCCTCGGCGAACGCGGCACGGGGTATCTTCGCACGCTCCAATCACGCCACTTTCGACACTCCCGAAGATGCCATCGGCGCCTTCTCGAACCTGGTCCAGTTCAAGCAGAATCAGGCGCTGCTTATGGAGGCGCCCCCGGCGGTTCCGGAAGCCTTCGAGCCGGATACGAAAACCGCACGCGAGGTGATCGACTGTGCGCTCCGCGAAGGCCGCACCAGTCTCTCGGAGCCCGAGGCCAAGGCAATCCTCGCCGCCTACCAGATTCCCACGGTAGAGACCCGCATCGCCTCCGACGAGGCCGAGGCGGTGTCGGCTGCCGAGGCCATCGGCTACCCCGTGGCGCTTAAGATCCTGTCGCAGGACATTTCCCACAAGTCCGATGTCGGCGGTGTCGTCCTCGATATCGAGAACGCCGGGCAGCTCGCCGCCAGTCTGGCGGCAATGCGCAAGAGGATCGCTGCACTGAAGCCCGATGCCAGGATCGCGGGTTTCACCGTGCAGCGGATGGCGCGGCGATCGGGTTCGTTCGAACTCATCCTAGGTGCCAAGACCGATCCGGTGTTCGGCCCGGTCGTGCTGTTCGGCGAGGGGGGCACTGCTGTCGAGTTGACGCGGGACAGAGCCGTTGGTCTGCCGCCAATCAATATGGCACTTGCGGGCCGGCTCATAGATGAGACGAAGATCTCGCGTCTACTCGGCGGCTATCGGAACCGGCCGGGCGCCGATCTCGATGCAGTGAGATTTTGCATCGTGAAGGTCGCGCAACTCGTGACGGACTTGCCGGAAGTCGTACAGATGGACATCAATCCGCTGCTGGCCGACGGTAATGGTATCCTCGCGCTCGATGCACGCATCGAACTCGCTTCGGCGGAAAGCAATGGCATGGCGCGGCTGGCGATCCGTCCCTACCCCAAGCATCTGACCGAGACGCAGGTGATGAACGGGCTGTCGGTCACTGTGCGGCCGATCCGGCCAGAGGATGAGGCGCAGCATCGGACGTTTCTGCAGTCGACGGATCGTCGAGACATTTATCTGCGGTTCTTTGGCATGATCAGACACTTCGAGCATAGCCAGCTCGCGCGTCTCACTCAGATCGACTACGACCGCGAGATGGCCTTCATCGCCGAGATTGAAGGGCCGGATGGTCCATGCACTATTGCCTCGGTGCGGATGGTATTCGACCCTGATATCGTCGAGGGGGAATTCGCGATCATCGTGCACTCGAAGTACCAGGGGCTGGGCCTCGGCAAGCGCCTGATGGAGAAGGTTATCGACTATTCTCGACAGCGTGGCGCGTTGCGCATCATCGGACAGGTTCTGAGGGAGAATGCGCGCATGCTGAGGCTCACGCGTGAGCTTGGCTTTGCGCAGACTTCGGCAGGCGAGCCTGATAGCGTCGAAGTCACGCTCGAGCTTAAGTGATCACGGCTGATCTCTTACACGTTCTCGTGGGCCGAGGCGTGATCCAAGTATGGCGACGAAGCACGCCGGACCCGGTCTCATCGGCGGGCGCTGGTATGATGCCTGAGCGATGCGAAGCCGGGTGATGCCCGCCCGCCACGTCGCAGATCGTGCTTGCCCGCTGAAAGGTAGTCTGACCTAAAACGGTTTTTATCGGTTGTGCAAAGCGGCCAGGACGGTACAGAGCGTGAGTATTGGAAATTGCGATCATTGCGGATTCTGCTGATCGGTCCGCTAGTGTTCTTGATCCGATGCTTGAAACCTCGGGCGAAGGCCTGCAAGCGATCGCGATCCCGAACACCTCCAAAAGGCCATGCCGGTGCTCCGGGCTGATGCTCGGGTGCAAAGCTTCAGAGTCTGAGCACTGCGCAGATTTCCAGCTCGGACAACAGGACGTAGCCCTTGTATCGTGCATATGTACATACACCGGATGCAAGATGGATTGGGCCGAGAAAAATCTGTCTGGCGGTCTGCTGTATTCTTCCGGGGCCTGAAGCGGTGGCGTTCAATCGCCGTTGGAAACAGCTTTTTCTCAGGAACGAAATCAGCCTGTCGCAGACCATTGACTGGGCCCGGGTCGAGAAGCGCCGGCTTGGCGACGTCGACTTGCGCGAGATGTTTGCAAGGGCGTTCCGCTCGACAGAAGCCCTGAATTTCATCGTCGGCATCGAGAAGGATACCTGGTCGAGCCTTGAGAGCGCTCGCCGCCAGTTCGGAAATGCCGAGGACTTTTGTCTACTTCGCGCAGTCCGTCTTGCAATGGACAGGTTCGAAACGGTCGAAGAGGCTGCCCGGGCAAGTCTGATCGTCGAAGCAGGACCAAAGACCATGCTGCGAAGGACGAAATTCGTGCTTCGCATGCACGAGAGCGACAGCCGCGCGGCAGATCACATTACCACGGTAAAGTTTGCCACACCCAGGCAGGATCATGTTTTTGGTGCCCTCTCGCTGCTCGTCCAGATGTCCGGCATGGGGACTTTGGGTATGGACGACGACCCGGAATCTTTGGCGCTCCGATTGCCTGAAGGTTCGGTCTTGGAGTTCTGGGACGCGGCGTTCGCGGAACGGCATTGGGCGGCCGTCGAATGGAGCATGGAAACCCTGTGACTGGCTAACGTGCGGTGGCATTGCCCGCTGACGTGTTCACCGCTTCTCTCCTCCGGTTTCAATGTATTGCAGTCCTGAAAAAGCCTTGAAAAACCAAGAAATTTCTACCGCCATCTCTCTCCCAGACTGTCTGGTCCGCCTGTCTTGAGATGCCTGGAGGCCGGTGTCCGCTCCTGCACGCCGTGGCTGCACGTCTGTTCGTGTAGCAACAATCCTTATGCGACAAGAATGAGATCCATCTGGTCGATTTTCTCGATTTCTGACTGCGATCAGGACTACGAGGTTGTTCCGTTCCAGCATCGGAGCGACCGTGTTTCGCGAGGGTTCTCCAACTGCTCAAGCTGCCATCTCATGATCGGTGCGCGGGGCGGAGTACCGCGAGCGCTAGCGCAGGCGCTGCAAGGGACATCACTGGTATCGCAGGGGATCGCCATGTACGACAACACTCCCGAATTCCGGTCGAGCCGCCTCTTCCATGACGTACGAGAAGCAGCATCCGATCTTCTCGGTTCTCTCGTTACGCGCCCGGACTACGAGAGCGTAATCAAGACAGCTTTTGGCGAAACTGCCGATTTGTGTCTTGCAGACGAGTTGCTGCGATCGCTGGCATCGGGCTGCCTTCCATCCATACGGGTCGTCGATGGCAGACTGATCAACGATGCGAATGCGGCGTTCGTGGCGGACCGCGAGTTGATCCTCGTTTCGAGGCAGTTCATCCAGGCCAATTCAGACAACACCCAGGCCCTGACGGGAGCCCTGTTGGAGGAAATCGGCCATTTCCTGGACTCCCGCATCAACGCTGTCGACGCTCCTGGAGACGAAGGCCATCTCTTCTCGCAGCTCGTGCTTGGCGACAATCTCACTGCCGAACAGATCGCCGCGCTGAAGGCCGAGGACGATCACGGCACCATTACGTTTCGCGGGCGCACGTTCGAGGCCGAATTTGCGACCCAGTACGGCGACATCACCCTGGACGGTTCGTTGGCCGATTGGACCGTGGCCGACCGCCTCGACACGGCGCAGAGCGGCGTCGCCGGCTACGAATTCTATGGGCGCTACGCAGCGGAGAGCTTCGTCTTCGCCCTGAAGTCACCGGTGGCCATTGGTGCAGACACGACCCTGTGGCTGAACACGGACCGTAATCTGTCAACCGGTTATCAGGTATGGGGCTTCGCCGCTGGCGCCGAATACAACATAAACTTCGACGCTGCCGGCGTACCTCGCCTCTATACCGGCGCTGACGGTCAGACGCTGGTTCCGGGCGCCGTCGTGGATGTCATCTTCAATGCCGACCGCACCGTCGCCGAGTTCGCTGTCTCCGGTGCCAGCCTGGGCGGCACGCAGCAACTAGACGTTTACGTCGATGTCAACAACGGGGTGTTCCTGCCCAACAGCTACGCGAATTTTACCTACACTGTCGCGCCGGCTGCACCGCCTCTGCCTCCAGTAACAGTCGGCAGCATCACGCTGGACGGAAGTCTCTCGGAATGGACTACGGCCGACCGGCTAGACTCCTCGCTCGGCGTTGCGGGCTACGAGATCTATGGTCGCATCACCGGCGACAACTACGTAATCGCGTTGAAGGCGCCCGAAGCCATTGGGGCAAATACGACAGCATGGCTCAACACCGACATCAACGCCGCGACCGGCTATCAGATCTGGGGCTTCGCCGGTGGTGCGGAATACAACGTCAACTTCGACGGGTCGGGTAATGCTCTGCTCTATACCGGCGATGCCGGCCAAACCCCTGTCGCAAACGGTGACATCGTCGAGCGCTTCTCAAGCGACAGGCTCGTCGTTGAGCTTGCAATTCCGAAGGAGCTGCTTGGCTTTACCGGCGCACCGACGGCCATCAACACGCTCTACGACTTCAACAACAGCGTCTTCCTGCCGACAAGCTTTGCCGCCACACAGTACCAGATTGCACCGCCTGATGCGCCGGTCGTCGGAGGGGTCACGCTTGACGGCAGCCTTGGTGACTGGAGTGCGAGCTACCGCATCGACCAGGTTTCTCCTGTCGTTGGTTGGGAGGTTTACGGCCGCGCCACCGCCGACAGCTACGTGTTCGCCATCAAGGCCCCCGCCGGCACCGTCATCGGTGCAAATACGACCGCATGGCTGAATACGGACCGCAATCCCGGTACGGGCTTCGACATCTTCGCAGGTGGACCGGTAGACGGCGGCGCAGAGTACAACATCAACTTCGACGCCAATAACCAACCGTTCCTCTACACCGGGGATGCAGGCGCCGGCGCACCGATCGGCAGCGCACTGCTCTCCGGTCGCAGCACCGACGGGTCGATCGTGGAGTTCGCGGTTTCCAGGTCCGCCATCGGCAACCCTGCAGCTATCGACACACTCTACGACGTCAATAACCAGACCTTCCTGCCAGGCAACTTCTCAGGTCCTCAGTACACGATACTCGACACCAGTGATCTCCCTGCACGCACCGACTTCACCAACAAGGTCGCCATCGTCTATTCCGAGACGACTGCGGCTCGGTTCTTCGGCGATCCGGCGCTGCCGGGCCAGCTCGACATAAACCAGACCGCCTATTCGCAGCTCTTCATGACCGCCCAGAGCCAGGCGCTGACGGCAGGCGTTCCCTTCGATATCCTGACGGAAGCCGATCTCAAGGACCTCGCCAACCTGGTCAACTACGATGCCATAGTTTTCCCGTCGTTCCAGTTCGTGAACGCGGCGGACGTGGCGGCCATCGAGACGAACCTGGCGCTGTTAGCCCAGAATTATGCGACCAGCCTTGTCGCGGCCGGCAACTTCATGACAGCTGACGAGACGGGCGCGCTGCTTGCCGGCGATCCTTATGCCAGGATGAAGGCGCTCTTCGACCTGGCGCCGGACGGCGGGAGTTTCCCCGCGAACGTCACGGTGACTTCGGCGGGCACCGGTTTCAGTGGTGTCGGCGGCTACGTGGCCGGCGAGGAGATCCGCACTTACACGAATACCGGCTATCTGAGCTTCACCGATGCGACGCCCGGCACGACGCCGCTGACAGCGATCGACAACCAGACGGTGAACGGGGTTACGACTGCGGCCGTCGTCACGAGTGGCTTGAACGGCGATCGCAACGTGCACTTCTCCACGGAAGCCCTCCTGGGCGACAACAACCAGCTTTGGCAGGCGATACAGTACGCCGTCAACGGCGATGCCGGACCGACGGTTGGTCTCCAGCTTGGTCGCCAGAACGCGATCGTTGCGTCCCGCAACGACATGGACCAGTCGCAGGAAAGTTTCGATGTAGATCCCGACGGTGGCGCCCCCGGCATATACGATGTCCTGCTGCCGATCCTGGACCAGTGGAAGGCCGACTACGACTTTGTCGGTTCATACTACATAAACGTCGGCAACAATCCGCCCGATCAAATCACTGACTGGAGCGTCTCCGGTCCCATCTTCCAGTACATGTTGGCGCAGGGCAACGAGATCGGCACCCACTCCTATACGCACCCCGAGGACACGAACCTCCTCAGCGCGGCCGAGATCGAATTCGAATTCAACCAATCGAAGGCCGTGATCGAGCAGCAACTGGGTATAACGGTCACCGGTGCGGCCATTCCGGGGGCGCCCGAAAGGTTGCCTACGAGTCTGGAGACCATCCAGTACTTCGACTACCTTTCCGGAGGCTATTCTGCTGTAGGCGCAGGCTACCCTGGAGCCTTCGGCTACATCCAGCCGACCGTCCAGGACAAGGTCTATATCGCACCAAATGCGACCTTCGACTTCACACTGAATCAGTTCAGGAACTTGTCTCCTGCCGAGGCGGACGCGTTCTGGGCGGCTGAGTGGCAGTATCTCACGGACAACTCCGATCTTCCCGTCGTCGTGTGGCCGTGGCACGATTACGGTCCGACGGAATGGCAATTGGATCCGCCGGCCGCGTCCCCCTACGATATTGTGCAATTTACGAATTATATTGCCCGTGCCGCGGAGGCTGGCTCTGAGTTCGTTACACTGCAGGATCTTGCAGCGCGGATCGAGTCTCTGGAACGCTCGTCGATCGACTACAGCATGGCGGGCAACGTATTGACCGCGACGGTTGTCTCGAACGACGCAGGCAAGTTCGCACTCGACATCGACAATCTCGGTGGTGAGGTCATCGCAAGTGTCGCGAACTGGTACGCATACGACGCCGACAGTGTTTTCACGGATCGTGATGGCGGCACCTACGAGATCACGCTTGGTGCGGCACAAGATGACGTTACCCGCATCACATCGCTGCCTTCGCGAGGCGAGTTGGTCTCCCTGAGCGGCGACGGATCCAATCTGCAATTCACCATCGTTGGTGAGGGCAAGGTCACTATTGACCTGAGGAACGTCTCAGGAGCCCTGCCGGTCGTCACCGGTGCTACCATTGTCAGTCAGGTTGGAGAAGTCCTGACGCTCGACCTCGGGGCCATCGGCACCCATGATGTAAGTGTCAGTTTGCAGTCGGCCCCGGCTGCCAATCAGCCCCCGGCGATTACATCGAATGGTGCTGGCGCCAGCGCTGCCATTTCGTTTGCCGAAAACAGTGCCACACCAGTCACGACGGTAACGGCAAGCGATCCTGACGCGGGCCAGGTTGTCACCTACGCCATCGGCGGCGCGGATGCGGCGCTCTTCGACATCGACCCGGCGAGCGGCGTGTTGTCGTTCAAGTCCGCACCCGATTTTGAGACGCCGCAAGATGCCGGATCGGACAACATCTATGATGTCGTCGTTACGGCAACTGACGACGGCGTGCCCACGGCCAGCGACACCCAGGCCATTGCGATCACCGTGACCGACGTTGCCGGCATGACCTACAACGGAAACGCCTCTGCAAACACCCAGAGCGGTACCAGCGAGAACGACACCATGAACGGTCGCGGTGGTAACGATGTCCTGAGCGGCCTTGCCGGGAACGACACCATCAACGGCGGTTCCGGCAACGACACGCTCGATGGTGACACTGGCAACGATACGCTGAACGGCCAGGGCGGCAACGACACCATCAATGGCGGCGATGGCAATGACATCATCACAGGCGCTGGCGGTGTCGATCTGATGACCGGCGGCTTCGGCTCGGACACCTTCGTGTTTGCAACGGCTAGCCAGTCTGGAAGCGGCACTACCCGGGACCGGATCACCGATTTCGTTCCGGGTGAGGATCTGCTCGACGTCGGCGCTTTCGATGCCAATACGACGGTTGCGGGCGTCCA
>JBJOGJ010000138.1:0-10222 GCA_046048295.1 Pseudomonadota bacterium | reverse complement strand
CCCAAACGATGTTCCAGTCGATGTCGCTCATGTCGTGAATGCCTCGCGCCCTATTCCGCCGCAGCCGCCTGTTCGTCCATCGATTTCCTGAGAGCACTCAACTCGGCCATCACAGTCGACGCCCTTGCGATGGGGTTCGTCAGGTAGAAGTCTCCGATCGTCGAGCGGAACGGCGCGTCGCCGACACTGCCACCGAGGGTGGCAAGCTTGGTGATGGCATCCACGGATGCCGGTTCCACGGTTCCTATGGCTGCGAGCGCCGGCGCCGACGCATACATCCTCGCGCGCAATTCCGCGACGGTATCGAAGCCCAGCGTCTTGCCGGCCCGTTCCGAGAGCGCGCGCAGGATCTTCCAGTCCTCCTTGGCGTCACCGGGCGGGAAGACGGCCTGCGCTGTAACCTGCGCACGGCCTTCGGTGTTGACGTACGTCGCGCTTTTCTCCGTGTAAGCTGCTCCCGGGAGCACGACGTCGGCACGGTGCGCCCCGCGGTCGCCATGGCTGCCCTGATAGATCACGAATGGTCCTGGCGCGATTTCGATCTCGTCGGCACCAAGGTTGTAGATCACATCGACGCCACCCTGAGCCATCCGATCTGCGTTGGCGCCCTCCTTGCCGGGTACGAAGCCAAGGTCCAGGCCCGCAACGCGGCCGGCAGCCGTATGCAACACGGAAAATCCGTTCCAACCCTCTTTCACGACACCGAGCGCCAGCGCGCTCTTGGCTGCCAGCGAAAGGACGGCCGCACCATCTGGCCGGGCAAGCGCACCCTGCCCTACGATCATCATCGGGCGCTCCTTGCTGATCGGGGCATGATCCGCGAACTGCCCCAGCGCCTGCACACCGCTTCCCAGGTGGTTGTAAGGATAGCCAAGGTCCATCTTATCGCCGATGACGCCGACCAGCAGGCCTCCCGCGAGCCACCGCTTGCGTATGCGGGCATTGATGAGCGGGGCTTCGCGACGCAGGTCCGCTCCAACGATCATGATGGCATCGGCCGCGTCGACGCCTGCAATCGTCGCATTGAACAGGTAACCTGCACGACCATGGGCGGGGTCGAGCGCGGTGCCGTCCTGGCGGCAGTCGATGTTGGCGGAGCCGAGTGCCGTCATCAGTTCCTTCAGCGCAAACATTTCCTCGGCGCCTGCCAAGTCTCCGGCGATGGCGCCGATCCGCGCGCGTGGAGTGCCTGCAAGTTTTTCAGCCACCACGGCCAGCGCCTCGTCCCAACCAACGGGCTCGAGCCGGCCGTCCTTGCGCACGTATGGACGATCGAGGCGCTGGGCCCTGAGACCGTCCGCGACGTGGCGGGTCTTGTCGGAGATCCACTCCTCGTTCACCGCATCGTTGTTCCGCGGCAGGATCCGCATCACCTCGCGGCCACGGGTGTCGACGCGGATCGCGGCGCCGACCGCATCCATCACGTCGATGGATTCGGTCTTCCTGAGTTCCCATGGCCTGGCGTTGTGCGCCCAGGGGCGGTGGGTCAGCGCGCCGACCGGGCAGAGGTCTACGACGTTGGCCGAAAGCTCGGACAGCATGCCCTTTTCGAGGTACGTCGTGATCTCCATGTCCTCGCCGCGGCCAATGGCGCCAAGCTCCTCGACGCCGGCCACCTCGGTCATGAATCGAACGCACCGCGTACATTGGATGCACCGCGTCATCGCAGTCTTTATCAGTGGACCAAGATACTTCTCGTCGACGGCGCGCTTGTTCTCGGCATAGCGGGTGCCGCCGACGCCGAATGCCATCGCCTGGTCCTGCAGGTCGCACTCGCCGCCCTGGTCACAAATTGGGCAGTCCAGCGGATGGTTGATGAGAAGGAACTCCATCACGCCTTCGCGCGCCTTCCTCACCATTTCGGTGCGCGTATTGATGGCCGGCGGCGCACCGTCACGGCCCGGACGAAGATCGTTCACGCCCATTGCGCACGAGGCCACCGGCTTCGGCGCCCCCACTACCTCGATGAGGCACATGCGGCAGTTGCCGGCAATCGAAAGGCGCTCGTGGTAGCAGAAGCGCGGAATTTCGACGCCTGCCTGCTCGCAGGCCTGAAGCAGCGTAATTCCGTCCTCGACCTCGACCTCTCGGCCGTCGATGATGATTATCTTCGCCATTCACGTCCCCGACCGACCGTAGCCCGGTATTCCGTCGCCTGTACCGTTCGCAACTTGCCGGCGCCAAAGCTCCGCCATATTGGCGCCATCGTCCTACACGCCATCGCCGCAAGTTTCCAGTACGGCGCGCTCTTTCGCATCGCTCACTCCGCCGCCACGCGGGGCTGCGCCTTCTGATACCGTTCGATTCGCGCCTCGATCTCCGGGCGGAAGTGGCGAATGAGCCCCTGAACCGGCCACGCCGCAGCATCCCCTAGTGCGCAGATCGTATGTCCCTCGATCTGCTTCGAGACATCGAAAAGCTTGTCGATCTCAGACTTTTCGGCCTCGCCGCGAGCCATCCGTTCAAGTACGCGCCACATCCAGCCGGTACCCTCTCGGCAGGGCGTGCACTGGCCACAGCTCTCGTGCTTGTAGAAGTAGGCAATTCGGGCGATCGCCTTTACGATATCGGCCGACTTGTCCATCACGATGATCGCCGCCGTGCCCATGCCGCTCTTGAGCTTCGAGAGCGTATCGAAGTCCATTGTCAGGTCCTGGCAGATGTCCGACGGCAGGCAGGGCATCGACGACCCACCGGGAATAACTGCCAGCAGGTTGTTCCAGCCGCCGCGTACACCGCCCGCATGCCTGTCGAGCAGTTCGCGCAGCGGGATGCCCATCTCCTCCTCGACGACGCAGGGCCGTTCCACGTGCCCGGAAATCTGGAACAGCTTGGTGCCGGTGTTGTTCGGCTTACCTAATCCGGCGAACCACTCCGCGCCACGTCTCAGTATGGTCGGCACGACAGCAATGGACTCGACGTTGTTGACGGTCGTCGGCGCGCCATAGAGACCGGAGCCGGCTGGGAACGGCGGCTTCAGGCGCGGCTGTCCCTTCTTGCCCTCCAGGCTTTCGAGCAGCGCCGTCTCCTCGCCGCAGATGTAGGCGCCCGCGCCATGGTGCACGTAGCAGTCGAAATCCCAGCCATTGATATTGTTCTTGCCGATCAGCCGCGCCGCGTAGGCTTCATCTATCGCGGCCTGCAGTCGTTCGCGCTCGCGAATGAACTCACCGCGAACATAGATATAGCAGGTGTGCGCACGCATCGCGAAAGAGGCGACGAGGCAGCCTTCCACCAGGAGGTGCGGATCATGGCGCATGATCTCGCGGTCCTTGCAGGAACCGGGTTCCGACTCGTCCGCATTGACCACGAGGTAGGAGGGCCTGGGGTCGTCCTTCGGCATGAATGACCACTTCAGTCCAGTCGGGAAGCCGGCGCCGCCCCGACCTCTCAGGCCGGAGGCCTTGACCGCATCTATGATGCCGTCGTGGCCCATCTCGATGAGCGCTTTCGTGTTGTCCCATGCGCCCCGCGCCTTCGCACCGGCGAGGCCGGGGTCCTGGAAGCCGTAGAGATTGGTGAAGATGCGATCCTTGTCGTCAAGCATGCTGCGCTCTTCTCTCGATCCGTTAACCTGGCCCCTGCCCGCCATCCTTCGGCGGGCGGTAGGTCCACATGAAGGTGCCCGCTGCGAACGAGACGAAACCGAAGATGACCAAGCCCACGTCGACGCTTACGCTGAACAGATAACGCACCAGGAGAAACGTGGCGGATCCGGCAGCAGCCCCGATCATCACCGCCCTGAACTTCCGTCGGAACTCTGCGCCCTCGTCGTCGGCCATCGCAATGCTCCTACGCCTTGCCCGCAAATGCCTTGAGTGTCGTCGGCCCGCCGGCTGGCGCAGATGCCGTCCTGCCGACCTGCGATCCAGGCTCCGGCGGTGTACCGGCCGCAAATCCATCGAGAACCATCCCGAACAATTCCGGCGTCAGGTCCTCGTACGTATCCTTGAAGATCTGCACCATCGGCGCATTGGCACAGGAGCCAAGGCATTCGACCTCCTCCCATGAAAAGTCGCCATCCTCGGACAGGTGATGTGGGGACGCATTTATGCGCCGCTTGCATACGGCAACGATATCCTCGGCCCCGCGCAGCATGCACGGTGTCGTTCCGCACACCTGGACGTGCGCTTTCCTGCCGACCGGAGCAAGTTGAAACATCGTGTAGAACGTCGCCACTTCATAGGCACGAATGTGCGCCATGCCGAGCATGTCCGCCACGTAGCGTACAGCCGGCTCCGGCAGCCAGTTGGCGTGCTGCTCCTGCGCCCGCCACAGCAGCGGAATGATCGCAGAGGCCTGCTTGCCTTCGGGATAGTGCGAGATCAGCTCCCGGGCCCAGGCAAGGTTGTCCGGCGTGAAGGCAAAGCTCGCGGGCTGCTCTGAATGAAAGCGGCGGACGGCCATCGACGGATCGAAGCTCCCAGTAGTATTGGTGGAAAAGTAACGCACAGGAGTCGCTACCCACTAAGGCCTACCGGCGCTCGTGGCAACCCGCCCTGTGGGCTTCATGCGGCATCAGGGCGCATGCCAGATGGCGACTGTCAATGCCGCCGCTAGGTTCGGAGCGCGATTGCCGGGCGCACGGTCTCGTAGGGGGGCGGCACGATCATCTCCAGAGACGATGACTCGCGGTAGCGGAGCTTGCGATACTCCTCGACGATGCGATCCTGGTAGCCGAGCCAGAAAATAACCAGCAGCAGCGTTCCGATCGGCGCCAGGAAGATGGATGTCTGCGAGGCGACGCGCAGGAACCCTGTCCAGAACACGGCGAACAGCAGGCCGAGCAGAATGATCACCCAGCCGCCGTATTCCGTTCCCCTGAAGGCGGCGAACGTGAAGGCGATGGCGAGGCAGAACAGGCCTAAGAGGACCGGGACGACCGGGGCTTCCGCCTGCAGCGTGCCCATCGGCCAGCCGTAATGCTGGGCGAACATGCGGTAGGTCGCCAAGCTCAGGCCCCAGCCGAAGGCCAGGGTGGCGAGGAGGAATGGCAGATCGACGATCAGCGTCTTTACGGGCATGGGAGTCCCTGCTTTGCTCCGGAAGCGGCGTCCTCAGACGGTCCAGGCCGTCCGGCTACACGATGCCCCGCTATTGCCGGCTGCGCCAGTCCCGGTCAAGCCTGAGGTTAAGACACTTCAGGACTTCGCATCCGGCGTCCAGTGGATGATCTCGATGCAGTTGCCGTCCGGATCATGGAAATAGGAATGCCGGCCCGGAAAACTGGTGTGTCCGGTATCCTCGTACTTGATCAGCTCGATACCCCTCGCCTTCAGGATCGACATGGCGCGGTCGAATTCCTCGGCATCCACCAGAAACGCGTGGTGATGGGCATCCTCGCCCGGATTGTTCGGCGGTACGTGATGGCCGGTCTTGGCGAGCACGAAGTAGCTGCCATGGCACTCCATGAACGAGTAGCGGCTGTTGGAGCGCAGGTGCTTGCAGCCAAGCAATTCGGAGTAGAACTTGGCGGCCGCGATGTGGTCCGTCACACCGATGGTGAAGTGCAGGATGCCCGTCGTCTTGATGGTATCCGTCGGCGATACATCGTGTGTTTTGAAATTGAATTCTGCCATGGCACTTCTCCCAGCCTGCTCTGCCTGTTCGACCGAGCATAGACCAGGCGGCACGCCGACGCCAACTAGCGGTCGATCTCGCCGAACACAATATCGAGCGAGCCGAGGATCGCGGAGACGTCCGCCAGCATGTGGCCGCGGTTCATGAAGTCCATCGCCTGGAGATGCGGAAATCCCGGCGCCCTGATCTTGCAGCGATAGGGCTTGTTGGACCCGTCGGCGACCAGATAGACACCAAATTCGCCCTTCGGCGCCTCCACGCACGCATAGACCTCTCCCGCGGGCACATGGAAGCCCTCGGTATAGAGCTTGAAGTGATGGATGAGCGCCTCCATCGACCGCTTCATCTCGCCACGGCGGGGCGGCACAACCTTCGGGTTGTCTGTCGTAACGGGTCCTCGGCCATCATCAGTGAGCAGCATATCGCAGCATTGCTGCATGATCTTCAGGGATTCCCGCATCTCCTGCATGCGGATGCAGTAGCGGTCATAACAGTCGCCGTTCTTTCCGATCGGGATGTCGAAGTCCATCTCGTCATAGCATTCGTAAGGCTGGACCTTCCTGAGATCCCAGGCCGCGCCAGAGCCGCGGACCATCACGCCAGAGAAGCCCCATTTGAAGCAGTCTTCCAGCGAGACGATGCCGATATCGACGTTGCGCTGCTTGAAGATGCGGTTCTCCGTCAACAGTCCCTCGATGTCGTCGAGCACACCCGGGTGCGTCCGGCAGAACTCCGCGATATCCTCGACCAACTCGTCCGGGAGGTCCTGGTGCACGCCGCCGATGCGGAAATACTTCGCGTGCATGCGCGAGCCGGACGCGCGCTCGTAGAACACCATCAGCTTCTCGCGTTCCTCGAAGCCCCACAGCGGCGGCGTCAGCGCCCCAACGTCCATCGCCTGCGTCGTGACATTGAGGAGGTGGGACAGGAGACGGCCGATTTCCGAGTAGAGAACACGAATGAGCTGGGCGCGTCGCGGGACCTGGATCTCGAGGAGCTTCTCGGCCGCGAGGCAGAACGCGTGCTCCTGGTTCATCGGCGCGACGTAGTCGAGCCGGTCGAAATATCCGATCGCCTGCAGGTAGGTCTTGTGCTCGATGAGCTTTTCGGTGCCGCGGTGCAGCAGGCCGATATGCGGATCGACGCGCTCGACGACCTCGCCATCGAGTTCGAGCACCAGGCGGAGAACCCCGTGTGCAGCAGGATGCTGCGGCCCGAAGTTAATGTTGAACTGGCGAATATCAGTTTCCGGCATAGGGCGTCAGCTTCCGTTGTGCTCGTTCGCGCCAGCCATCAGCGCGAGGAATTCGGCTTCCGTATAGTTCTCGGTCGGATTGGCGAAATCATAATATCCGGGCTTGGAATCGACGAAGATCTGTTTGGCCAGCGTCAGACCTGCGGTGTCTTGCAGCGCACCGACCATGACCGCGGTATGCCCGAGTGACGGCGAACGCCAGAACAGGTTGGAGCCGCAGGTCTTGCAAAAGCAGCGCTCACCCCACTCGGACGACTTGTAGACACCAAGATTGTCCGCGCCCGTCACTGCGAGATCCGTTGCATCCTCGAGGGCCAAAAGGATGCCTCCGGACCATGTGCGGCACATCGAACAGTGACAGGCGCCGACGTGACCGCCGGCGGTCTTTGCCGTGAAGCTGATGTTACCGCACAGGCAGCGCCCGGAAACCTCGCTAATTTCAACACTGTCGGACATTGCCGGGGCTCCTACTGCTTCGGATCTGCCTTCTCGTCCCCTGGCAGTACATAATTCGTGCCTTCCCAGGGGCTCTCGAAGTCGAAGCTGCGGAACTCCTGGGTCAGCCGCACCGGCTCATAGACGACGCGCTTCTGGGCGTCGTCGTATCGCACCTCGACATATCCGGTAAGAGGGAAATCCTTGCGCAGCGGATAGCCCTGGAAACCGTAGTCTGTGAGCAGGCGGCGCAGATCGGGGTGGCCCGAGAACACAATGCCGTACATGTCGTAGGCTTCGCGTTCATACCAGTTGGCGGCAGGAAATACGCTCACCACACTCGGAACCGGCGCCACCTCGTCGGTGGTGACCTTGACCCGGATGCGTTGGTTGGCGCGCGGCGAAAGCAGGTGGTAGACGACGTCGAACCGCTCCTCGCGCCCGGGCCAGTCGACGCCGCAGATGTCGATCAGAATTTCGAACTTCGCACCACTGCCGTCCCGAAGCATCTTGAGGACCTGCACAATCCTCTCCCGGTGGGCGAAAACGGTAAGCTCACCAAATCGGATGTCCCAGCCGCTGATCACGTCGCTCATGCGTGTCGTCAGCAACTCGGTAACCGCGCTGAAACTGTCCTCGGTTTTCGCTTCCATGCGCCTAGATCCCGTTTTTGCCGCCTAGCGGGCGATAGTGCCTGTGCGGCGGATCTTCCGCTGCAACAGCAGGATGCCGTAGAGAAGTGCCTCGGCGCTCGGCGGGCATCCCGGAACGTATACATCGACCGGCACGATGCGATCGCAGCCGCGGACAACGGCGTAGGAGTAGTGGTAGTAGCCACCGCCATTGGCGCAGGAGCCCATGGAAATCACATAACGCGGCTCCGGCATCTGGTCGTAGACCTTGCGCAGAGCCGGCGCCATCTTGTTGGTCAGCGTGCCCGCAACGATCATCACGTCCGACTGGCGCGGCGAGGCGCGCGGAGCAAAACCGAAGCGCTCGACGTCATAGCGCGGCATCGAGGCCTGCATCATCTCGACTGCGCAGCACGCAAGACCGAAGGTCATCCACATGAGCGAGCCCGTGCGCGCCCAGTTGATGAGATCGTCCGTCGTGGTGACCAGGAAGCCCTTGTCGGCGAGCTGGTTGTTGATCTCCGTGAAGTAGGGGTCACGGTTGAGCGCCGCCGAGGCCGCCCCAGCAGCCCCATCGCGCGCCGTATCGAAATTCGGCAGCGGCGGCACGATCAATCCCATTCGAGCGCTCCTTTCCGCCATTCGTAAATGAAGCCTACCGTCAGGACGCCAAGGAAGGCCATCATCGACCAGAAGCCGAAGGCTCCGAGTTCCTTGAACGCTGCGGCCCACGGGAACAGGAAAGCGATCTCAAGGTCGAAGATGATGAACAGTATCGCCACCAGGTAGAAGCGGACATCGAATTTCATCCGCGCGTCGTCGAAGGCTTCGAAGCCGCACTCGTAGGCGGAAACTTTCTCGGAATCCGGATTGCGGACGGCGACCAGGAACGGCGCCACCATCAGTGCCAGCACGATGACCGACGCAACGCCGAGAAAAATCACCAGCGGCAGGTAGTCGTTGACGAGCAGGTTCATTACAACCCCGGCAGTTCAGTTGCGCCCGCCCCCGCGAGCAATATGCTCAAGGTGTTATCCTAGTCGCCCAACAGACGCAACGCCGGAGGCTCAGGTTCTGGCCCTCTCCGTGCCTGCGGCAAATCGCGATAAGGCTGGGAATTGTGGCGCGAGTGACGGGACTTGAACCCGCGGCCTCCGGCGTGACAGGCCGGCGCTCTAACCAACTGAGCTACACCCGCATGGCGCGGTATTGGCGCGCGAAATGAGAAGCGACGAGATACGTGAGCGCGTCTCCTACGTCAAGGATAAACCGCGCGCCGGGGGCTGAACGAACCCTTAACGGCTGGTTCCATTCGCCAGACGCGTCAGCAAATCCTAACTCTTATCCGCCAGACTTCGCTGATCTGCCAGCGAAGGGCCCTGCGCGCCATGAAATCCTCGACCGGTCTTTATTTCAGCCGCCTCGACCATGTCCGGGCCCTAGCCGCCTTCATGGTCTTCTTCTGGCACTTCACGCATGTCTTCGTTCCGTTCGGGCACGTGCCCGTATTGCCTCCGCTATCGCTGTTCGAGGAGGGGCATATCGGCGTCGGCCTTTTCATGACGCTATCTGGTTATCTGTTCGCAAAGGTGACGGCCGGCCGCGACCTTGACCTCGCGCGCTTCTACCTGAACCGTCTTCTCCGCCTCGCACCGCTGCTCCTGCTGGTGCTTCTCTACTGGTATGCCAAGGGCCGCTTCACCGCCGCCGACATCCTGCCAGGCCTCGTATTCGGCGGCTGGCCGGGCGGCACGTGGTCGATCGTGGTCGAGTTGCACTTCTACCTCGTATTCCCGCTTCTGCTCTGGTGGCAACGTCGCCACCCGGTCCGGCCGCTGGCCTTGGTGCTTGCAGCTGCGCTGCTCGTGCGCACCGCCATCTGGCTAGCCGGTGGCAACGTCCAGGATGCCGCCTACTGGACGATCGTCGGCTGCATCGACTTCTTCGTTATTGGCATTATGGCCGCGGAATTCAGCCGGCGTTTCGAGCTTCGCGCCGCCGCCGCCCCCCTGCTCTTTCTCAGCGTCGTGCTCGCCATTGCAGCGGCCCACGCCTTCAACCTAGCCGGTGGCTTCTATGGGACACGCGAAAACCTCGGCTGGCTCTGGATCATCATCCCGACCTTGCAGGCCATTCTCTTCGCCGGCCTCATCCTCGGCTACGAGGCACTCCCCGTCCGCATTCCAGGCTGGATCGACCGCCCGCTGGCCCGCATCGGCGAGGTTTCTTACTCGATCTATCTGCTACACTTCATCGTCTTCACCGCACTTGCAAAGCAGCTTGCCGCTTTGGGGCTGCCGATGGCCGACTTCACGACCTC
>JBJOGJ010000137.1:0-10378 GCA_046048295.1 Pseudomonadota bacterium | reverse complement strand
CCATTTGGGATCGCTCGCTCCGACAGGATTGGAAGACGCGCCCTTGGCGCCAGCCTGACCGGCATCCTGTGCAGCAGCCCCGCCAGCGAGGTAGAGCGCCAGAATGACGCCGCTCAGCCCAGCCAACACTTTGTAAAGACCACCCATTGCGCCCCCTGCCTCTCTCGCTGCTCAGGTGTATAGGAAGCCACGGCCATGTAGCAACAATTAGACAAGAAGTGGGCAGCGCGCGCTGCAGCGGGGAGAACACCGTGCATGGGTGGCAATGCTGCCGCTGCCAACCGGTGCGACAATCAGATGAGCTGGCCCGACCCGTCATTCCCGGCCAGAACCTCGCGCCTGCCGGAAGCATTCTGGGCGCTCACGATTCCGTCTTCCTCGAGCCTGTCGATCAGATCCGCGGCACGGTTGTACCCGATCGAAAGCCGCCGCTGCAGATAGCTGGTCGACGCCTTGCGATCACGAATGACGATCGCCTTGGCCTGCTCGTAGAGATCCTCGGCGGCAGTCTCGATCCGTGGCTGGCTTTCCTTGGTCTCGACCCGTGCCTCGGCAAGTGCCGCGACATAATCCGGCCTTTGGATCGCCCGCAGATGCGCGGCCACCGCCTCCACCTCTTCGTCCGAGACGAAAGCCCCATGCACGCGCTGCAGCGCCCCGGAACCGGAGAAGAACAGCATGTCTCCGTGCCCGAGTAGCTGTTCGGCTCCCTGCTCGTTGACGATCGTGCGGCTGTCGATCTTCGAAGCAACCTTGAAGCTGATTCGCGAAGGGAAGTTGGCCTTGATCGTGCCCGTGATCACGTCGACCGACGGACGCTGCGTGGCCATGATCAGATGAATTCCTGCCGCCCTGGCCATTTGTGCGAGCCGCTGCACCGCAGCCTCGATCTCCTTGCCGGCGACGAGCATGAGGTCCGCGAACTCGTCGACGACGATGACGATATAGGGAAGCGGCGCGCAGTCGAGGGTCTCGGTCTCGTAGATCGCATGCCCGGTCTGCGGGTGATAGCCGGTCTGAACACACCGTTCGAGCGGCTGACCGGCGGCTCTCGCTTCGCGAATCCGCTTGTTGTAGCCGTCGAGGTTGCGCACCCCGAGCTTGGCCATCAGCTTATAGCGTTCTTCCATCTCGCCTACGGCCCAGTTGAGCGCTGCCACCGCCTGCATGGGATCGGTTACCACAGGTGCGAGAAGGTGCGGAATGTCGTTGTAGACCGACAGCTCGAGCATCTTCGGATCGATCATCAGCATCCGGCACTGCTCATGCGTGTGCCGGTAGAGAAGCGACACGATCATCGTATTGATGCCGACCGACTTTCCCGACCCCGTCGTGCCCGCCACCAGAAGGTGCGGCATGCGGGCCAGATCGGCCACGACAGGCTCGCCGTTGATGGACTTGCCGAGGGTGATCGGCAGGCTGGCCTCGCTTGCACGGAAAGCCGAAGCCTCGAGAATCTCGCGCAGCAGAACTGTCTCGGACGCGGCGTTCGGCACTTCTATGCCGAGAGCGTTACGCCCGGGCACGACGCTGATCCGGAGCGCGCGGGCGCCCATCGAGCGCCCGATGTCCTCGGCTAGACCGATCACGCGCTGCGATTTGGTGCCCCGCTGCGGCTCGAACTCGAAAACCGTAACCACCGGTCCGGGCCGGATATCCCTGATCTCGCCCTTGACGCCGAAATCACGCAGCACGTCCTCGAGCAGACGCGCAGTGTCGTTGAGAGCTTCACCGTTCGCCCCTTGCCGCGCGGCCGGATCCCGACCCTTGAGGAGCTGCAGACTGGGAAATCGATACCCGCCACGCACAGCATTGCTGGCCATGGCTGGCCGCAGCTGCACAGGCTGCTCGACGGGGCCCTCCGGCGCCGCTGCACGCGCGAGAATGGCCGCCAGCCCCCCCCGCGCTTCGGGCTTCTTCGCGCCAGGCGCGAACCGGCGCGCCAGCGCAGCCGCGTCAACGTCCATGTCACCCGCATCGTCATCGAGCGCCTCGTCGACCACCACGACCCCAACCTCGACAGGATCGGGATCGGATTGCGGCCACACCACCGCTTCCTCCATTTCCGGCGCCGGCGTGTCATCCCGCGGCTGAACTACCGGATCATGAGCATTCAGATTGGCATACCGCTCCTGAACATCGTCGAGCGGCGGCCGCATGACCGCCGTCACGTCCAGCGTCGGCTCCCGCCGCCCGTCGCGCTGCTCGTCCCGGGTCTGTCGCAGCGATCCAACGCCGGCACGACCACCAACCGCCACAAGTTGCCAGAGCGCCCGCTGGCTCAGCCCAGCCGTGTAGACGATCAGCCCACAACCAGCGGCGAAGAACACCAGGCCCGCAAGCAGCATCGACTTCTCAGGCACGACGAACCCGACAAGGCCCGACCCTGCGATGAGCAGGGCGTCGCCGAAAAACCCACCGAGACCGTGACGCAGCGGCCAGCCCGCCGGCTTCGGAATCGCCGACAACCCCGCCGCAAGGATAAGAACAGCAGCAGGATAGAGAACGACCTTGGCGCGGAAGCCGGCGATGAATTTCACGGCAATCAGCTCGGCGCCCCACAGCATCGGCACCAGCAGCGCGAACAAGGTCGCGAGGCCTACGGTCTGCAGCATCAGATCTGAAACGGCTGCACCGAACGGCCCGAGCAGGTTGCGGACGGCTCCTCCGGTAGCGTGCATGGGGCTTGGATCGTTGACCGACCACGAGAGAAGACTGGCCCAGCCGATCGCTGCGGCGAGGCAGAGCAAGACGCCCGCCACCCGTGCAAAACCGCTTTGCAGCGCTGCTTCAATCGTCGCGGGCAGAAACTTCTGAGGCTCTGCGCCCGTACGCTCATACATCATCAAGGGCACTACCCGGTGCCGAAGCACCGGGACGGCGCTAGGCACTCAACTGAACAATCCTCTCGAGTGCCGACCTGATCGTCGCAACATCATGAACAAGCGCGACGCGGATGAAATTTTCCCCCGGATTGACACCCCGGTCGTCCGCCTGCGCCAGATAGGCACCCGGGATGACTTTGACACCGGAGCCTTTCCAAAGGGTTAGCGTTGCAGCTTCACCCCCCCCAAATTGCGTCATTTCGAGCCAAAGGAAGAAGCCGCCGTCCGGCCTGCGATAGCCGAACCGGTGCCCCAGCACCTCGTCGCAGACGTCATATTTCGCCCGGTAGGCCGCCTGATTCACGCTGACATGCGCCTCGTCCGCCCAGACCGCAGCCGAAGCATGCTGGATCGGCCCCGGCATCTGCGGCGCCACTTGATTTCGAACCTCCGCCAGCATTTCGAGAAAGTCCGCGTCCCCAGCGGCAAAGCCGGATCTGAGGCCCGGCAGGTTGGACCGCTTCGAGAGCGAGTTGAAGACGACAAGGTTCTTGAACCTCTCAGGCGTTGCAGCAGCGACCTGCAATGCACCCACCGGCGGTGCCCCCCCGTAGATCTCGGAATAGCACTCGTCGAAGAACAGCATGATGTCGTGGCGCCGCGCGAGATCGAGTGCCCGCGAGATGTATGCGGCATCGGCCGCGGCACCCTGCGGATTGGCCGGCGAGCAGATGAACAGCACCACAGCCCGTTTCAGGAGTTCCTTGTCCGCTTCGAGCCTTCCGAGATCCGGCAGGTTCCCAGTCTCGGGTGTCGCGTTCAGAAATACCGGCTCCGCGCCTGCCACCATCGCCCCGCCGAGGTAGGCCTGATAATAGGGATTGCACATCAGCGCCGCCGGCTGCCCCATAACGCGCTTGCGCCCTACCGCCGGCAAAGTTGCGTAGAACAGCGCCTCCCGTGATCCGTTGGCCGGCAGCACCTCGCGCTCGGGATCGATCCGCACCGCACTGCCGAACCGCCGTCCGATCCAGTCGGCAATGGCGCCCCTGAGTTCATCCGAACCCCGGATCGGCGGATACTTTGCGAACAGCGCTTCCGATTCCTTGATCTTGGCCAGCACGAAATCGGGCATCGTTTCCCTGGGTTCGCCGAGCGACAAGTCGATTACCGGCTCGATACCCGGCGCAAGCCCATCCAGCAGCCGCCGGGTGCGGGTGAAGGGCGATAATACGGCACCGGATGCGAGGGCTTCGAGCCCAGAGCGCGTGGTCATCTGGCGTGGGTCCAGGATTGCACAAGAACAAGGTTTGCGCTGTATGATCAGCGCTCGAGGACGCCGGAATACCGCTTTCATTCCTGTTCGTCCAAGGGAAACGTCAAGGGCGGGCCGCGCAAATCACGGCCCGCCCGACAATGTCACCCCGCTGCGTATGCCGTTCGGGCTACATCCGCCCCATCCTGATGTCGCTCTCCGGGTTGGCGCTGATCGAGTGTATCGAAAGGTCGGCGCCCTGGCGCTCGTCCTCGGCAGTCATCCGGAAACCCATCACGACATCGACGAGGCCGTAGACGATGAACCCGGATATCAAGCCGACAGCAGCCCCCGCCACGCTGCCGATGAGCTGCGAGAAGAAGCTGACATCGCCCATGCCGCCCAGCGCCGTGAGGCCGAATATCCCGGCGGCGATTCCGCCCCACAGCCCGCAGAGCCCGTGCAGCGGCCACACGCCGAGCACGTCGTCGATCTTCCACTTGTTGCCGACGATCTGGAACATCTGGACGAAGATGACACCGGCGACGCCACCCGTCACCAGCGCGCCCACCGGGTGCATGATGTCAGAACCGGCGCACACGGCGACCAGTCCAGCCAGCGCACCGTTGTGGACGAAGCCCGGATCGTTGTCGCCCGCGATCAACGCCGCGATGATCCCGCCAGCCATCGCCAGCAGCGAGTTCATGGCGACCAGGCCGGAAACGCTGCCGAGCGACTGCGCACTCATCACGTTGAAGCCGAACCAGCCGATGCACAGGAGCCAGGAACCCATCGCCAGCCACGGAATGGAAGACGGCGGGATGCCGACCGCCTGGCCTTTCTCGTAGCGCCCAATACGGGGACCGAGCGTCCTGATCGCCGCCAGCGCCGCCCAGCCCCCGAAAGCATGCACGACGATCGAGCCCGCGAAGTCGCGGAAAGGTGCGCCGAACGTCGCCTTCAAGGCATCCTGTATCTGGAACTTGTTGTTCCACACGATGCCTTCGAAGAAGGGGTAGAACAATCCTACGATGAGGCCGGTAGCGACACACTGTGGCGCGAAGCGCGCGCGCTCGGCGATGCCACCCGAAACGATCGCAGGTATCGCAGCGGCGAAGGTGCAGAGGAAGAAGAACTTCACCAGCGTCAGGCCCTGAGGCCCGAAGCCCTCGCCACCGCCGGTAATCGTCTGCGCACTTGCGAGGAAGCTCAGCCCGTAGGCGATCGAGAAGCCGACGAAGAAGTAGGCGATCGTCGAAATTGCAAAATCGACCAGGATCTTGCACAGCGCATTGACCTGGTTCTTATGCCGGACCGTGCCGACCTCAAGGAATGCAAAGCCCCCGTGCATGGCGAACACGAGGATCGCCCCCATAAGAAGAAAAAAGACATCCGCCCCGGTTTGCAGCTGCGCCATCTGGAATGCTCCCCCCAATTGCGCACATTGATCAATGATTGGTCAGCAGGCAGTACGCCTGCCCGAACGGCAGGATGATCAAGAAACATGCCAATTGCCAGAATTTTAGCTAATTGTTTAGAATCAACAACTTACAGTCACTCACCCTGCGGAAGGCTGCATTTTCAGCGCTCACGGAATAGGCAATATGCCTGCCGAAATCGCCTAAAAAACAAGCAGTAGACCTTGCATCGGTGGGAGGCTCGCAGCCCTCAGCGAACCCGTCGCGGGTTCATGTAGAGATCCGACTCCTGGTGCTCGAGCTTCGGTTCGAGCTTGCCGTCCCGGACTTCACGCCAAAGCTGCCGGATGTGCCGCCTGCACGGCCCGTTGAAGACGATGGTGGACGCAAACAGCTTGAGCACCGTCATCAGCTTCTTGCTCGCGAATTCCGAGCGCACGCCGCCATACCACTTGCCAGCCAGCGATAACAATCGCCCGTCCAGGTAGCCGATGACGTTGTCATGCTCGTCGTAGAGCTTGTAGTCGCCACGGATGTTGATGAGGGCGCGCCGCAGCCGGTAGAACTCCAGCTCGCCATTGTTCATCAGGAAGAACGAAAAGTTCTCTGGCAGCAATTGCCATTTGTTGGCCGACCGTTCGATATAGATGAGATAGTCGTCGTCATCGGTGTTGATGGAATAGGCCATCACCGGAAGTCCGCGCGCTCCGACCGTCAACTGCAGACTGCGCCCAATGAGAAGGTCCATTGTTCCGCGCCAGCCAAGACTGTCGGTGAACATCTTGATGACGAGTCGCCGGCTCATGCCCTCCTTCTTTTTCCAGAGATCCTGCCGGTAGCCGATGAGTGCTGTGCGCTTTCCCTCCTCGAGTACCTCGGCATAGATGTCCATGTCCTGCGTAAACTGCCGCGACCTCGCCCGATTGCGCGACCGCTTGTATACGCCGAACTCGGTGGGGTTGAGATCGGTGAGCCAGATGTCGACGACGAACTTCTGCCACTCGCCCTTCGAGCGCGAACCTACAAGCCTGCGCTTGCGGCCCGCCGCCTTGCCATCCTTTTTACCGAGGCCCGATCGCGCAAGCGCTTCCGAGCGCGCATCGGCCGCCGCATCGGCAGCAGCGGACTTGGCCTGGCGGAGTTCATCGGCGGTGGGGGCATAGTTCATGTTGTTCCCTCGCGGGTGATCGAACGCGCACGAAACAACGAATCACATTCGCCACCCTAGCATCTGGACGCGAAAATGCAGCGGGCCGCGAACTCTTTTTCACCGATACCTGTCGAGCGCACAGGATTGCGGTTCAGGTTCGCGAACCGAATATCGCACTGCCTACCCGAACGTACGTCGCGCCGAACTGCACCGCCGCCTGGTAATCGGCACTCATCCCCATCGACAACGTCGCTAGTCCAAGCTCGCCAGCAAGTTTCGCCAGAAACGCGAAATGAACCGCCGGCTCCTCCTCGACTGCAGGAATGCACATCAGGCCCGCGATCTCGAGCCCGGCTTCCTCGCGGCAGTACTGCAGGAATGCTGCGACCTCGGTTGGCTTTACGCCCGCCTTCTGCGGCTCCTCACCCGTGTTGACCTGGACAAGCAGCTCGAGCCGCCGCCCCTGCCGGTCCATCTCCTTGGCAACCGCCTGTGCGATTTTCGGACGGTCGATTGTGTGGATCGCATCGAACAGCGCGACGGCTTCCCTGGTCTTGTTGGATTGCAGCGGACCGATGAGGTGCAACGCGATGTCCGGGAACCGCGCCTTCAGCACCGGCCACTTGCCCTCGGCTTCCTGAACACGGTTCTCGCCAAACAATCGGTGTCCAGCATCAAGGACAGGAGCGATCTCGTCTGCCCCGAAAGTCTTGGATACGGCGATGAGCTTCACCGAGACCGGATCGCGCCCGACTTCACGAGCAGCTTCTTCGATCTTTGCTTTCACGACTGCCAGTCGCTCGCGCGCTTCCACACTCATGCCCCGACCCTCCCAGGCCCAGGATAACGTTCGAACTCATGGTCGTCGCGCCCGAGCAGATCCATGTACTTGCGGTGTATGAACAGCTTGTCGCGGCCGACCTTTTCCTCGACGAGGACGCCGATATCGACGAGTTCCTTTAGATACTTGGACGCCGAAACCCGCTTTGCGATGCCCCGCTCCGTAACGTGCGCAATACGCGTATAGGGCTGAGCGAAGACCGTTTCGATCAACTCATGGGAATAAGCACCCTTGGCATTCTGGCGCACGTGCTCGGCGGTATGATCCATCAGCTTGCGAATGGCCTGAATGCGGTGGTTGGTCCAGGTCGCCGTCTGCTCTACCGCGGACAGCATGTAGACGATCCAGTCCTCCCAGGCACCCCGCGTCGTCACTCCTTGTAGGAGCGCGTAGTAGTCGCCCTTGTTCCGCAGGATGTAACGGCTGAGATAGAGCGTCGGCGTGTCGAGCAATCCCGCATGGATCAACGATAGGATGTTGAGTATGCGGCCCGTCCGGCCATTGCCGTCGGGAAACGGGTGGATCGCCTCGAACTGGTAGTGCAGCACAGCCATCCGAACCAGCGGATCGACATCGTCCTCCGCATGAAGGTACCGTTCCCAGTTCGCCAGGAGTTCGCGAATTTTGTCGGCCCCCTCCGGCGGCGTATAGATCACCTCGCCGGTGAAAGTATTTTTGAGCGCAGTCCCAGGCGTTCGGCGAACGTCCATCCGGATGTCGGTGATCTTGCCGCAGATCTCTATTGCCGTTTTGGCGGTGAGTGGCCTCTCCTGAAGGGCCTTGAAGCCGCCGTAGAGCGCTGCCCTGTAGCGGAGTGCCTCCTTTGTTGCGGGGTCCGCTGCATCGTCCGCCTGCCCGGCCTCGCGAAACAGCGCATCGTTCGTCGTGACGATGTTCTCGATCTCGGAGCTGTCCTTGGCTTCCAGGAGCGGGATCGTATTGATCAGCACCGACTGGTCGGGAATGAGAGCGCCGGCGAGCCTGAGCTCGGCAAGCGCCGCGCGCGCGCCAACGCACTTCTTGAGAACGGCCTTCGTCTCCACCTCGGCATCGGGCGGCAGCAGCGGCAGATCGTTGTAGGGCTTCTTCGGATCCTGGTTCATGCCTATGATATGTTCATGATTCGTGCATTCTCGAACATATAGGTCGAGAGAACATATAGGTCGAGACATGTTCACGGCATAGACCTTTCGCCTCAGATGTGTTCATGAAAATAAGAATCGTGAACATATCTAGGAGATCATGTTCACGGCGTGCACATGAGTTCCACAATATGTCCAAGAAATACCGATTCGTGAACATATACCCTTCGACATGTTCACGCCAGGAACACGTCCTGCCCGATATGTCCCCAAAATCGCAAAACGAGGACATATTCATGCGGACATGGCGCCACCGGCACCGTATCCCCGACCGAATGGAGCCCGGCGCCGAAATCAGCACCATATCGTCCGCTGCGACCCGCGGCTTGACCCGCATGGCCCTTTGCGCGATGACCCAGCCAACCAATCCCGAACAGCCGTGAGAAAGCGCCAGATGGCCGCCACATCGACACCCACCCCCTCCGGCGAGCGCTACAACGCTCCCGCCCGCGAGAAACACTGGCAGCAGGTCTGGACCGGACGCAATACCTTCGAGGCCTCCAACGCCGATACCCGCCCCAAGTGCTACGTTCTGGAGATGTTTCCCTACCCCTCCGGCCGCATCCACATGGGCCACGTCCGCAACTATACCATGGGCGACGTTCTTGCCCGCTACAAACGCGCCAAGGGCTTCAATGTCCTCCACCCGATGGGTTGGGACGCCTTCGGGATGCCGGCCGAAAACGCAGCCATGCAGCGCAAGGTCCACCCTGCCACCTGGACCTACGAAAATATTGCCGCCATGCGCGGCCAGCTCAAGTCCATGGGCCTGTCCATCGACTGGAGCCGCGAGATCGCGACCTGCCACGTGGATTACTACCGCCACCAGCAGAAGCTGTTCCTCGACATGCTGGCCAAGGGGCTGGCTTATCGCCGCTCCTCGAAGGTCAACTGGGACCCGGTCGACCAGACAGTGCTGGCAAATGAGCAGGTCATCGATGGGCGCGGCTGGCGCTCCGGCGCTCTCGTCGAACAGCGCGAGCTGACACAATGGTTCTTCCGGATCACCCACTACGCCGACGATCTGCTGCAAGCGCTCGACACCCTCGAGAAGTGGCCGGAGAAAGTGCGGCTGATGCAGGCCAACTGGATCGGCAAGAGCCGCGGCCTGCAGTTCGCATTCGAAAGCCGCGGCGCACCAGCGGGTTTCGAACGGCTCGAGGTCTACACCACACGCCCCGACACGCTCATGGGTGCCAGTTTCGTGGCCATATCGCCCGACCACCCGCTCGCCAGGGAGCTCGAGAAGTCCAATCCGGCGATTGCCGAGTTCTGCGCCGAATGCCGCCGGCACGGCACCTCGGAGGAGGAGATCGAGCGCGCCGAAAAGAAGGGCATCGACACCGGAGTAAAGGTCCTTCATCCCCTTGACGAGACATGGCAGCTGCCGGTCTACATCGCCAACTTCATCCTCATGGACTATGGCACCGGTGCCATCTTCGGCTGCCCGGCACACGACCAGCGCGACCTGGACTTCGCCCGCAAGTACGGCCTGCCTGTCACGGACGTTTTCGTCGCCAGGGACGGTGGCCAAGAGATCGGTGATGGCGACGAAGCCTATGTGCCGCCCAAGACCGAGCAGGTGCGATATGTGCGCCCGGTCGCCGGCAAGGGCACCATGACCGGCGAGGAGGGCATCGACGCTGCCATCCGGCTTTGCGAGAGTAGGGGTATCGGCAACGGCGTAACAAAATTCCGCCTGCGCGACTGGGGCATCTCCCGCCAGCGCTACTGGGGCTGCCCGATC
>JBJOGJ010000136.1:0-10411 GCA_046048295.1 Pseudomonadota bacterium | reverse complement strand
CGGTGCCAGGCGAGAGGCGGCCACTCTACACGTGTCATCCCGGACGAGCGTAGCGAGATCCGGGACCCAGAGGCTGTGCGGCGATGGGCTCGTGTCGTGGCCCCTGGGTCCCGGCTCTGCGCGGCTGACGCCGCTTGGCCGGGATGACAGTTGGTGGGTGGGGCTGGCCGGATGCCACGCCTCATGTGTCATCCCGGACGAGCGGAGCGAGATCCGGGACCCAGAGGCTGTGCGGCGATGGGTTTGCGTCGTGGCCCCTGGGTCCCGGCGCGCGCGGCGGGCGCCGCTTGGCCGGGATGACAATTAGGGCGTGGGGCGGAAGCCGGGATCGCGAGGGCCGGCCCGGCATCCGCCGGGCCGGTTCCTCACTCGCGGAGCTTGGCGAGGGCGACCAGGTGCTCCAAGCTATGGTTCAGGTGCGCGAGCTGGCTCGCCACCGGCACCTGGCGATGGGCCGCCTGCTGCCCAACGGCCTTCCAGTAGGGCTCCCAGAGCGCAACCCAACGTTCGGCATTCACCGCGACACCAGCAAGCTGACGCGGCGACACGACCGGAAACCGCCCCTGGCGCGACAACCACTTCTGCACGGCGCGCCAGACGTCGTCGGCAGCCGGACCGTTGCCGGGACCCTCGAGCTGGGTGATCACCGGCCGCCCACCCTCTCCCAAATGGGCGCGGATCTCAAGCGTCGCGACGTGCCTGTTGCCGCGGCGGATGCCGTAGATCAGGCACTCGCCCTTGGCGACCTGCTGGACATAGGAGGCAACGCAATTGTTCATGCGATCACCTTCCTGCTCCAGGTCGGCGGGCGTGCGCAGCGGCACGATCCGGTAACCGCTGGCACGCTGTACCGAGTGCCAACGCCCTTCGACTCCGCTGTCGTCACGGCACTCCTCGAGCATGAGGCGCAGCACGAAGCCGCGTGTCTCTTCTACTGCATGCGCAAACGACATCCTCGCCTTCCAGGGACGGCGGATGAACCCGCGCGCGGTGGCACCATCGTGGCCTGAGAACCAGGCATAGGCGGCAAGCGGCCAGACGCAGTGCGCGTCGAGCCCGCGAGCGCTGTAGATGCGCTGTCCAGCAATCCACATTGCGAACTCCTCGCCAGCGAGCCGCCAAGCACTAACCACCCAGGCAAGCCACATCCTCGCGGCATCGTCCTCGGCCGGCACTGCATTGACAATGCGGTGTGCGAAAAGCTCAGACGCGGGCACCTGCGGCACGCATTCGCCAAACGCCTCGGGCGGCAACTTGCGCAGCCACATCGGCAGCCCGACAGCCGCCGCCACCTGGCGCAGCGAACGGCCCTCCGCGGCAAGCACGATGGCCTCGTTGCGCCGCTCCTGCGCACCCTGGCCGGTCGCGATGACGATGGCCAGCGCCGGGAATGTGTAGACGAGGTCGCCGACCGCCACGGACGTCTTCGCGAACTTGCGCAGACGACGACGGAAGGAGCGCTGGTAGCGCTTCAACTGGGTCTCGAGCGGTGCGCGGGCGGGCGCCGGTGGGAGCAGGTTTCCGTTCAATGCCTCGACCGGCATGACACGACTCTCTTCGTTTCTCGTCGCACGGCAGCGCGCCTGAAGTGATTGCAGGGCACGGCTGCGCCTGTCCCGCGAATCGAGGATCGACGGGATGCGCGAATAATCGGCAGACGCACGAAAAACGATCGTGCGCCGGTTACAGAGGTTCGTAGGTCGTGGCCAAGGAAAGACGGAGCTGCGCCAGAAGCGGCGCTGCCGGAGCACCCGATGGTATTCCGTTGTCAGGTCTTCAGAGGCAGGAGACGGCCCGGTTGGAACGCGAGCAGCCGCCTTGTGGTCCGACCAGCAAGGTTTTCGTGGCTTTTCGCACCAGGTTCCTTTCAATGGGCTCGAATTCAGTCTGCACGTTTCTACTCGGCAATTTGGCGAAAGTTTGATGGCAATTGCAGTCTTGCTGCGTCGCGACCCGCCCTGCAAATAAACAGTTACATATTCTATTAATTGAATATAATGCACCCATGAGCAGGAAGACACAGATCGTCGTGGTCGGCGGCGGCGCCGGCGGACTCGAGCTGGCGGCGAAGCTCGGCGCCAGGCTGGGGCGAAAGGGTTGCGACGTCATCCTCGTCGACCGCAACAGGACGCACGTCTGGAAGCCGCTTCTGCACGAGGTTGCAGCAGGGGCGCTCGACGCCAACCTGGACGAGGTCGGCTACCGTGCGCATGCGTTCCGCTGGGGATATCGCTATTTCGACGGCACATTCGAGGGCGTCGACCGGGAGCGGCGCGAGATCGTCATCGCGCCGCTCCACGATGAGCGCGGCAGGGAGATCATCGGCCGGCACCGCATTCGCTACGACTATCTGGTGATCGCGGTCGGCTCGGTATCGAACGACTTCGGAACACCGGGCGTGAAGGAGCACTGCATACTGCTCGACGACAGGTCATCGGCCGACCGCTTCCGCCAGAAACTGCTGAACCACTGCCTTCGGGTATCCCGGCAGATGACGACGGACGCAAAAGCCGACGCGCACGTAAGGGTCGCCATCGTCGGTGGCGGTGCGACGGGCGTCGAGCTGGCGGCGGAACTCTACAATTCGGCGGCGGCGCTCGCCTACTACGGCCTCGAGGTTTTCGACGAAACCCGGCTCGAGGTGACGCTGATCGAGGCGGGTCGGCGCATCCTGCCGGCACTGCCCGACAAGCTGGCGGAGGCGGCGCGGGATGAACTCGAGTTGCTCGGGGTGCGCGTGCTCGCCGAAACGCCAGTGACGGAGGTTCGCGAGGACGGGGTGGTGACGAAGTCCGGCGAGATCATCGGTGCCGACCTGATGGTCTGGGCGGCCGGCGTGAAGGGACCGGACTTCCTCGCCAACCTGAACGGGCTCGAGGTCGACCGCGCCGGACGCCTCAAGGTCCGGCCAAGCCTGCAGACGACGAAGGACGACCGCATCTTCGCCATCGGCGACTGCTGCGCCTGCCCGCAGCCCGGCAGCGAGCATCCAGTGCCGCCAAGGGCGCAGGCGGCGCACCAGATGGCCGCCACCGCCTTCCGCAACATACGCAAGCTGATGCGCGGGCGGGCGCCGGAACACTTCCGCTACCACGACCATGGCTCGCTCGTGTCGCTGAGCCGGTTCTCGACAGTCGGCAGCCTGATGGGCAACCTGATCGGCGGCCGCATGGCGATCGAAGGACGCCTCGCCCGCCTCGTCTACGTGTCCCTATACCGGATGCACCTGATCGCCATCCACGGCTGGCTGAGGGGGCTCGCGATGATCGTTGTCGGGCACGTCAACCAGGTCGTCCGGCCCCGGCTGAAGCTGCACTGACCGGCCAGAAACCAGTGGAACCCAGACGCCAGTCTGGCGATTTGCCCTTGCCCGGGAATTGGCGCACATTGGTGCCCGATCAAGAGGCAGATGCGGGAAAACCTTTGGCTGACGCGGCAGGAACAGGACAGAACCAGGGCACTCAACCCAGGCAGGAGGACGTCTTCACGTCACGCGGGCGAACCGCACTCATGCGGATCCTCGAGATGGCGGTGGGATACAGGCGCGAGATGGCGATCGCGATCCTCTGCACGATCATCGCCGCCAACTTCCAGTTGCTGATCCCGCAGTACCTGGGCTCCGCCGTCGACCAGGCACACAGCCTGCTGGCTTCCGGCAGCGCCAAGTCGGGCGATGCCCAGGCGGCGCTCTGGGGCGCCGGTGCGCTGCTGCTCATGGCCGGGGTATTTCGTGGCCTCTTCACGATGGCGCACGGCTATCTCGGCGAGGCGATAGGGCAGCGCATCGGCTACCAGCTCCGCCTGCAGTATTTCGAGAAGCTGCAGCGACTGGGCTTCGACTTCCACGACCGCATCCACTCGGGCGACCTCATCACGCGCGGCATGCTCGACATCGAGGGCGTTCGCCGTTTCGTCGACGGCGCGATGCTGAGGACGATCGTGCTTGCCATCCTCCTCGCCTACGGCGGCTACCACCTGATCTCGACGGATGCGCTTCTCGGCGTCGTCGCGCTGAGCTTCGTGCCGATCGTCATCTGGCGGATGATCGTATCCCGCATCTGGCTGCGACGGACGTGGCGCGCGCTGCAGGAACGGCTGGCGATCCTGACGCGGGTCATGGAGGAAAACCTCGGTGGCATCCGCGTCGTGCGCGCCTTCGGCGCCCGCGACCACGAACTCGGCAAGTTCGACGAATCCTCGAACCTGGCGATCGAAATGTCGATGGAACGGATCCGCATCCGCTACTCGAACTCGGCGTTCATGTCCTTTGCCTACTACACTGCGATGGGGCTGGTCCTCTGGATCGGCGGCCACAAGGTGATCGCCGGCGAGATCAGCGTCGGCCGCCTCGCCGAGTTCCTCGCCTTCATGGCCATCCTCCAGCAACCGGTGCGCCAGGTCGGCATGATCGTGAATTCGGCGGCACGGGCCTCGATCTCCGGCGCTCGTGTGTTCGAAGTGCTCGATACCGAGCCGGCGGTCCGCGATGCGCCGGGTGCCAGGACGCTGAAACTCGACCGCTGCCGGCTCCGCTTCGATCATGTGGACTTCGCCTACAAGGATGCGTTCGGACCGATAGAGGCGCTGCACGACGTCAGCTTCGAGGTGGAAGCCGGCAAGACACTCGGCATCGTCGGCCCGCCGGGCAGCGGCAAGTCGAGCATCGCACAGCTCATCCCGCGCTTCTACGATGTGACGGGCGGACGGATCACGATCGACGGGCAGGACATCCGCGAGGTGACACTCGCTTCGCTCCGGGATGCTGTGGGCCTCGTCCAGCAGGACGCGTTCCTGTTCACCGACACCATCCATTCCAACGTCGCCTACGGCGAGCCCGCCGCCGACACGGACCATATCATCGACGCGACCCAGTCGGCACAACTTCACGACTACATCGCGCGCCTCCCGAAGACCTACGAGACCCTTATCGGAGAACGCGGCATCACGCTCTCCGGCGGCCAGCGCCAACGGCTCTCGATTGCCCGCAGCATCCTGCTCAGGCCCGGCGTCATCGTCTTCGACGACTCTACCGCGTCGATCGATGCAGCGACGGAACAACGGATCAGGGCGGCGCTGAAGGAGCTGACGAAGGAACAGGCGACGATCATCATCTCGCATCGGCTGGGATCGCTGATGCATGCCGACGAGATCATCTTCATCGAGAACGGCCGCATCGTGGAGCGCGGGACCCACAAGAGCCTGCTCGCGCTCGGCGCGCGCTACGCCGCCCTCTACCAGCTACAGATCGAGCGCCCCGACGCGCCGGCCGAGGCGCAGCTGCTGCGCACGGCATCGAACGCTTGAGGCGCAGGCAATGACCGACACCACCTCCTCGCCCGCTGATGCAAGAAGACAGCAATCCACGCTCATCAAACCGGGGCTTTCCGAAGACATCGAGGAAAAGCTATTTGCCGCCGCATTCGACGGGCGGATCATGCGGCGGTTCGGCGACTTCCTGTGGCCATACCGCCGGCGGCTCGCGGTGGCGCTGGCGGCCGTGGTGGTGTTCACCATCACCCAACTCTCGATCCCGCTGATCATACGCTGGGTGATCGACGACGCGCTCGTGCCCGGCAATGTCGGGGCGGCGATGCTCAACACGATGATCACGGTCTTCGCGTGCGTCATCGTCGTGAACCTGTTGGCCAGCTACCTGCAGGATCTGATCGTCGGACAGACGGCGGAACGCATGCTCTTCGACCTGCGCCGCGCGATGTACCTTCACCTGCAGCGGCTCTCGATGTCGTTCATGGACAAGACCGAGGTCGGCAGGCTCATGTCGCGCCTGCAGGGCGACGTCGGGGCGCTGCAGGAATTCCTCGACACGACGGTGACGGCGATCGGCGACATCCTGCTGCTCGTCGGCATCGTCACGGTGCTGCTGTGGCTCAACTTCTGGCTCGGCCTGCTGACGCTTTCGGTGGTTCTGGTGCTGTTCGTGGTGCGGATCGTCTGGCTGCCAATCGCCAAGAAGGCCTACATGCGAGCAAGGCAGACGAGTTCGACCGTCAACGGTGCACTGGCGCAGAACATCAACGGCGTGCGCACCGTGCAGGAGATGCAGAGGGAGGCGCGCAATTTCGCCGATTTCGAAATCAAGGCGCGAGACAATCTCGACTCGCACCTCAAGGCGGCACGCCTCTCGCAGCTCATGATCCCCATTGTCGATACGCTGACGGGCGCTGCCATGGCAATCGTCGTCGTGGTCGGCGGCAACCTCGTGCTCGGCGGGCGCATGGACCTGGGCGTCATGGTCGCCTTCATCTTCTATGTGCAGCGCTTCTTCGACCCGATCCGCTCCCTCACGATCCAGTACAGCGTCATGCAACGCGCAATGGCCTCCGGCCAGCGCATCTTCGAGGTGATGGATGTGCCGGTCGACATCACCGACAAGCCGGATGCCGTCGCTCCGGAAAAGATCGACGGTTCGGTGGAGTTCCGCAATGTCACGTTCGGCTATGTGAAGGGCCAGCCGGTCCTGAAGAACGTCAGTTTCAAGGTCAATCCCGGAGAGACGGTGGCCATCGTCGGGCCAACGGGCTCCGGCAAGACCAGCACAACCGCGCTCATCCACCGCTTCTACGACGTCTGGGACGGGCAGGTGCTCGTCGGTGGCCACGATGTGCGGAACATGGCACAGGACTCGCTCGGCCGGCATATCGGCATGGTGCTGCAAGAGCCCTTCCTGTTCACCGGCACGATCTACGACAACATCCGCTACGCGAAGGAGGGAGCCGGCTTCAAGGACGTGCTGGCCGCCGCAAAGGCAGTCGGCGCGCACGACTTCATCTCGGTGCTTCCGCACGGCTACCAGACGATGCTGGAACAGCGTGGCGGCAATCTCTCGCTCGGCCAGCGCCAGCTCATCAGCTTTGCCCGCGCACTCGTTGCCGATACGCAGATCCTCATCCTGGACGAGGCGACGGCGAGCATCGACAGCTACACCGAACGCCAGATCCAGCGCGCCCTGGAACGCCTGCTCGAAGGGCGTACGGGTATCGTCATCGCCCACAGGCTGGCGACAGTGCGACACGCGGACCGCATCATCGTGCTGCGCGACGGCGAGATTGCCGAGGAAGGGAACCACGACGCGCTGATGGCATCGAAGGGGCTCTACCACCGGCTCTATACGATGAACTACGCCTCCTTCGACGACGTGCCGGACGAAGTCATACGCGATATGGCAAGCCAGCGCTCGACAACCTGAAACCGGAAGAACCTCAATCGTCGCGGCGATCGGAAGCGTAGCGTTCTTCGGCCGCGTAGTAGTCATCGAAACCGACGATACGACGGAGTTCTGCGAAGTCCAGCGTATGCCCGGCAGGATGCCGGCCCACTGCGAATTCGGAGAGACTCTCCTTCATTGCCCGCATCGCAGCCGAGAGCAGCGTCAGCGGATAGGCCGCGAACCGGTAACCGAGTTCGTGCAACCGCGCAGGCGGCAGGATGGGCGTGGTGCCGCCCTCGACCATGTTGGCCATGTGTATCCCGGCCACCTCGCGGGTAATACGTGCCATTTCGGTTTCATCGCCGGGCGCCTCGACGAACAGGATATCGGCACCGAGTTCCCTGAACCTCTGCGCCCTTGCGATGGCCTCATCCAGGCCATGCATCGCTCTCGCATCCGTTCGCGCCAGGATGAGAATCCCGCCACCAATCTGGTCCCGGGCATGCACTGCCGCAGCTATGCGATCGAAAGCCTCGGCGCGGTCCACCACGCGCTTGCCGCGCGTGTGCCCGCAGCGCTTCGGCCAGAGCTGGTCCTCGATCATCACCGCGGCAAACCCGGCCTGCGCATAGCCCCTGACCGTGCGCTCGACATTGAGGGCATTGCCGTAGCCCGTGTCGCCGTCGCCGATTACCGGTATGCCGACGGCGGCGCAGATGTTGCGGCCCTGATCGACGATCTCGCCATAGGAGAGAAGGCCGGTGTCGGGGGCGCCGATGCGGCTCGCGGAAACCGCAAAGCCAGACATGAACGTGAAGGGAAATCCCGCCGCCTCGATCATCCGGGCGGAAAGGGCGTCCCAGCAGCACGGCATGACATGGCACTTGTCTTCGCCAAGCAGGGTGCGGAGAAGCTCGGACCGGGAGATACCGCCTGTCACTTCCCCGGCCTCACATGACGAATGTAGCCGGCGAAGGCCCAAAGCTGCTTCGTCACCAGCTCCCGCGTCGGACCGTCGACAAGCGCCAGCGTCTTCTCGTCGAAGCGCGACGCCGCCTGCCCCACGAACACCTCGGGCTTGCTCATCACGAACGCATCGAGGAAGACCATGGTCTGCCGCAAGTGGTATTGCGCTCTCACGCCACCGAAGATGCCTGTCGCAGCCGATTGCAGCAGAACAGGCTTGCCAGCGAATGGCTGTTCGGAAAGCCTGGACAGCCAGTCGATGGCGTTCTTGAGGATACCCGGCATCGAGTAATTGTACTCCGGCGACGTTATGATGACGCCGTCAGCCTGGCGGATCGCCGCGCCAAGCGCCGCGACGTCGGCGGGTATGCCGCTGCCCGTCACGATGTCCATGTCGAGGAGCGGGAAGTTCCGGAACGAAGGCGCCGGCACGATGTTCAGGTCCGGTGGCGCCAGTTCGGGGAGCGCCCGCTGCAATGCCGCGTTGTAGGAGTCCTTCCGTAAGCTGCCGCAGATGGCCAGAACATCGAGCGTATCCGTCATGTCACATCCTTCGAGCTACACATTGCATGTTATCGTGGGAACTTAGCGTACGAAGCCCCGATTGTCGCGAACGAAGCAAGGCGACGGCGAGGCGACGTCTTTTGCGTGAGCGCCCTCAGTGCCATATGAAACTGCTCCAGAACACCGAGCGGAACGTGAGATGCCAGCCGACAGCGCCTGCCCCCCGATCATCACCCACGCGGACGCACTGCTCTGCAGGTATGACGCCGTGCTGTGCGATATCTGGGGCGTTCTGCACAATGGCGTTACGGAGTATACGGCGGCAGGCGACGCACTCGAACGCTATCGGGCACAAGGCGGCATCGTGGTGCTGCTGTCGAACTCGCCGGCCCCCTCGCAGGAGGTTGCGAGCATCCTGGCAGGCAAGGACGTGCGCCGCACGTCCTGGGACCGGATCGTGTCGTCGGGAGACCTGACGCGGGCACGCATGCGGGAGCTCGGTCTCGCGCGGGTGCATCACATCGGCCCCGACAGGGACCTGCCGCTGTTCGCCGGACAACGCATCACGCTTACCGGCTTCGAGACCGCCGAGGCATTGGTTGCAACGGGGCTCATCGACGACCGGAACGAGGACGCTGACGACTATCGCGACCTGCTCGAGCAGTCGGTCGACCTCGGTCTGCCGATGATCTGCGCCAACCCGGACCGGATCGTCGATGTCGGCGGTACGATGCTGCAATGTGCCGGTGCGCTCGGCGATGTCTACGAGGAACTTGGCGGACGGGTGTTCTGGGAGGGCAAACCCTATCCGCACGCCTACGACATGGCCGTGTCCGTCATCGAGGAGATCGCGGGGAGCAGTCTCTCGCGCCAACGTATCCTCGCCATCGGAGACAGCGTGGGCACCGACATGCAGGGCGCTGCCGGGGCCGGTATCGACGCGCTGTTCGTTGCGCAGGGCATCCACCGCGAGGATGTGCTGAAATCTGGGGCGGTCTGCCCGGACGGGCTCAGCGCCATTCTCGCGGCAGGCGCAAAGAGCCCGGTTGCGGCAACCGCCGAACTCACATGGTGAGGATCAGTCCGCGCGGGTGGCGAAGGTCTCGCGCACGCCGTCGCCAGTGATGAATACGTTGGGTTTCAGGAACATCGCGAGCACGATCGCGCCATTGGGCGAACGCGCGACATGACGGCTGCCGGCCGGGCGCCACACGTAGTTGCCAGCGGTCACTTCGCCGTCGTCGTCCTCGAACGCACCCTCGAGAACAAACGACTGCTCTATCTCTACATGCTCATGGAGCGGCAGGCATGCGCCCGGTGCCCACCGGAAAAGCGCCGTCAGCATGCCGCTTTCGGAATCCTGGAACAGAACCTTGACGTCGATGCCCGGGAACTTCGTCGGCGACCACTCGAGCGAAGCCACATCGACGATGGTCGATGCCAATCTGTCCCTGTCGCCAACCGGCATGTTCACCTCTGGGTATGAAGGATGCCGCCGAGACTGACACCGCCGGGCGCTGCTGTCGAGTGGTCAGGGCGCAACGGGTTTCGGCACGATCGGGCTCGGCCCTTCGGAGAACCCCTTGAAGACGATATCCGGCGAGGACGTGTTGTGGCGCGAGGGAACGATGCGCCCGGTCCAGACCTCCGTCGCGGTCGAACGCTTGAAATTCATGATCGTGTCCTCGCGCCACCGCTGCGCCGCCTTCTCGCGCCACGCGATCCGCGCCACGTCGTTGTTGTATGTCGTCACGTACATCGAGCGCAGCAAGG
>JBJOGJ010000135.1:0-10490 GCA_046048295.1 Pseudomonadota bacterium | reverse complement strand
ACGGTCGGCGGGAATATTCGGCGGAGCAACGAACGGTCGGCCCATAACCAGCCGGGAATCGTTGAGCTCCATCAGCCGGCGGTCGTCTTCGCTTTTCGCGAAATCTATCGCCAGCGGCACGTCGGACAGTTCCGGATGCTTCTTGTTGGATACCTGCACGAGGAAGTTCACCATATTCCCGTCTTTGGTGAACCACCGCTTCTGCTGCGTGGTCACGGACGAATACGAACCGCAGTAGCCGTCGACCTCGCCGCGGTCGATGGCGAACGCCGTCTCGGTCGAGCTTGGGTAGCCCGATATTATTTTGATCTTCATGCCAAGGATATTGGCGAGGATGCTCGGCACCGTTTCACTGTCGGCTGCGGCACCCGCTCCACCGACGATATACTCCTTTGAGAACAGATCCTGAGCCGTCTTGACCGGTGCCTCCTTCCGCGCCACGCACACGATTACCTCGTTGTTGAGCGAGCCGAGCCAGGTGAACCTCTCGGGATCGAATTGTGCACCAGGCAAACCGAGCACCTTGTGCGATGGCATCGTGCGCTGGATGTGAGCGATATATGTGCCGTCCTTCGGCGCGATGTTGTAGAGGAAGTTCGTTGCCCTAAGCCCGCCCGCGCCCGGCATGTTCTGGACTGAGAGGGAGGGGTTGCCGGGTATGTGCTGGCCCATGAACTTGGCTGCAAATCGTGCATAGGCATCGTATCCTCCACCCGCGCCGGACCCGACGATGATCTTGATTTCCTTGCCCTTGTAGAAAGCGGAAACCGATTCCTGGCCGCTAGCCACGGTGTTCGCTGCCATTAATGTGGCCGCCGCCAGGCTGGATATCCTGTACAGTTGCATGACGTTTGCTCCCGGATGTGTTGTTCCTTATGCCGCATGCTGCGGCATCTGGAGCGCACGCGTCAAACCCAATCGGCAATGGCCCATGCGAAAAGCCCCCGAAGCGCTGCTCCGGGGGCTCGAAAATACCTGGATCTGCGTCTCGGTCAGTATCGGTAGTGGTCCGCCTTATACGGGCCTTCCGGCTTCACGCCGATGTAATCCGCCTGCTCCTTCGTGAGCTTGGTCAGATTGACGCCGATCTTGGAGAGGTGCAGCATCGCAACCTTCTCATCGAGGTGCTTCGGCAGAACGTAAACCTGCTTCTTGTATTCGCCGGTATCACGTTTGGTCCACAACTCGATCTGGGCCAGCGTTTGGTTGGTGAATGACGCGCTCATCACGAACGACGGATGGCCCATTGCGTTACCGAGGTTTACGAGCCGTCCTTCCGACAACATGATGATCCGCTTGCCGTCCGGCAATTCGATCTCGTCGACCTGCGGCTTGATGTTATCCCACTTGAAATTCTTGAGCGCCCCGATTTGGATCTCATTGTCGAAGTGACCGATGTTGCATACGATCGCCCGATCCTTCATCGCGCGCATGTGGTCGACAGTGATGATGTCCTTGTTCCCGGTAGCCGTGACGAAGATATCGGCCACCTTCACCGCCTCTTCCATTGTCACCACCTGATAGCCCTCCATCGCCGCCTGCAGCGCGCAGATCGGGTCGATTTCGGACACCATCACGCGGCAACCGGCATTCTTTAGAGAAGCGGCCGAACCCTTGCCGACATCGCCGAAGCCCGCCACCATCGCAACCTTCCCGCTCATCATCACGTCGGTCCCGCGACGGATGCCGTCGACCAGCGATTCGCGGCAGCCATAGAGGTTGTCGAACTTCGACTTGGTAACGCTGTCGTTGACATTGATGGCAGGAAACAACAGCTTCCCTTCGCGTGCAAACTTGTAGAGTCGGTTCACTCCTGTGGTGGTCTCTTCCGAAACGCCGCGGATGTTCTTCGCCAATTCCGCAAACCAACCCTTCTTCTCGCCAAGCGTCCGCTTGATGAGCGCATACAAGATCTCCTCTTCCTCAGACTCTGGCGTGTCGAGGAACGCCGTGTCGCCCTGCTCGGCGCGCAAACCCAGGTGGACGAGCAGCGTCGCGTCCCCGCCATCGTCGAGGATCATGTTCGGCGTACCGCCGTCTCCCCACTCGAGGATCTTTCGCGTGTACTCCCAGTAGTCGACGAGACTCTCACCCTTTACCGCGAAGACCGGAATGCCGCGTGCCGCGATCGCTGCTGCAGCGTGGTCCTGCGTCGAATAGATGTTGCAGGACGCCCAACGGATGTCGGCTCCGAGTTCGGCCAATGTCTCGATCAGCACCGCCGTCTGGATGGTCATGTGCAGCGACCCGGCGATCCGTGCACCTTTGAGCGGCTTTGAGGGGCCGTACTCTTCGCGCGTCGCCATCAGGCCTGGCATTTCCGTCTCGGCGATGTTGAGCTCCTTTCGGCCCCAGTCGGCGAGCGAGATGTCCTTCACGACATAGTCGTTCATAAAATCATCCTTTCGGGTGGTGTTCTTTGCTTGCGGGCCCCTGTATAGCCAGCTCGCTTCGCGAAGGCAAGGCGACATAAAGAGATATTTATGTCCGCATGGGGCTGCCGTGAGCAGCAGTCGCCCGGTCATGAGCAAACGATAATATCCCAGCCCGAGGCCGCTCGAATTGCCTGCCTCGGAAAAACCGAACTTGAATAACTTTCCACCGCCAAAGGATCGGGCAAAGTCCCGCTGCAATCTCGCCACATAATGGCTCGTCAGTATTCGCCATGAAGGGATCTGCATTGTATTGCATGTGGATGTCCTGGATTACTGAGCATCTTTGGCGAGGATCGGCATGGCACGGAACGATGGCGTGACTGCACTACGCAGGTTCGGTCTCGGTGTTAGGCCGCGTGACCTGGAAAGAATCGGCGGAGACCCGCGTGGTTTTCTGATCCGTGCTCTCGATCATCCTGGTGAGGCACTTGTCGCCTCGCAGTCTTTGGTGGCGAGCCATGAAGCGTATCGCCGCTTCCTCGACGCGCGTATGGCCGATCGTGCCGGAAGGCAAAAGGCAGTGCCCGCCCCGGTAATGACCGACAGTGCCGGCAGCCAGAAGCCGGTTCGGGACGCCGGGAATGGTAGCACAATGCGTGCCGCTGTCAGGAGGGAGATCTGGCAGGCCGAGGTCGAGGCGAGGTTCGCTCACGCCGTCAAGACGGACAACGGTTTCGTTGAGCGTTTGGTCCAGTTCTGGTCGAATCATTTTGCAATTTCCGCCGGAAAAAGTGGACCGGTGCGCGTCATGTCTGGTGGTTTCGAGCGTGAAGCGATCCGCCCACACGTGCTGGGGCGCTTCGCTGACATGCTCAGGGCGGTCGAGCAGCACCCTGCGATGCTCATTTACCTGGATAACGACAAATCCTTCGGGCCGAACAGCCGCACCGGCAAGAAGCGCGGCAGGGGGCTCAACGAGAATTTGGCGCGAGAGATCCTCGAACTGCATACCGTCGGCGTGGGGGCCGGCTATACACAGGAGGATGTCACCAACCTCGCGAGGATCATCACTGGCTGGGGCGTTGCCGGCGTACGCCAGCAGCGCTTCGAGGCGGGGCGGTTTGCCTTCTTCCGCCCCCGCCACGAGCCGGGCGACTGGTCGGTGCTGGGCAGGCGCTATCCCGATCGTGGGGTGGCAACCGGCGAGGCAGTGCTAGCTGACCTGTCGCGGCACCCGGCGACGGCAAGGCACATCGCTGGCAAGCTCGCGAGACATTTTACAGGCGATGCTGCATCGCCTAGCCTGGTGGCAAGGCTTGAGAAGACCTTCCTCGATACGGGCGGGCAACTTGGCGAGGTTTCGCGTGCGCTCGTTACCTCGGATGAGGCCTGGGCGGCCAGGTCCACGAAAATACTTCCTCCCTACGATTTCCTCGTCGCCATGATGCGGGGTCTCGATGTCGACATTCCGCCCATGCGAGCCGCCCGCCTTTCGGCAGCCCTGGGCCAGCCGATCTGGAACCCGCCATCCCCGAAGGGCTGGCCGGATGACGACGAGGCATGGATGGGACCGTCAGCGGTGCGCGAGCGGTTGCGGGTTGCGGAGCTGTTTGCTGCGCGAGCGGCCCGCAACGGCGACCCCCGATCCGTTGCAAGAAGCCTCTTCCAAGACGGCCTCCTGCCGGCCGAGTACGAGGCAATTCGGCGTGCGGAGACAAAGTCGCAGGGCTTCGAGTTACTGATCATGTCGGCAAGCTTTCAACGGAGATGACGATGGACCCCAGCACATCGCCCAAGGGCCCGGACCGCCGCCAGGTTCTCGTCGGGCTATCCGCGACGCTCGCCATGGCTGGCCATGTACCGCTAGGGCACGCAGCAGCATCGGATCCGCGTTTCCTCACAATTGTGCTCCGCGGCGCGCTAGATGGGCTTGCCGTGGCGGCACCCGTGGGAGATCCAGCCTATGCCTCACTTCGCGGCGAACTCGCGATTGCCGGTTCGGGCCAGGGTTCAGGTCTGGCACTCGATGGATTCTTCGCGCTTAATCCGGCTATGCCCTATCTGCATCGCCTCTACCAGCAGCGCCAGGCAATCGTTCTGCATGCGGTTGCTTCGCCCTATCGCGGGCGCTCGCATTTCGATGGCCAGGATGTACTCGAGAGCGGGCTCGGCGGCGTCGGCCAGGCGCGGGACGGCTGGCTCAATCGTGCGGTCAACGCGATGCGGACAAGCGGGCGGGCCCATGCGCAGGGGCTGGCTCTCGACGCAGTGGTTCCGTTGCTGATGCGCGGGTCTGCGCCGGTAATGTCCTGGATACCTAAGGCCACGAAACGGCCGCTACATGTTTCGACGCTCGACCGCCTCGCCGACTTATACGGTGAAACTGATGCTGCCCTTGCGGTGGCCCTCGCCAAGGGGTTGGAGATCGAGAAGATGGGGACTGGAAGCGCCAACCGCGAAGATGCCAAGGGGCGGTTTCGCCAGGTGATGGCGGCTATGACCGCAGCCGCCAGGCTGCTCAAGGCTCCGGAAGGTCCCCGCGTCGGCGTACTCAGCATTGGCGGCTGGGATACCCATGCCAATGCTGGCGTGCTCAATGGCCAGCTCTATAATGGGCTCGCAGGACTGGACACGGCAATCAAGGCGCTGGTGGATGATCTTGGTCCCGCTGTATGGCGCGAGACGGTCGTTCTCCTTGTCACCGAGTTCGGGCGTACGGCGCGCGCAAATGGCTCTAACGGCACCGACCACGGTACCGGCACGATAGCACTCGTAGCAGGCGGCAGTGTCGCCGGTGGCCGGATGATGGCGGACTGGCCGGGATTACAGCCCTCCAAACTCTATGAGGGGCGCGACCTCAAGCCGACGCTCGACGTGCGCTCCGTCGCAAAGGGGCTGCTTGCGGCACAGTTCCGTATCCGGCCCGGAGATCTGTCGACGGCAGTATTCCCGGATAGCGCCGGCGTACGGACGCTCGATGGGCTGATCGCCTGAGCCGCTACTCCGCCGCCTTCGCCTCGGCCGACCGTGCCGTCCCGAAGATCGCCAGCGGCAGTCCCAAAGCCAGCACGGCGAGCCCGACGAGTGCGCCTTTGCCCGTATAATTCACGCTGGAATAGAGCAGGTAGGCGCACATCGCGACGAATATTGCCGGTGTCAGCGGATAGAGATGCACCCGGTAGACATTTGTTCCGGCCGCAGGGCGGTTGCGCAGGATGAACAGCGCCAGCGCGGTGAGCAGGAGGAACGACCAGAACACTGGCGCGGTGTAGTCCACCATCGCCGAGAACCCGTCGCGCGTGTATCCACCGAACGCGACGAGGAGAAGGGAAAGAGCTGCCTGGAGAAGAAATGCGTTCTGCGGGTTGTCGCCACTTTCGCTCCACACACCAAGACGCCTGACGATAGGCAGGTCGTTGCCCAGTGCATAGTATACGCGGGCGCCGGTGAATATCGTGGCGTTGAGTGTTGAAAGCGCTGCGCAGCAGATGATGACCGACAGTACCAATGCGCCAGTTTCGCCCGCGATCTGTCGCATGAAGTCGGCACCGATTGCCTTGCTCTCGGCGAGGCCCTGTAAACCGAACAGATGCAGGTACGTTACGTTGACCGCGACATAAAGCGCGGTGACGATGCCGGTTCCGATAACTGCGGTCAGCAGCATCTCGCGCCGGGGGTCCCGCATCTCGCCCGACAAGTAGGCGATCTCGTTCCACCCGCCATAGGTGAGGAGGACGAACACCATGGCGAGGCCAAACGCCCCACTGAGGCCGGTGGCGCTGGTGGCTGCGACCGCAGCAGGCTTTGCGGCAGGGCTTATCAGTCCTGCTGCGATGACGACACAGACTAGGGCGACGGTGGCGACCGCAAAGGCGATCTGCACGCGCTTGCCGGGAGGAGTGCCGACGAGATTGACGCCGGTCAGTGCAACCACGGATATGCCTGCCCAAATGGTGGGGCCGTAGGGACCAAGCGGGAAAACCTGCTGCGCATAGTCGCCGAAGACGAAAGCGACGAGTGCGATTGCGCCGGTCTGGATCACGGTGCAGCGGGCCCATGCGAAGAGGGTCGCGAGACGCTGGCCGTATGCCAATCGGAGAAAATGGTACTCACCGCCCGCATGCGGGTGGGCGCTGGCCATTTCTGCATAGCAAAGCATCCCGATGAGCATGGCGATGCCGCCGAGCACCCAAGCCGCTATGAACAGCGTCTCGTTGCCGGTATTGGCGGCAACGAGAGGCGGCATCCTGAAGATACCTATGCCCACGACGACACCGACGCAGAACGAGACTGCATCAGTAATGGTTATGACTTTCAGGGGCTTTGCGTCGTGCTCGGGGGCGGACATGTGGTCATCCTCTCGGGTGGCGGTTCCTTACTAGGATTGCTGCCCGTCCGGCTGGCAATCTCGCATTTTTTGGGGAGGCGCGATGCTTCGCGCATGACCATCCCGTTGCCAGGAAGTATCCGCGCAGCGCCGCTTCGAAGCCCGCGCCAGGGCTCAATTACGCTTTGCCACGACCGCCATTTCGGCACGCCACGGCGTTGCTTTGGCGTTCTTGTCCTTTACCGGAGTGAACGTGCCGGTCATGGCTTTGCCGTCAATCTTGCCCTGGTAAGTGAGCCCGTTGGCACGGAAGGTAATATTCGCACCGTCGATAACGCCATTCGTTACCTTGTGGCGCTTGCCCTTCACCTGATAGGTCCCTGAGACATACTGGAACCTCTGTTTCAATGACAGTCTGCCATCGCCGAGTTGCCAGCGCCCGCCAACCCGAGCCGGCACAATCCAGAGATAGGCAGTGCAGCCATCTGCCATATCGCAGGCCTTCACGCGCTGTGTCCTGTCAGCTTTCCATGTGCCCATGTCGAAGGCGATGGAGGTCACTCGCGTTCCTGGTTTCAGCTTCAGGATCGTCGGGCGTAGCTTCCGATTGAGCTCCGGCAGCAGGTACATCATCAGAACCGTCGCCTTGGAGAAGTCACTCTTGAAGATGTCGGCCTTCACGAACTCGGCTCGATCGGTAACGCCCTCCTTTTTGGCTAGACGTTGCGAAAGCTCGACGAGCTTCGGATTGTATTCGATGCCCAGGCCGCGCGCGCCGCGTTTGGCAGCCGCGATCACCATCCGGCCGTCGCCGGAACCAAGGTCGATCACATAGTCCTTGTTGGTCACCCCCGCCATGTCGAGCATCTGGTTGACTGCAACCAGATCGGTGCCGACCCACGTGACGTCTTTGCCGTCCATGCCATCAACGGGCTTGTAGTCCTTGCCCTGTTTCGGTGCGTCTTGCGCCAGCGTAGGAAGCGCCCCTCCGCTGACAAACAGGGCGAAAGTGGCCAGCAGGCCAAGTATTTTGGATGCTGCGTGCATAGGTACGCCTTTCAGAAAATGACCAGCTCGACCCATATACTCTTTCGTACGCTTGTAAATATACTTAATTATGGCATAGCGCTGTTGGCTCTGTACGGAAGGCAAAGCCGGCGTGCGAAGCTTGATTAATCGCCTGACCACAGAAGGGCCTCTTCCGAAGTCATCCGGAAACGCGTGCACGGCGTAGCCGCAGGTGTGAGGTTTTGGCCGGGATCACAGATTGATGATCGGGCCTGACCGATGTGGACCCTGCAGGCCGCATCGGGCAAAGTGGTTCCTGGTTCAAACCGGCTTTTCCGGGGAGCATATCTGATGCGGTTCCTCTCGCGCGCGGTTACCGGCCTCGCGCTGGCGATCGTGACAATTGCAGCCGTTGCCTTTGGCGGCTGGCGCCTCTATGCCTCCCTGACGGCTGATGAAGGAGCCGCGCGCCCGGGCAGCAAGGAACGCAGCTATACGGTTGATGCCGGCGTGCTCACGCCCCGCACTGTCAAACCGGTCCTCGTGGCTTTCGGTCAGGTCAATGCGTGGACCATGCTGGACCTGCGGGCGGCGACAACCGGCCCCTTGACCGCACTTTCATCGAATTTCCGAGACGGGCGTCTCGTCAAGCAGGGCGAGGTCCTCTTTACGATAGATCCCGAAAATGCCGAGCGGCGCGTTGTCGATGCCAAGGCAGCACTGGCGCAGGCGAAATCGGCCTTGGCCGAGGCCAAGGCGTCGGTGGCCCACCTCAGGTCGGAGCTTGCCTCCGCGGAGGCCCAGCTCCTGGTGCAGAAACGCGACCTCGAACGCAAGCGTCAACTGCTGGACAAGAAGGTGACGACCGAGGCACTTGTCGACCAGGCCCTGCTATCGGTGAAGGCCGGCGAGCAGGTGGTCATTGCCAAGCAGAATGGACTGTCGGCGGGTCTCGCCCGTATCGAACAGAGCGTGGCAGCAGTTGAGCGGGCCGAACTCGTTCTGAAGGATGCCCAGAGGGCGCTCAACGACTCGACGATGAAGGCGCCGTTCTCCGGCCGCCTGACCGCTGTCAGTGTCACGCTCGGCCGTCGCGTTGCCCAGAACGAGAAGCTTGGTTCGTTGATTGATCCGCGCTCGCTCGAGGTATCATTTCCGGTCCGCAACGACTCCTATGCGCGGTTGGTCAATCCGGCCAACCCAAGCGTGCTCCTGAAACTGCCTGTGAAGGTGAAACTGGCCCTTGGCACGCGCGTCGCCGTCATCGAGGGCCGCCTCGACAGGTCCTCCGCTGTCGTGTCGGCGAACCAGGCCGGCCGGATCGTCTACGCGAGGCTCATCGACGCCGAAAGATCGCCGCTCAAGCCTGGCGACTTCGTCACCATCGAGGTGGAGGAGCCCGAGATCGACAATGTCGCCGTCATTCCAGCCCTGGCAGCCACGGTGGACGGAGAAATCCTTGTGATCGGCCCTGGCAACCGGCTCGAAACCGTCAATGCACGCGTGCTTCGCTTCCAGGGCGACGACCTGATCGTCGACCAGGTGCCATTTGGTGCCAAGTACATTCGCAGGCGCATGCCGTTCCTGGCGCCCGGAGTGCTTGTCGAGCCCCAGCTTCCGGCCTCTCTCAGGCAGCAGGCCGCCACCGGCGGAAAGAGTGGCAGGTTCGTGAAACTGACGCACGACCATCGTGATAAGCTCCGCGGCCTTCTCGAGAGCAGCACCGGACTATCGCAAGCACAGAAGGACAGCATCCGAGCCATGCTGTTGCGCAGCGAGGCGACCGAGGAGGTGATCGAGCAACTTGAAAGTCTGCGTGCCGAGGAAGGTACGCAGAGGCAGCGGTCATGAACGCCGGCCACGGAAACCGCCCCGATCGTTCCCGCGCATTGTCGCAAGGCGTACTCGCCTATTTCGTTCGCCACCGCACTGCCGCCAACCTGCTGCTCCTGCTCCTCATTGTGGCGGGGCTCGTATCGGCAAATCGGATCCGCGCCCAGTACTTCCCTGACGTCGCAGTAGAGACGATCAGGCTTCAGATGAAATGGAAGGGTGTTGGACCCAAGGAGGTCGATGAGGCGGTTGTACAGAAGATCGAGCCGAAACTCAGGGTGATCGACGGTGTGCAGCACTCGTTCAGCAGGGCGAGCGAGGGCGAGGCGCGCTTCTGGCTAGAATTCCAGCCTGGCTCGAACATGACCAAGGCGCTTGATGATGTACGCGCCGTGCTCGACGATGTCCGAGACCTGCCAGCCGATGTCGAGCCGCCCATCTTCCGCCGCACCAGATGGTATGACCGCGTCGTCAACGTCGTAATTTCCGGAAACGTTGGCATCGAATTGCTCGACCGCTACAGCGACGAACTCAAGTCCCGCATGATCAAGCGCGGTGTCATTGCAGTTACCGTGACTGGCGCCTCCGATCCCGAAGTCAGGATCGAGATCAGGCCCGAAGTGCTCGAACGCTACGAGCTTACTCTCGCCTCCGTGGCGGCGGCCATCAGGGCAGAGACGGGCACCAAGCCGGTCGGTGAAATCGACCGCGGCACGGCGCGCATCAGGACGCAGGCGAAGGAGGCGACTGCACAGGCGCTCGGTGAAGTGCCGGTCCGGTCGCTGCCGGACGGCACCAAGCTCCGCCTCAGGGACGTTGCCGCGATCATCGACTGGGGGCTCGACAAGAAAGTGGCGCTGTTCTCGAACGGTCGGCCAGCCATCCAGCTCAGGGTCGACCGTGATGCCAAGGGCGATGCCATAAAGCTCCAGAAAGCAGTCGAGGAA
>JBJOGJ010000134.1:0-10537 GCA_046048295.1 Pseudomonadota bacterium | reverse complement strand
TCCATGCGCCCTGGATCGGGTAGATGAAGCCGCAGAGGATCACGACGAAAAGGAGGAACGGCCAGAGCTTGATCCGCTCCGCGAGCGTGCCCGATACGATCGAGGCAGCGGTGGCGCAGAAGACCATCTGGAAGAACCAATCGGAAGCCGCGGCGTACTTGCCGGCGTCGGCGCCCGGATCGGGGAATACCTTGGGGCCGAAGGAGCCGATGAAGCCACCTGCGACGTTGTCGTACATGATGTTGTAGCCGACCAGCCAGAACATCAGGCCGGCGATCGAATACAGTGCGATGTTCTTGGTGCACTGCATCGACACGTTCTTGGTCCGGACCATGCCGGCCTCGAGCATGGCGAAGCCTGCCGCCATCCACATCACCAGGAAGCCGCCGATCAGGAACAGCAGCGTCGAGAAGATGTACTGCACGGATGCCGCCGGCGGCGGAGACTTCGCGTCCGCCTGGGCAAAGCCGAGCTCCGGCAAAATCGTGAGCGCCACCGCGGTGACGCCCAGTGCCGCGATTCCTTTAGTCAAGTTTCTCATGTGAATACCCGTTTTACAGTCTCGTTGCGGTTCAGAGAGCGGTGTCGTCGGTCTCGCCCGTGCGGATGCGCACTGCGCGTTCGACCGGTGTCACCCACACCTTGCCGTCACCGATCTGGCCGGTCTTTGCAGCGGTGCAGATGGCGTTGATTGCCTTGTCCGTGTCCGCGGAGGGCACGGCGACTTCGATCTTGATCTTCGGCAGGAAACTGATTGCGTATTCGGCGCCCCGGTAAATTTCGGTGTGGCCCTTCTGGCGCCCGTAGCCCTTAACTTCAGTGACTGTCATGCCCTGCAAGCCCAATTCCGTAAGTGCGTCGCGCACTTCGTCGAGCTTGAAGGGCTTGATGATCGCGGTCACCAGCTTCATCGAAACCCCCTTCGGTTGGCCGGTCGTCCTCTTGTTTAGGACGAGACCGGCGGTTGCTAGCGAGGCACGCAGTACTACTCGTTCACGCGTGCTGCCGGGGTACTACAGTCAAGAGCTGTGCCAGTTTGGGTGACTTCTTATAAGCATCTGATATGGCGCACTTATTCTCAGCAGTGCGCAATCAAATTGCAAAAAGAGTGGCGATGATGCGCCTATTATGTTGGCAAAATTGATGTTTTGCCTAAAAAATAGGCAATACGTGTCATCGCGTGCGCAATCGCACCAGGCCTTCTTGCGTCGTGGATGCGATCAGCCGGCCATCGCGGGAGAATACACTGCCACGGCAGAAGGCGCGGGCGCCGCCGGCGGAGGGGCTATCCTGTGCATAGAGCAGCCATTCGTCGGCGCGGAACGGGCGATGCAGCCACATCGCGTGGTCGAGGCTCGCGACCTGTATGTCCTGGTCGAAAAGCAGCTTGCCGTGGGCGATCAGCGCGGTGTCGAGCAGCGTGAAGTCGGAGGCATAGGCGAGCACGGTCTGGTGCAACACGGGGTCATCCGGCAGGTCGCCGTTGGCGCGCAGCCATATGTACTGCACCGGCTCCGTCTTCGCCCGGGTCAGGTAGCGCGAAATGTCCACCGGCCGCATCTCGAACGGGCGGTCGCTTTCCCAGTAGCTGCGCATCGTCTGGGGAAGCTTGTCGAGGATCGGCGCGATGAGATCCTGGGCATTCTTCAGGTCCTCGGGCGGCGGGACTTCCGGCATGGCGGTCTGATGCTCGAACGACTGCTCGGGCTTGTGGAACGAGGCGCTCATGAAGAAGATCGGCTGGCCGTGTTGTATGGCCTTCACTCGGCGGGTCGTGAAGCTTGCGCCGTCGCGCAGCGGTTCGACTTCGTAGACGATCGGGATCCTCGGGTCGCCGCCGACCAGGAAGTATGCGTGGAACGAGTGTACGCTGCGGTCCGTCGCCACAGTGCGGGATGCGGCGACGAGGGCCTGGCCCAGCACCTGGCCGCCATAGACGCGCTGCCAGCTGTCCTTGGGACTGACGCCGCGGAATATGTTCTCCTCGATCTGCTCGAGGTCGAGCAGGCCGATGAGGCCTGCGAGGGCGGCGGAGGGTTTGCCAGTTTCTGCGGGCATTCACGTCTCCGGGCAAAGTTTGCGCTATCATGTCCGGCAAGCATCCGGCTGCACGGGAAGGGACCCGTGGCGGGGTCTGTTGTCAAGTTCCGGGTTCTCATGGCCGGGCCGAGGAGAGAACGATGGCGGTACGCGAGCGCTATGACGCTCTGATCGCAGGTGGCGGATATGCAGGGCTGGCGATGGCGCTGGCGCTCGTGCGCGCGGGTGCCGGGCTCAGGGTGGCGGTGATCGAGCGCGCATCCGGCGCGATCGACGAGGGTGATCCCAGGGCAATGGCGGTGTCGCAGTCTTCGAAGCGCCTGCTGGAGGCGATCGGCGTCTGGCGGTCTATCGCGCCGGATGCGCAAGAGGTGCTTGAGATCACGATCACCGATTCGGCACTCGAGGCCGGCATCAGGCCGGCGCTCCTCACCTACCGCAACATGGTGGAGGACGAACTGCCGGGTGCCTACATCGTACCCAACAATTGTCTGGTGGCCGCCTTGCAGCGTGAGATCGCCGCCGAGCAAGATGTCGTGGTCATGCGCGGCGCGGCGATCCGCGGCTTGGAGGCCGACGCGCGTTCAGCGCGGCTTCGACTCGGGGATGGAGGCGAGGTGGAAGGGGCGCTGGTGATCGGCGCGGACGGTCGGGGTTCATTCATCCGCGAGGCGGCGGGCATCAAGTCCATCGGGTGGGACTACGGGCAGACGGGCATCGTCACGGTTGTCGCGCACGAGCGCCCGCACGAGGCGCGTGCGGTGCAGCACTTCCTGCCGGGCGGGCCATTCGCGATCCTGCCGCTCAAGGGCAACCGTTCCTGCGTCACTTGGAGTGAGAAGGCGGACGTCGCGCGGTGCGTGCTGGCGCTCGACGATGCGGATTTCCTGGCAGAGGTCGACCAGCGGTTCGGCGGCATGCTCGGTGCGCTCTCGCTCGACGGCGGGCGGGCGTCATGGCCGCTGTCGCTGCATCTCGCGCGGAGTTACGTGGCGCGGCGGGTCGCGTTGATCGGGGACGCCGCGCATGCGGTGCATCCGATCGCGGGGCAGGGCTTGAACCTTGCGTTCCGCGATGTTGCTGCCCTGACAGAGGTGGTGGTCGATTCGGCGCGGCTCGGTTTCGATGCCGGCGATGGCGAGGCGCTTCACCGCTACGAGCGCTGGCGGCGGTTCGATGCGGCGACTGCGGCGCTCGCCTTCGACGGGCTCAACCGGATCTTCAGGCCGGACATTCCGCTCGTGCGCTCGGTGCGCGAGGTCGGCCTCGGCATCGTCGACCGGCTGCCGTTCGTGAAGCGCGTCCTGGTCTCGGAAGCGGCGGGCATGACGGGCGAGCTGCCGAAGCTGCTTCGCGGGGAAAGGGTCTAGGGCTGGTTGTCCTCGGGCCCGTCATCGTCCGGTTCATCGGACGGCAGATCCACGACAACGCGCCTTGCCGCCACGTCCACCTCCGGCACGAAGCGTTCCTCGAATGAGACGAACTCCGTCTGTTTCCTGCGGGTGAGGCGTATCTCGAGCAGGTCGCCGGCGCCAAAGTTCTGTACCGCGACGATCTCGCCAAACCTGTTGCCGGCGGTATCGACGGCATCGAGGCCGACGAGATCGGTGACGTAGAACTCGCCGTCGTCCTCGGGTTCGGGGAGCACGTCGCGGTCGACGTAGAGGCCGGTGCCCTTGAGTGCTTCTGCCGCGTTGCGGTCGCCCACGCCTTCGATGCGGGCGATGAGCCCCTTGTTGGACGGCCTCAGAGATACGATCGAGAAGGTGCGCGCGCCTTCTTCATCCGACAACGGGCCATACGCGGCGATGTCCTCGGGGACCGCCGCATAGGACTTGATGAGCACTTCGCCCTTGATGCCGTGGGCGGAGGCGATATGGCCGAGGAGGACGCGGTTGGGTGTGGTGGTCATGGCTCAGAAGTTTACTGCATGACCCCTGTCGTGCTCCACATCCGATGTGTCCAGGCCCCGGCCTTCGCCGGGGTGACGTCAGTTGTAGGGCAGCGAGAACCACCTTCACGCCGCCGGCTGGTCGCCGCCTTCACCCTCGGCCGGTGTGGCGGCAGCAGCAGCGGCTGCTTCCTCCGCGGCCTTCTTCGCCTCGGCTTCGGCAGCTTCACGCTCCTGGCGCTTCTTGCCGGGCAGAGCCTTCTGCGGGTTGTTCTTCTGCGTCCGCTTCATCAGGCCTTCCTTGTCGAGGAAGCGGGCGACGCGGTCGGTCGGCTGGGCGCCGACGGAGAGCCAGTACTTGCAGCGCTCGAGATCGAGCTTGACACGTTCCGCGCTGTCCTTGGGCAGCATCGGGTCGTAGCTGCCGACGCGCTCGATATAGCGGCCGTCGCGCGGCGAGTTGGCGTCGGCGGCGACGATCCGGTAGAACGGCCGCTTCTTGGTGCCGCCACGGGCGAGACGAATCTTGACTGCCATCGATAGTTCCTTCTGTGTTCTGATTATCTAGCTATGGTTGGTTGGTTAGTTGAATTCTTCCGGCTACTTCTTCTTGCCGGGGAGGCCGGGAAGGCCCGGGAAACGTGAGCCGCCGAGTCCGGGAAGTCCGCCGCCGCCTCCGCCGAGGCCCGGGAAACCTTTGGGCAACGGCCCGGGCGGCAGGCCCGGCATGCCTTTTGGCAGCTTGCCCTTCTTCAGGTCGTCGAGCATCTCGGGTGTCGGCTCGGGCATGCCGCCGCCGCCCATGCCGCCGAACATCTTCGACATGAGGCCTTTGTTCTTGCCCATCTTCTTCATCATGTCCGCCATCTGGCGGTGCATCTTCAGGAGCTTGTTGACGTCCTCGACCTTGGTGCCGGAGCCGGCAGCGATGCGGCGGCGGCGCTTGCCGTCGATGAGCTTGGGCGACGTGCGCTCCTTCTTGGTCATCGAGGAGATGATGGCGAGCTGATGCTTCAGGATGCTGTCGTCGAGGTTGGCCTCGGCGATCTGGCTCTTGATCTTGCCGACGCCCGGCAGCATGCCGAGCACGCCGCCCATGCCGCCGAGCTTCTGCATCTGGCGAAGCTGGGCCGAAAGGTCGTCGAGATCGAAGGTGCCCTTCTTCATCTTCTCGGCGATCTTCTTGGCCTCGTCGGCCTCGATCGTCTCTGCCGCCCGCTCGACCAGGCTGACGATGTCGCCCATGCCGAGGATGCGGTTGGCAATGCGCTCTGGGTGGAATTCCTCGAGCGCGTCCCATTTCTCGCCGGTGCCCATCAGCTTGATCGGCTTGCCGGTCACGGCGCGCATGGACAGTGCCGCGCCGCCGCGGCCGTCGCCGTCGACCCGGGTCAGAACGATGCCGGTGATGCCGATGCGGCCGTCGAATGCCTTGGCGGTGTTCACCGCATCCTGGCCGGTGAGGCTGTCGGCGACCAGCAGCACCTCGTGCGGATGCGTCTTGGTCTTGACGTTGGCGACCTCGGCCATCAGGGCCTCGTCGACAGTGACCCGGCCGGCGGTATCGAGAAGGACGACATCGTAGCCGCCAAGCCTGGCTGCCTGGCTGGCACGTTCGGCGATCTGCAGCGGCGCCTGGCCGGTGACGATTGGCAGCGTGTCGACGCCTGTCTGCTCGCCCAGCACCTTCAGCTGTTCCATGGCGGCCGGGCGGCGCGTGTCGAGGGAGGCCATCAGGACCTTCTTCTTCTCGCGGTCTGTCAGGCGCTTGGCGATCTTGGCGCAGGATGTCGTCTTGCCGGAGCCCTGCAGGCCGACCAGCATGATGGTGACCGGCGGCGATGCATTGAGGTCGATCGGCTCGGCGTCGGAGCCAAGGGTGGTGACCAGTTCGTCGTGGACGATCTTGACCACCATCTGGCCCGGCGTGATCGACTTCACGACCTGCTGGCCGACCGCCTTTTCCCGTACCCTGTCAGTGAAGGCGCGGACAACCTCGAGGGCAACGTCCGCCTCGAGCAGCGCGCGGCGAACCTCGCGCATCGCCTCGGCGACGTCGCTGTCGGTCAGTGCGCCGCGGCGGGTCAGCTTGTCGAAGATGCCTGACAGGCGATCTGAGAGCGAATTGAACACGTTGGCCTCTAGCGGTTTCTGGCTGCGGACGGGTCAGTCTTAACCAGAATATAGTATCCTGCCGCGCCTACCACATGCCGCGACGCTCGCGTCTGCCGGATGCGATCGGGCAATAGCCAAACGCACCCACGGGCGCAACGCGCTGGCGGATGTTGACCTCCCTGCCTCCCGGCCGGACCTGGATGGGTACGAGCCATGTGCAGAGCGGCCGCTCGTTTCGGAGCGACTGGATTGGTGGGGGTTATGAGCCAACGGTGCTGCAAAGTCAATCATCGCGCCGGAGCGGAAACTTCCGACAATTCGGGTCCGGTGGCACTCCCGTCCTGGTCGGAGGTCGGCTAGCCTGTGCGCAATAACTCTACCTCTGGGGGGAGGCTATGCGCCATTCGTGGGAAACTGTCGTACGGTTGCTGCCGGTCGTGTTCGTTGCGGGTCTGGCGTACCTGGTACTGTCGCAGCCGCCGCAGATGGTCGAGCTTTACCTTATCGACATCGAGACGTTCACGAACCGCCTCATCGAGCGGGGAGCGGCGGACAAGCCTCTGTCGTTCGGGTTGGTTCCAATCTACCTCGGCGCCGGGCTGCCAATCCTGGTCGCGATGGCATTCGGTCTCGTTGCGACGCTCTTTATGTGGCTTGGCGGGCTGCACCTGCTGGCACTAGGGCGAAATGCATCGGCTGGTCCGCGCACGTTACCGGTTGCAGGCTGCGCTCTGGTGGTGCTGCTGGCATTGGCGCCGGTAGTTGGAGTCCTTGGCGGACTGTTCAATGCGCTGGGTGTGGCGGAGGCCGCAATGCTGCGCGCCGACGTCTGGCGATACATCGCAGCGACGGCCTGCATTCTGGTGCTCCAAGTACTCTTGCTTGGACTACTGACGTACCTGTTGCGGCCGACACTCGAGCGCATCGCGGAACGCTTGTCCTCACCGGTCGGGTTCGGCATCGGCGCGTTGGCCATCGTGGCATTCAGTCTGGCCGTCGTCTGGTGGCCGACCGCCCTACCCTGGGCGCTCGGCACGCCAGCCACCGTCTTCCTGTTCCTGGCGTCGTTGTCGTTCGTACTCGTCGGTTTCGCGCGCGCCTACCACAAGACAGGCATACCCGTCACGGTTCTCGTCGTTGCGTGTGCCGTCTTCTTCTCGGCGATGGGATGGACGGACAACCACAAGGTAGCCCATACGCTCGGCAATCAGCAAATGACCACCGAGCAGGGTTTCGTCGCCTGGCTGCGGCAGCGGCCCGACCGCGATCATTATGCCGGGCGCGGAAAGCCCTATCCGGTCTATCTCGTGGCCGCGGAGGGTGGCGGTATTTACGCCGGTTACCATGTTGCGTCCTTTCTCGCTCGAATGCAGGCGACCTGCCCGAACTTCGCGCAGCACGTCTTTGCCATCAGCTCCGTTTCAGGTGGCAGCCTCGGTGCGGCGGCCTTCGCGGCTCACGTTCATAACGGCCTTGAGGGGACGGGGGCCGTGGCGTCGCGCGACGTAGCCTGCGAGAGCGAGATCGTCGAGGAAGGGCCGGTCGTCGAAGGCATATCGGAGTACTTTCGATCCGATTTCCTCTCGCCACTGGTTGCCGCGACCCTGTTTCCGGACATGCTGCAGCGGCTGATCCCCTATCCTATTGCCGCGTTCGACCGGGCGCGCGGATTAGAGCGAGGCATAGCTGATGCGCGCGCGCAATTCTTTACTGCGAACAGCAAAGCCAATCCTTTCGACCTCAGCATCAATTCCGTCTGGGATGCGGCAGGGAGTGTTCCGGCGCTCTTTCTCAATGCTACGAGTGTAGAGATGGGCGCTCGGATCACCATGGGGCCGCTGGTGCTTTCCGCCACGCCGACAGCGCTGCATATCTCTGCTCTGCTCTGCAACGGTGCAAGGGCGGTCCATACCAGCCTAGCCTCCGCCGTATCATTGAGCGCGCGTTTCCCCCTGCTCACTCCGGCTGGCTGGATATACAAATCGCCGGAGAACAGCAGTGATTGTGGCGAGGCTCCGAAGACCAGAACCGGCGCAGTCCGTGACAAGCTATATCTCGTAGACGGCGGCTACTTCGAGAACAGCGGACTAGAGCTGGCAATTGAAATGGCGGCGCGGCTTCGGGCCATGAACCGTCAGTGTCAGAAAGCTAGATCCGATCAATCGATGATGCCGCCGGCCTTTTGCAGCGAGCTTCCGGAAGAAGGCTTCGAGATCAGGACGATCATGGTTTTCGCCCTGGACGATTACGCGTACCAGATCATGGGGGCTTATGCAGACCTCTCCGCCGGGCAGCCAGGTGAGATCCTTGCTCCCGTGGTCACCATGCTCAATGCCCGGCGTGCGCGAACGCGCGCCATTCACCTGCGTCAGTCCTTCTTCGATGACGACTACCAGTATCTCGTCGGCCTTCCGAGCCAGATGCTGGCAAAGCACAGTCGATATGTGATGCCGGACACGCCGTTTCTCGGCCACGACGACATCCATCATGTGATGCTCGATGGCTCGAAGTCGTTTCTACCTCTGGGATGGCGCCTGTCGCACCGTTCGATGGTCAACATTGCCGAAAGCCGGACAGAGGCCACCAAGATGACGTTCGAGCTCATCCGCCGGGAACTCCTCGGCGAGGATACGGAGAACATCAAGCGGCCGGCAACGCGCTAGTGGCTGATATTACCGTTCTGACATCTGCCTGCCGGTGCCGCGGCCTTGGCCTGGAGGCAGGGCAGGCCTATGCTCGCTGGCACAATCAAACGGAAGAAATGGAGAGGGCGATGGTGGAAACGAGTTCACCGCGCAAGGTCAACGCGGCCAACATGCGCGCAAGGTTCGTGCTCGAGATGGCGGCCGGCATGGCGGCGGACGACGACCAGGTCTATCGGGAGCCCGACCTTATTCTGCAGGTCGAGGGTGGCGGGCCGCCCGTCCGGCTCAGTGCTTCGAGCACGCTCGACGGTATCGCGCGGGTCGTCAACGGCCAGGCGGACCTTGCCTTCCTCAATCCTTCGTCGGCGCTCACCGTTGCGTATCGCGGCAAGGGATCAACCTTTTCTTCGGCGCAGCCGGTGTCTGCGATCACGGTTCTGCCGTCGCGTGACCAGTGCCTGTTTGCTGTCCACAATTCGACCGGTCTCAGGTCGATCGAAGACATCGGGCGTCGCAAGTATCCGCTGAAGCTCGCATTGCGGGGCCGTGCCGAGCATTGGTTGCACAACATGTTGGACGACATTTTTGCCGCGGCGGGGTTCTCGTGCGCGGATATCGTCTCGTGGGGCGGAGAAGTGCAAAAGGTCGGTCATATTCCGCGCCCCGGCAGCGAAAAGTTCCAGGCCGTATCGCGGGGCGAACTCACCGGCCTTTTCGACGAGGGTGTGCATGGGTGGGCGAACCAGGTGGTGCCTGCCGGCATGACTGTGCTGCGGCTCGAGGAAGAGACGCTGGCTCGGCTCGAGGGAATGGGCTATCGGCGGGACGTGCTTTCGAAGGCGCAGTATCCAACGCTGCCAGAGGACGTTCCGACACTCGATTTCAGCGGCTGGCCGGTGTTCGTCAGAGATGATGCTCCAGACGATATGGTGCAGCGGGTGTGCGCCGCTCTCGAAGCCCGCAAGGACATCATTCCGTGGGATGGTTCGGGTCCGCTACCGCTCGACCAGATGTGCATCGACACGCCTGCTGCACCGCTCGGCGTGCCGCTGCATCCGGCTGCCCGGACTTATTGGGCGACGAAGGGCTACCTCTAGGGAATACGACGATTGCTTCAGCCGCCGTAGAATACGTTGTCGCCGAGGTCCTTCATCTCGAGGATCGCGGTGTCCGGACGGCCTTCGATCGCCTTTGTCATGTGGGCATCGACCACTTCGCCAATGACGATATGGTGGTCACCCTCCTCGATTATCGACTTGACCCGGCATTCTATTGAGCCCGGTGCCCCGGTGAGGAGCGGTGCGCCCGTCGAACCGTTGCGGTAGGGTTGGCCGTTGAGCTTGCCTTCCGTGACGTCGACGGGTTTGAAGAATGCGAAGGCCAATCCTTTGTGCTCTTTTCCCAGCATGTTGAGCGCAAACGCCTTCGCCTCTTTGAGTACGACCAAGGGGCCGGACTCCGCCTTGACCCCGACGACCAAGAGTGGTGGCGCAAACGCGGTTTGCGTCACCCAGTTCACTGTTGCAGCGGCGATGTTGCCTTTTCCATCATCGGCTGTGAGCACGTAGATTCCGTAGGGAATCATGCGCAGAATCGTCTTCTTGGTGTCGTTGTCCATGGTCGTTTCACTCCGGTGGCTGGTGTTTTTTGTTTGGGCAGTGGTCAGCCGATTATAGCATTCAAGGTCGGGCTCGGACGCATGGCGGCAGAGAGCTTCGTCATGTCGGGGCGGTAGTAGCCGCCGAGATCGACGGCCTTGCCCTGCACGCCGTTGAGCTCACCGAGTATTTTCGTCTCGTTGGCGCGCAGCTTCTCGGCAATCGGCTTGAAGTGGGCGCCCAGTCCG
>JBJOGJ010000133.1:0-10635 GCA_046048295.1 Pseudomonadota bacterium | reverse complement strand
CCCACGTCCCGGGTTCCCCCATCGCGTCGGAGTAAAGCTCGCCACCGATCGCAACCTTGTGTCCCTTGGCGCCGGCCCCTTCGATCAGCGCGCGAACGTTACGGTCCGAGACCGATGTCTCGACGAAGACTGCGCCGATGCCTCGCGACACCAGGAGATCAACGAGCGCGGAGATACGTTTCAAGCCCGCCTCGCTCTCCGTCGAAATGCCCTGGATGCCGATTACCTCGAACCCGTAGGCACGGCCGAAATAGTTGAACGCATCGTGGGCGGTCAGCAGCACGCGGCGCGCTGGAGGCACCGTCGCCAAGACGGCCTTCGAATAGCGGGAAAGCCTGGCGATCTCCTCCAGGTGGCTTCGTGCATTGTTCTCGATCGCAGCGCGTGACGCAGGAAGCGCCTCGACGAGCGCGTCGCGGACACGCTCGACCACCCGCGACCAAAGGTCGGGGTCCATCCAAACATGAGGATCGAACTTGTTCGTATAGGTATCGTGCGCCCGGAGCAGTTCCTTCGGCAGTGCCTCTGCCACCGCCACGACCTTGCGGCTGCGGGCGAGCTTGCGCATGAACTCCTCCATCTGGGCTTCCAGATAGAGACCGTGCCAGAGAACGAGATCCGCCTTGGTCAGTGCAACGATATCGGTCCGGGTCTGCCTGTAAGCGTGCGGATCGACGCCCGCCCCCATCAACGCCCGCACCTCGACGAGATCGCCACCGACCTTGCGGGCAGCGTCGGCGATCATGCCGGTCGTCGCGACGACATTCAGTCTCGCAACATCCGCCCGGGCGCCAATGCCAAGAGTGGACCATGCAGCCAGAAAAACCGCGCCGGCGGCCAGTACCTGTTTCCACGCCCAGGGCATGGCGAACGCTCCATGTCAGTGAAGCTCAATGAAGTCGCCCTTATCGTCATTGATAAGGTAATGTTTCAGATAGTTAGGATAAGCTAACTTTTTGTCAAGGGGCACGATTGCTGTATGGTGCGACCGAATCGCTGCTGGGACTTGCATGGACAACGGTAAGAAGAAGGACGAAACGAGGGGTCTCGGAAAGGAGGCGACGGACCAGCGGTTCGCCGCCCGCTTCCAGCGTGTCCGCGACGCGCACCAGACCGAGGTGGCGGAAGACTATGTCGAACTGATCGCGGAACTGATCGTGGAGACCGGCGAAGCGCGGGCCGTCGACCTCGCCGCCCGGCTCGGGGTCAGCAAGGCCACGGTCAACAGCACCATCCAGCGCCTGCAACGCGACGGCCTGGTCACAAGCCAGCCCTATCGCGCCATTTTCCTGACCGAGCGCGGGCGGACCGTTGCGCAGGCATCGAAGGAACGGCACGCCCTGGTGCGCGATTTCCTCGTCGCGCTCGGCGTCGATCCCGATACCGCCGACGCCGACGCCGAAGGCATGGAGCACCACGTCAGCCCAGAAACACTCGCAAAGTTCCGCGACTTCCTGGACCGCTGCTGACCTTTCCCATCGATGGGGCAAGGCAAACTGACGGCGGCAAGACATCCAGCCTGGCGCGCACTCGCCGACCGCGATGCATCACGACGGGTTCATGCTGGCGATCATCAGCAGGACAACGATGTGGAACGAGACGAAAATCAGCACGCGCGAAAACAACGTCGCCATGGCGAGACTCCAGGGTTGCAGGTCATCCTGCTCCTCTGTCGCGGCGTGGCCGCAAAAGGTTCACGAGCCTATAGAGTCTCTATCCAGAAGATACTTCAGGGCAGGTAGGGCGGACGTGCGGGCGCGGGATGCGTCCCACGCCCGATAACGGCTGCGCTGAAACGCCGGCTACTTTGCCTTGCCGCCGCAGTTGAGGCAGGCCTCGCGGTAGCCGTCCGCCATGGCCTTGTCAGCGATCGCCGCAAGCTTCGGGTCGATCGACAAGACATCATCCTTCATCTTGTCGACCGACGCTCCATCCAGCACGTCGAGCGGGAAGCCGCGCTTCTTCACGTCGGCCTGGAAGACGGGATCTGCCGCCATGCCGTCGAAAGCAGTGCGAAGCGTCTTGATCTGAGCGGCGGGCACGCCCGGTGCGCCAAACAACGCACGACCGATGTCGGACGAGATGCCGACCCAGTTGTAGATCGTCTTGGAGCGCGTGTCTCCGATCACCTCCTGCAGCGTCGGCACGTCGGGGATCAGCTTGTTGCGCGACTGCCCAATCTGCATGATCATGATGAAGTTGCCAGCCTTCACCTCATCAAGGAGCTTGGCCTCCCAGGTGCCCCAGTTCATGGCGACCATGTTGACCTCGCCGCGCTGCAAGGCGAGCATGTAGGGCCCCGAGCCACGATAGCCACAGACGATCTGGAATTTGGCGCCGTCGAGGTTCTTGACGAGCAGCGGCATCTGCGCGCTCGGCGAGGTCTTGCCCGTGCAGCCCGCCTTGAGCTCCGTCGTCATCAAGCCTTTCACGTCCTTGACGCCGGTGTCCTTGCGCACGCCAAACACCGTATGCGAAGTGGACATCCGGCCGATGTAGTTGGCCTTGCGCATATCCCAGCGCGAACGCTTCGGCTCGAGTATCTGGCTGTGCACCATCGTGTCGGGAAGCAGCGCGATCATGGTGCCGTCGGTCGGCGCCTTCGAGAACAGGTAGTTGCCGGCAACGCGACCACCGCCGCCCGGACGGTGCTCGACGATGACGTTGGGCTTGCCGGGAATGTGGCGGTCGTAGTGCGCAGCCGCCAATTGCGCGTAGCCGTCGAAGGAACCGCCCGGCGGATGGCCGATCAGTATCCGCAGTGTCTTGCCCTTGTAGAAATCCTCGGCCTGGGCGGGAGGCGCGATGCCCCCGACAAGCAACAGCGATCCGACAGCCAACGCAGCACGTGCGCTCTGGCGGGAAGGTATCAAGAAGGTCATATGTTTCGCTCCCAAGAGAAACCACCGTGGCCTCTCGAAGGGGCTGATTGTTCTACCGGCCTGCTAACGGGAAAGCCTCCTCCCATCAGCGGACCGCCACGGTCGATCCGTTCACCCCGCCAAAAGGCAGGTGCGCCCCTTCATGTCGAAGCTTTGCACGTATCGCCCCGCGTGTGAAGCGCCTCCCTGGTGGCACCCGCTGTTGCCGCGCCGGTGGTTATCTGGTCTATTCCACTCGAATACGTCACAAAGAACCGCCCGGGAAGAACGCCATGAACGACCGCCGCAGCAACGCCGCGCACATCGCCTACGACGACCTCAGGGAATGGCTCGCCATGGCCGAGCAGATGGGCGAAGTGCGCCACATCAAGGGAGCGTCGTGGCAAGAGGACATCGGTCTCGCGGCAGAGGCGCTGCTGCGCGCCGAACACGGTCCCTGCGTGGTCTTCGACGAGGTACCAGGATCGCCGAAGGGCTACCGCGTGCTGCTCAACGTTTTCGCCGGCAACCGGCGCAACATGACACTCGGCCTGCCGGACCACCTCAACAAGTGGGAACTCTCCAACGCCTACCGCGAGGCGTATCTCGTCGAACAGAAGATCGTGCCGCACGAGATCGTCGAGGACGGGCCGGTGTTCGAGAACGTCCTGATGGGGGACGATGTCGATCTCGCGAAGTTCCCCTCCCCGGTCTGGCACGAGCAGGATGGCGGGCGGTACATCGGCACCGGCACCTATTCCGTGACGCGCGACCCGGAGGAAGGCTGGCTCAACGCCGGCGCCTACCGGGCGCAGGTGCACAACAGGAATACGGTCGGCATTTCGCAGGCGCGCGGTCACCACGGTTTCGTACACCGCGAGAAATACTGGAAGAAGGGTGAGCCGCTGCCGATCGTCATGGTGGTGGGTGGCGATCCGCTGGCTTTCTTCTTCGGCGGCACGGAAGCGCCCTATGGTGTGTTCGAATTGGATCTCGTCGGCGGCCTCAGGGGGCGGCCGGTCAAGATGGTGCAAGGCAAGATCACGGGGCTCCCGTTTCCGGCACACGCTGAAATCGTCCTCGAAGGCTATGTCTACCCTGACAAAACTCATCCGGAAGGTCCGTTTGGGGAATGGACCGGGCACTACGCAGGCGGCGTGCGAAACCTGCCGGTCGTCGACGTCAAGGCCATCTATCACCGCAACGATCCGATACTGCTCGGCGTGCCGCCGATGGGGGGCGGCTCGGACGAAATGGCGCGCTATCGCTCGGTCATGCGCTCGGCGATGATAAAGGACAATCTCGACAAGGCGGGCGTGCCGGGCGTGCAGCAGGTCTGGTGCCACGAAGTTGGCGCCTCGCGTCTCCTGCACGGCGTCTCGATCAAGCAGAGCCACCCTGGTCACGGCGTGCAGGCCGGCGCAATCGCCGCGCAGTGCGGGGCCTCCGCCTACGCCTCGAAGTACGTCATCGTCACCGACGAGGACGTCGACGTCACCGACCTCGAGCAGTTGATTTGGGCGATGTGTACGCGCAGCGACCCGAAGACCTCAATACAGTTCCTGGAAGGCGTGTGGGATTCGAATGCCGATCCAACCATTTCGCCAGAAAAGCGCGCCATCGGCGACGTCACGCACTCCTGCGCGATCATCGATGCGTGCCGTCCCTACCGCTGGCGCGACAAGTTCCCGCCGAGCAACACTCCGAGCCCCGAGGTTGCCCGCAAGGCTCGCGAGAAGTTCGGCTGGCTGCTCGACCGATGATTTCGTCATGATACGGATCTACTCGTCAAGCGTGTTACGAACCTGAAATAAAATATATCTGGGATAACACGTTTTTTCCGCAATTGACGCCGAGTGTCAGGCTTCCTTTGGAAGGGGGTTGGACACATCTCGATGCCGGGCAGGGCAGCCCGGCATGTGCAGCTTGGTCCGTGTGGCGGTCACCCTGTTGGCGAGAGGCCAGGATGACCGGTAGGCAGGCAGGACACGATCGAGACAAGCTGCGTCGGGACAAGCTTCGCCTTCATTCCGTCAGCGTCACGCCAGGCCTAGCCCCGATCGCAGGCGGCGGACTGGCTGTGCTGCTGCTGGCAGGTAGCGCCAAGAGCGAGACACTGGTCGAGGCGATGACCAGAGCATACCGCTCGAACCCCTCGTTTCACGCAGAGCGCTACAAGCTGCGCGCGACAGACGAGGAAGTAGCGCGCGCACTCTCCGGGTGGCGGCCGCGGGTGGCCGCAAACGGTTTCTACGGCTGGCGCAACCAGCGCCATGAGGCCGATCCATCGCGTACCGGCTCCAGCGACACCTACGGTTACGGCCTTGCCATCGAGCAGCCGCTGTTCGACGGCTTCCAGACCAAGCACGCAGTATCGCAGGCCGAAAGCAATGTCGCCGCCGGCCGCGCGGAACTCAGCGCGTTCGAGAACGAGTTGCTGTTCCAGGTGGCAGCGGTCTATCTCGACGTTCTGCGCGAGGAAGGCATAGTGCTATTCCGGCGGAAGTCCCTGGCGGCGCTGAAGCGCGAGGTCATCGGCGTAACCGAGCAGCTGGCGCGTGGCCAGGCGACGGCAACCGATCTCGACCAGGCGCGCCTCAGAGCGTCGCGCGCCCAGTCCGACCTCGATCAGTCGACAGCGAACCTCCGCGTATCGGAGCTCCGCTACACGCGGCTCACCGGCAGAACGCCCGCCGATCTCGTCATGCCCGTATTCCCGCAAGCGCGCCTGCCGCAAACACTCGACGATGCTGCAGCCCGCGCCGAACGCGAAAACCCGATCATCGAGGCTGCCACGCTGAAACATGCGGCGGCGACGCACGCGGTATCGAGAACAAGGGGCGAGCTGTTGCCGATCGCAAGCATCGTCGGCAGCTACGATCGCTCAGTCAACGATTCGAGTACGACACTGGACCGAGACGGGTTCTCCGTTGTCGGACGCCTCAGGGTGCCGCTCTACCAGCGCGGGGAGGTCTCCGCGCGCGTTCGCCAGACGCACAACATTGCGCTGCAGGTCGAACGGGAAGGTCTCGACGCCCGCAGCCGGATCGGCGAAGCGGTGCGCGCCGCATGGGCTACGCTACTTTCGGCGCGCGCAAGAACGAAGGCGGACGAGGACGCCGTAGAGGCAGGCGAGAAGGCGCTGGAAGGGATACGCACCGAGCAGCGGCACGGGCGGCGGAGCGTGATCGCGGTGCTGGATGCAGACCGGGAACTCGTCGAGGCACGCATCCGCCTGCTGCGCACGACGCGCGACCTGTTCGTGAGCGCCTATGCCCTGATCCGCTCGACCGGTCGCCTGACCGTGGCGGAGCTGGCACCCGGCAGCAGTACATACGATCCCGAGACACACTACCGCCAGGTGCGCAACATGTGGTGGGGAACCAGCACACCGAGCACCGGGGACGACGCATTGCTTGGCAACGGCGAGAAACCGACCGCCAAAGCCGCGCAGCGCGCGGGGAGATGGAACACGACGATCAACCGCGCGGGGGCACGATGAGCGTCGATAGCCTGAGAATTCGTGGGACGGGAGACAGCAACCACGAGGACGTCCAATGAGCAACGAGCACGAAGCGGACCCCTAGCAAGAATACCGAGCGGCCGCACCGATGATGAGCGGCCGCCCCAGGTCCTGCCCGAGTGAGTGCGCAGCAGGCGCAAGCACCCTGGCAACCGAGAAGAACGACAAATCCGGCCTACCAGACATCCGGGCGCGCAGGCTCCCGATGAAGGACCCGGCTTTGCCAGATGATCCGTTAGCAAATCAATGATTGGAGAATTCGAAATGGCGATCGACAAGACAGAGTTCGGAACGAGCGGTAACGACACCCTGCAGGGCGAGGACGGTTCAGACGTACTGCGCGGAGGCTACGGCGACGACCGCATCGAAGGCGGTGCGGGGAACGACACGCTCGATGGCGAACGCGGCTCCGACGTGCTCATCGGCGGCGACGGCGACGACACGCTCGTGTCGGATTCCGACGCCGGCGAGCCGGTGGTGGCGCAGAGCTTCGACCCAGGCCAGGGACGCAACAACGAGATCGATCCCACCACCAACCGGCTCTATCCCAACCAGCCGTTCGTTGCCGACGACATCATGGTCGGCGGCGAAGGCGCGGACACGTTCCTGCTCAAGCCTCAGCTCAACGCCAAGGCGGACATCATCGAAAAGCACACGGACTCTGATGGTCGCATCAACTGGGCCAACGTGGCCGGCGAGAACAACAATGTGCACGACCACTGGGTCGACGCCATCGGCACCGACATCATCGCCGACTACGACAGGGCGGAGGGCGACCGCATCCAGCTCTATGGCCACACGGTCGACCCGAGCGTCCGCTACGAGGACGTCGACGGCGACGGTGACGAAGAATCGATCATCGAGATCTACTCCAACCAAGGCGCCGGCGGCGGCGCGCACAACGGCGACTTCCTCGGACAAGTGATCGTGCACGGCGACCGGGTCGAGGAAGGCGACATCGAGTTGAAGGGGATGGAAACCTTCGGCGTCGTCGAGACCATCGACGAATTGCAGGAGGCCATCGCCCCCATCGGTCAGCCGGATGGCGATATTCGCAGCACGCTCTCCGAAAATCCGAGCCTCGCCGAGATCGCCACGCGCAACGCAGGCGATGCTCCGGGTGCAGCTTTCCAGGAGCATATCCTGGCGCGCTCGATCGTGGCCGCCGCCGACGATGTGCTGACGGGCACGGACGGCGGCGATACGCTCGCTGGCGACCCGGCCCCAGAGGCCCTGTCGGCCCTCGACCGTCCGCTCTCCTACTGGACGCTCTCCGAGCAGACGAATGGCGCCTTCGCCGATGCCACCGGCACATCGGACGCCCGCTTCTATCTGCAGGACAACGGCGAGGCGAGCCTCAGAACCGTCGTGCCGACGATCGACGGGCCAGACGGCACACCGGCCGCCCTGTTCGGCGCCAACGGCGACAGGACGTTCGCGTATGTCGCCCACGACGAGGCCTACCAGGTGCTGAACGCTACCGTCACGGCCTGGTTCAACCCGCAGGACCTTGGCGGCCGCCAGACGATTTTCGCCAAGGACGAGAGCGACGCGGACGGCGGCGGGCACTTCCATGTCATGGTCGATGGCAACGGCAGGCTCTTCGTCAGGGTGGCGGAAGGAGAAGGCAAGAACGACAGCGGCTACAATCACGAATGGCGATCGAAAGAGCCGCTCGTGTCGGAGAACAACTGGCAGCACATCGCGCTGTCTTTCGGTGCCGACGGGGTCTCAGTCCACCTCAACGGGCAGGCCCTCGGCGACGAACAGTTCGACACGATCCGGGGCGCCGGCGGGGTCTCGATGAGCGAATTCGCAGGCGGCTACGCGATCGGCAACGACAAGCCGCTCATCATCGGCGCCAACACGCGAACCTCTGACGATACCTCGACCGCAGAGGCACTCGGCGTCGACCAGAACCTCACCCACTTCTTCAATGGCGGCATCGCCAACGTCGGCTTCTGGGGCGGCGACACACCAGCAGAAGCATTATCCTCGGCACAGATCGCAGCGCTCGTTACCGATGGAGCAGGCGACATTGACGCAATGACGGCACCGGTGCCGCCGCCCATCCCGGTCGGCAACGACACCATCTCCGGCGAGGGCGGCGATGACACGATCGACGGCGGGGCAGGCAACGACGTTCTGGATGGAGGCCAGGGTAACGACACTATCCAGGGCGGATACGGCGACGACACGGTTTCCGGAGGCACGGGCGACGATACGATCGACGGCGGTCACGGCAACGACACCCTGTCGGGTGGCGACGGCAACGACAGGCTGGTCAGTCGCGCCGACGCACGCGAGCCGGTCATCGCACAGGAGTTCGGGCCCGACGACGATCCGGACAACCAGATAGATCCCGCCAGCAGAATGCTCTACCCGAGCCAGGCCGGGATGCCCGCCGACGACGTGCTGACGGGCGGCGCAGGCGCCGATGAGTTCTTCTTCCAGACGCTCATCGACGCCAAGCAGGAGATCATCAACAAGCACGTCAACGACGACCGGACGATCGACTGGTCGATGATGGGCGTCGCGGGCGAGAACAACAACGTCCACGATCACTGGGTCGACGGCATCGGCAACGACACCATCACCGACTTCAACCGCGACGAAGGCGACCGCATCACCATCGACGGGCACACGACGGAGGTGTCGGCCATCGAGATCCGCGATGTCGATGGAGACGGGGTAAACGATTCCGTCCTGCAGCTGCGCTCGAATCAGGGCGCGAACGGCGGCGCGCACAATCTCGACCTGCTCGGCACGATCACCGTGCTCGGCGCCGAGATCACCGACGCGGACTACACGACGAACCCGGGGTCTCACGCCGGGATCGTCGAATCCATCGACGAATACCGCGAGGCGATCACGCCGCTGATGCGCTCGGGCGATACGCCTCCGGCAGCGGAGACGCCGGCCGATCCACCTCCGGATCCGGACCAGCCGGCGGACACACCGCCCGACCAGCCGCCGCCTGTCGATGCACCGTCCGACAATCCGACTGGCGAACAACCGACGGGCGAGACGCCACCGTCGTCACAGCCGCCGCCGCTGCCGCCGGGCGACGGGCTGACGGGCCTGCAGCGCGCACTGACGCCGAGCGAGGATCATCCTGCCGCCGCTACCGCGACGTTCGCCGACGACCTCCTCATAGGGACATCGGCCGGCGAGGACATGCGCGGCAGTTGGGGCGACGATCGCATCGATGCGTCAGGCGGCGACGACCTCGTGCACGGCGGGCACGGAGATGATCTCATTTCCGGCGGCGACGGCGACGACTTGCTGGGCGGCGACTTCGGTGACGACATCCTCGTCGGCGGCGGCGGCCAGGACGAATTGCGCGGCAATCGCGGAGAGGATGTGCTCGCCGGCGGTGACGGCGACGACATCCTGGACGGCGGCGCCGGTGACGACGTGCTCTACGGCGGCGGCGGCGAGGACATGATCGACGGCGGACGCGGCCACGACACGCTGGTGCTCGACGGGGCCATCGACGACTACACGATCGCCCTGCAGGGAAGCGACCTGCTCATCACCGACTTGGCAGGCGAGACCGACGTCGTGCGCGCCATGGAACACGTTCATTTCAACGGAAGCGGCGAGTCGTATGTCATCCAGGACGACGGCACGCTGGCGTTGACGGACCATCCCGACGAGGTCCGGGACATGGTCGAGGGCGAACTCATCGGCGAATTGCTGGGAACCGGCGGTACAGCGGCCGGCAGCGTCGATGCCGAGCTTGCGGAGATGCAGGAGAACGAACTCTCGAACGCCGGCACGTCGCAGGAACCGCAGGCGACGTTGCCGGCGACCGAGGCTCCCGGAGCCGCAGCCGAAGCCGGCCTCGATCTCGGCATCGACAGCGGATGCGGCGACGACATGCGCGCTGCGTGACCCCGGCAACGAACAGGTAACGCAACAACGCCAACAGACCTGGCAAGAGCGCCAGGTCCACCAGCCCCATGACATTCCGCCAACAGACCTAAAAGAGAGCATGCACGAGCCCCTCCTAAATTGGCTGCAATCGCTCGACTGGCTCCGCAGCCTGGTAGCGGTACATTACGCCGGCATCCTGATGAGCCTCGTGGCCGTGATGATCAGCGACATGCTGGCGCTGAACCTCTTGATGAGAACCGGCAGCGCGCCACCGAGGTGGCTGATACACACCCTTCACGTTGCAGTGGCGGTCGGCCTCTGCCTGCTCTGGCTCAGCGGAACCGCCATCGCCATCACCAAGTTCAGCGTGGA
>JBJOGJ010000132.1:0-10650 GCA_046048295.1 Pseudomonadota bacterium | reverse complement strand
ATTCTGAATTTCCGTGTTCGCGCCAGAACATAGCCGCAGGATGGGAGATTGCCAGGGACCAATTGGCACATTCGTGCGGTGTCGCGATGTTGGTGCTGGACGAAGGCCGGGGGCGCGCCGATATACGGCGAGGGAGAAAGCACATGGCCGACGAGGAACGAAACAGGCTTTCGGCGCGGGCGCAGCGCTACGTGAGGGTGGGCGCCAACGTCGGAGCGGTTGCTGCGCGAGTTGCCGGCCAGCGGTTATTCGGCATCAAGGGCGACGATGCAAAGATGGCTGCCGAGCTGGCAGCCGCGCTCGGAGGCCTCAAGGGCCCGATCATGAAGGTGGCACAGCTCCTGTCCACTATCCCCGAGGCGCTTCCGGCCGAATATGCCCGCGAGCTTTCGCAATTGCAGAGTGCGGCTCCCCCGATGGGGCCTGCCTTTCTGAAGCGTCGAATGATGGCGGAGCTCGGGCGCGAGTGGAGCAGCAAGTTTGCAAGCTTCGAGACGACGGCCGCGGCTTCCGCATCGCTCGGGCAGGTGCACCGGGCTCGTGCGCACGACGGCCGGGCGCTTGCGTGCAAGCTACAATACCCGGACATGCAATCGGCGGTGGAGGCGGACGTGACGCAGCTCGGCACCGTCTTCGCCATCCACGCCCGCATGAACCCCGCCGTCGATACCAGCGAGATCCTCGCGGAGATCGGAGACCGGTTGCGAGAGGAACTCGACTATCGGCTGGAGTCGCGGCACATGGCGCTCTATGCACAGATGCTGGCGGACAAGCCCTCGATTCGCGTTCCGGAGGTGGTCGAGGATCTTTCGACCCGTCGACTGCTCACGATGACATGGCTCGAGGGGCGGCCGCTGCTCGCCTACAAGGAGGCGCCGCTCGAGGATCGTAATGCGATCGCCCGGGCGATGTTCACAGCCTGGTGGTTCCCATTCTCTCACTTCGGGGTCATTCACGGCGATCCTCACCTGGGCAACTACACGATCTTCGAGGATGAGGGCGGGCGACCGGCTGGCATCAACCTCCTCGATTATGGCTGCATCCGAACGTTTCGACCGCAGTTCGTGCAGGGGGTGGTGGACCTCTATCGGGGGCTACTCGAGGGCGACGACGGCCGCGTGGTCCATGCCTATGAGACGTGGGGCTTTCGCGGACTCAATGCAGACCTGATCGAGGCGATGAACATTTGGGCGCGTTTCATCTACGGGCCGTTGCTCGACGACCGCGAGCGAACCATCGCCGAGGGGACGACCCCAGGGGAATATGGACGAAAAGAAGCCTTCACCGTTCACAAGATGCTGAAGGAAAAAGGACCTGTTGCAGTGCCGCGCGAGTTCGTTTTCATGGACCGGGCGGCGATCGGACTCGGCGGCGTCTTCCTGCACCTCGACGCCCGCCAGAACTGGTTCCGGCTGTTCAACGACACCATCGAGGGTTTCGATAGCGACATTGTTGCGGCGCAGCAAGAAGTTGCGTTCGCAAGGGCAGGCGTACCTTTGCCACGCTGAATAGGCGGCGGAAATAGCGCGATTTTCCCGCGTTAATCCGGGCCTCCGTGCTTGAAGACGGGGCGTGCATGGGGTAGGAACGGGCTCGATATTCTACGCGAGACCGAGGGGAAGCAGGCCATGAGCGTCGATACGTCCGGTGGGCATCCGGAGATGGACTACGCCGAACACAACCGTACCTACCGCGGCTTCATCAGAGGCACGATCATTACAACCGTGCTCGTCGCCGCGACGCTAGTGATGATGGTGATCTTCCTCGTCTAGGCCGTCGGCATCCCATGCGCCGTCATCCGACGGCGCATCGTCTCCAGCTCCGGCAGTTCCAGCCAGAGCAACTCTCCCCTTCAATTCACAACCCGACCCGGGGCCAACGATGGTCAAAATCGCTGTCACTGCGGAAAGTGCGGACGAACCGCGCGTTGCCGCATCGCCGGAAACCGTGAAGAAATTCGTCGGCCTCGGCTGTACGGTGGTGGTGCAAAGCGGAGCAGGGCTCAGGTCGCGCATATCGGACGAGGCATTCAAGGCTGCCGGGGCCGAGATCGTCGCCGGCGCAAGCGCTGCGGCATCCGGCGCAGACATTCTGCTCAAGGTGCGCCGTCCGACCAGCGACGATGTCAACGCGCTGGCTCCCGGCGGAATGGTCATGGCGATGATCGACCCTCATTCGGATCGCCCGGAACTGGAGGCGCTCGCGGCTACAGGGCGGTCTCTGTTCGCCATGGAGTTCATGCCGCGCATTACGCGTGCCCAGTCGATGGACGTACTGTCGAGCCAGGCAAACCTCGCCGGCTACAAGGCGGTGGTGGATGCGGCCTCGATGTTCGAGCAGGCGATGCCGATGATGATGACCGCGGCCGGCACCGTTCCGGCGGCGAAAGTGTTCATCATGGGCGTCGGCGTCGCAGGGCTGCAGGCGATCGCGACGGCGCGGCGTCTTGGCGCCGTTGTCTCTGCTACCGACGTCAGGCCCGCCACAAAGGAGCAGGTGGCCTCGCTCGGCGCCAAGTTCATCGCCGTAGAGGACGATGAGTTCAAGCAGGCGCAGACAGCGGCAGGTTATGCGAAGCCGATGTCCGAAGAATACCAGAAGAAGCAGGCCGAACTCGTCGCGACGCACATCAAGGCCCAGGACATCGTGATCACGACGGCGCTCATTCCCGGCCGGCCGGCGCCGCGACTTATCACCAGAGCGATGGTCGAGAGCATGAAGCCCGGTGCCGTGATCATCGATCTTGCCGCCGAGCGCGGTGGCAATTGCGAGCTTACCAAGCCTGGTGAAACGGTGGATGTCGGCGGGGTACGGATCGCCGGCCCCATCAATCTGCCCGGGACGGTGCCGGTCAACGCCTCGGCCCTCTACGCCAAGAACCTCCTCAACTTCCTCGATCCGATGTTCGACAAGAAGGAAAAGGTTCTCGCCGTGAATTGGGAGGACGAGACGGTGACGGGCACACTGATCGCCAAGGACGGCAAGATCGTGCACCCGCAGATCGTCCAGAAGGAGACCGCGTGATGAGGAAACCGCTCGCGCTTTGGCTGGTGCTGCTGGCCAGTTTGTTGCCCCTGCCGGCGATTGCGGCGGGCACCGGGATCGGTGGCGAGGTCGATCCCGCCATCTACCGGCTGATGGTATTTGTTATCGCGATCTTCGTCGGATACTACGTCGTTTGGAGCGTAACGCCGGCACTGCATACGCCGCTGATGAGCGTCACCAACGCGATCTCGTCGGTGATCGTCGTCGGAGCGCTGCTTGCCGTCGGCGTCAGCCTCGTCTCGTCGGGGGCCGTGCTTGCAAAGATCTTCGGTTTCCTGGCTCTGGTGATGGCGTCGGTCAATATCTTCGGCGGCTTCCTCGTCACGCAGCGCATGCTCGCCATGTACAAGAAGAAAGACGCCAAGCGCTGAGCCGGCGGTAACACACGGGGCCTCGACCATGTCTGCCAATATCGTCGCACTGCTCTACCTCGCAGCTGGCGTGCTGTTCATCCTGGCACTGAGGGGGCTGTCGAGTCCGGAATCCTCGCGTCAGGGCAACATGTTCGGCATGCTGGGCATGACCATCGCCGTGCTGACGACGCTGAGCGTGCTTGGCGACTATTCCGTGTTCACGTGGGTGCTGATCGTTGCGGGCCTGGCGATCGGTGGCGGGATCGGTGCCTACACGGCGAAAAAAATCCCGATGACGATGATGCCGGAGCTGGTTGCGGCGTTTCATTCGCTGGTCGGTCTCGCGGCGGTGTTCGTCGCGGCGGGCGCGCTATACTCGCCGGAAGCGTTCGGAATCGGTGCCGCAGGCAGCCTCCCGGCTATAAGCCTGCTGGAAATGTCGCTCGGCACCGCCATCGGCGCGATCACCTTCACCGGCTCGGTCATCGCCTTCGCCAAACTTTCCGGCCGCATGTCCGGCAAGCCGATCATCCTGCCGGCGCGGCACCTGATCAACCTGCTTCTCGGACTCGCCATCGCATGGATGATCTGGCAGTTCTGCCTGTCGGGCGGCAATGCCTTCCTGTTCTGGGCCATCACTTTTGCCGCGTTGCTGCTCGGTGTGCTGCTCATCATCCCGATCGGCGGCGCCGACATGCCGGTGGTCGTGTCCATGCTCAACTCCTACTCAGGTTGGGCTGCGGCCGGCATCGGTTTCACACTGGGGAACATTGCGCTCATCATCACCGGCGCACTGGTCGGGTCCTCGGGTGCGATCCTCTCCTACATCATGTGCAAGGGCATGAACCGGGCATTCCTCTCGGTGATCGCCGGCGGTTTTGGCGGCGAGACGGCGGGGCCGTCCGGGGACGGCGAGCAGAAGCCGGTGAAGCTTGGCGGTGCAGAGGACGCGGCCTACATCCTCAAGAACGCGCAGAAGGTCATCATCGTCCCAGGCTACGGCATGGCTGTCGCCCAGGCACAGCACGCGCTTCGCGAGATGGCGGATGCGCTCAAGAAGGAAGGCGTCGAGGTGAAGTACGCCATTCATCCGGTCGCCGGTCGTATGCCGGGGCACATGAACGTGCTGCTTGCAGAGGCGAACGTTCCATACGATGAGGTGTTCGAGCTCGAGGACATCAATTCCGAGTTCTCACAAACCGATGCCGTCTACGTCATCGGCGCCAACGATGTCGTCAACCCCGCTGCCGAGGAAGACAAGTCTTCGCCGATCTATGGCATGCCGGTGCTGCAGGTCTGGAAGGCGGGCACGGTGCTGTTCAACAAGCGCAGCCTCGCGTCGGGTTATGCCGGTATCGACAATACGGTCTTCTATCGCGACAACACGATCATGGTCCTGGGTGATGCCAAGAAGATGACCGAGGAAATCGGCAAGGCGATGTCGCACTGATCGTGGAGAGGCAGTGACGCGGGTTCCGCAGTGGCTCAGGTGGCTGGCGGGCACGTTGCTCGGTGGGTATCTGGCTGCCGTCGCGATCCTCTACTTCGCACAGCGCAGCATTCTCTTCGAGGTCGCTGACAGCAGCAGCCTTTCCGAACCCGGTACGCTGGCGATCGGTGGCAGCACCCGTATCGCTATACCAACCGCTGATGGGGAAACGCTCGCGGGCTGGTACGTGCCGCCGGCAGGGGAGGGGGTTGTCTTCCTCTACATGCATGGACAAAAAGGTGCGCTTCACCGGAAGCGCGGCAGGTGGAGGCGCGTCGTCGAAAAGAGGGCCGGTCTCCTCGCCTTCTCCTACCGGGGCTATCCAGGCTCGACTGGCAGGCCGAGCGAGGCGGGGCTCCATGAGGACGCGCGGGCGGCCTACGCGTGGCTCAGGGCGCGCCATGGAGCGGACCGGATCGTCCTGCACGGGCAGTCGCTGGGCACCGGTGTGGCGACACGGCTGGCAACGGAAGTCGAGGCGCGGGCACTCATTCTGGAGACGCCCTATACGGCGGTGGTCGACCTGGCGGCGGAGCGTTATCCCTTCGCACCGGTGCGGTTACTCATGTGGGACCAGTTTCGGTCGTACAAGTGGATCGGCCAAGTCAGGATGCCAGTGCTCGTCGCGCATGGGACGCGGGACAGCATTGTACCGTTTTCGCATGGCGAGCGTATGTTCGCGATGGCCAGTGCGGCGCGCCAGAAGGTTTTCGTGCGTATGGAGGGGAGCGATCACCTGACCCTCACCCGCGATGGGCTTTATCCGCATATCTGGCGCTTCCTGGGGTTGGCTGGTCAGTAGACCTGCGGTGCCCTTGACGGCAGAAAATCCGCAACCAGCCATTCACCAGGAGCCTGCCATCTCGCCGCAGGCCCAACGTTTGATTTGACAATTTGGCCGCGCAGGCATACCCGGACCGTGGGACACCTCTCCCCAACGAGAGGCCAACTATCTGGAAGGGTAGACACATGACTGATATGCCGAAGCCGGCAGTGCGCCCGGCGTGCGCCAATTTCTCCTCCGGCCCCTGCGCCAAGCGCCCTGGCTGGTCCCCCCAAGCGATAGAGAATGCAGTCCTTGGCCGCTCGCACCGCGCGAAGGTCGGCAAGGATCGTATCGTCGCGGCGATCGAGAAGACGAAATCCATTCTCGGGCTGCCGGCCGACTACCATTGCGGTATCGTCCCCGCTTCCGACACCGGTGCCTTCGAGATGGCCATGTGGACCATGCTCGGCGCCCGTGGCCTGGACATCCTCGCCTGGGAGAGCTTCGGCGAGGGCTGGGTCACCGATGTCCAGAAACAGTTGAAGCTCGACGATGTACGCGTCATGAAGGCCGGCTACGGCGACATCCCCGACCTGTCGAAGGTCGATTTCAAGCGTGACGTCATCTTCACATGGAATGGCACCACCTCCGGCGTGAAGGTTCCGAACGGAGACTGGATCGCGGCTGACCGCGAGGGGCTCGTATTCGCCGACGCGACGTCTGCCGTGTTCGCACAGCCAATCGACTGGAAGAAGGTCGATGTGGCGACGTTCTCCTGGCAGAAGGTGATGGGCAGCGAGGCGGCCCATGGCATGCTGATCCTGTCGCCGCGTGCTGTCGCGCGCCTCGAGAGCTACACACCGAAGTGGCCGCTGCCGAAGATCTTCCGGCTGGCCTCCGGCGGCAAGTTCATGAAGGGCATCTTCGCCGGCGATACGATCAACACGCCGTCCATGCTTTGCGTCGAGGATTATGTCGATGCGCTCGAGTGGGCGGAGCGGATCGGCGGGCTCGAGGCGCTGATGGCGCGCGCCGATGCAAACGCCAAAGTGCTGTTCGACTGGATCGACCGCACCCCCTGGGTGGCGAATCTGGCGAGCGACCCCTCGACGCGATCGAACACCTCCGTCTGCCTCAAGATTGTCGACCCTGCGGTGACCGGGCTCGACGAGGCCGGGCAGGCCAAGTTCGCCAAGGACTTCGCCGGACTGCTCGAGAAGGAAGGCGCGGCCTACGACATCGCCGGCTATCGCGATGCGCCTCCGGGCATTCGCATCTGGGCCGGCTCGACGGTCGAGAAGTCCGACATGGAGGCATTGACGCCCTGGCTCGACTGGGCGTTCGCCGAGGTCAAGGCGAAGCTCTGAGCCTCGCCGAAGCATACCAATCGCATCCGAAATTACATGTGCGGTCGCCACCATGGAGTGGGATCGCGAAGAGGAAGGACCACACCCATGGCTCCCAAGGTACTCATCTCCGACGAGCTTTCCGAGGCTTCCGTGCAGATCTTCAAGGATCGCGGCCTCGACGTCACGTTCGAGCCGCAACTCGGCAAGGACAAGGAGAAGCTCGCCGCCGTCATCGGCGAGTTCGACGGACTTGCAGTGCGCTCCGCGACCAAGGTGACCGATAAGATCATCGGCCTCGCCAAGAACCTTAAGGTCGTCGGCCGCGCTGGCATCGGCGTCGACAACATCGACATCAAGGCGGCCACCGCCAAGGGCGTCATTGTGATGAACACGCCGTTCGGCAACTCCATCACGACCGCCGAGCATGCGATTGCGATGATGATGGCGCTGGCCCGCCAGATCCCGGAGGCCGACCAGTCCACCCAGGCCGGCAAATGGGAAAAGAACAAGTTCATGGGCGTCGAGCTCTATGCCAAGACGCTCGGTGTGATCGGCTGCGGCAATATCGGGTCGATCGTCGCGGACCGCGGGCGCGGCCTCAAGATGAAGGTTATTGCGTTCGATCCCTTCCTGACGGCAGAGCGCGCCGTCGACATAGGGGTCGAGAAGGTCGAGCTGGACGAACTGCTCAAGCGGGCCGACTTCATCACGCTGCATACGCCGATGACCGAGAAGACACGCAACATGATCGATGCCAATGCGCTGAAGAAGTGCAAGGCCGGGGTGCGGATCATCAATTGTGCGCGTGGCGGCCTGGTCAACGAGGAGGCGCTCGCCGAGGCCATGAAGGCCGGCCACGTGGCGGGCGCGGCGTTCGACGTGTTCGTCGAGGAGCCACCGGCGAAGGACCATCCGCTGTTCGGCCTGCCGAACATGATCTGCACACCGCACCTCGGTGCATCGACGATGGAGGCGCAGGAAAACGTCGCGCTTCAGATCGCCGAGCAGATGTCGGATTATCTCCTCAAGGGTGCCATCACGAACGCGATCAACGCGCCGAACATCACGGCCGAGGAGGCGCCGAAGCTCGGGCCATGGGTGAAGCTCGCCGAACAGCTCGGATCTTTCGCGGGCCAGCTCACGGAAACCGGCATCAAGGCGATCCGCATCGAGTATGCAGGCGAAGTGGCCAACCTCAACACCAAGCCACTGACGGCGGCGGCCGTGACCGGCGTGCTTCAGCCGCTGATGGGAAGCGATGTCAACATGGTCTCGGCGCTCATTGCGGCCAAGGAACATGGCATCGCAGTCGAGGAGGTCACGCATGGTCGCGCCGGTGCCTACGGATCCTACATGAAGCTCACCGTCAAGACGGATGCCTATGACAGGACCGTTGCCGGCACCGTGTTCTCGGACGGCCGGCCGCGCATTATCCAGGTCCGCGACATCGACATGGAGTTCGAACTCGCTCCGAACATGCTGTTCGTGCGCAACCAGGACAAGCCGGGCTTCATCGGCCGCCTGGGCGCCACACTGGGCAAGGCAAACGTCAATATCGCGACGTTCAACCTCGGCCGCGAGAAGCCTGGTGGTGATGCCATCTGCGTCCTTGCTGTCGACGAGCCTGTCTCGGATGCGGTGCTGACAGAGGTCAAGGGGCTGGAAAGCGTCGTGCGCGTCAGCCGCCTTGCGTTCTGAGCCTGCTTCGATCTGCATCATCTATGGAACGGGCCTGAGGGCCCGTTCTTGCTATGACAACTCTTGCCGTGATGATGAACGCTGGTCACAGTAGGGTCATGTTGTCGGAAGACGGTGCGGCGCCTGCCAGCTATGCAGGCCTCATTCATTCTTGGTCGGAGGCGATGATGAAGGTTGGTTTCAGTGCCGTGGCGCTGCTGGTGACGCTCGCGTTCAGCTTTGGTGCGCGGGCCGAGGAGATCGTTGTCAACTCGTCCATCGACACGGTTACGGTCTATCCCTCAGGGGCCGAAGTCTCTCGTGTAGCGAAGTCGAAGCTCTCGGCGGGCTCACATACGCTGATCTTCCGTGATCTTCCTGCGACAGCGCTGGCGCGGTCGATCCGGGTCGAGGGAAAGGCGACGGGCCGGCTTGATATCGGCTCGGTCGATACGCGCGTGGTCGCTGTGCCGGGGGCCGATCCGCAGGTGCTGGAAACCAATCGCCGTCGTCTCGAGGAGGAGATCGAGAAGCTTTCTGACGAACGCGCATCCTATCAGTCGGAAATCGAGGTCGCGGAGAGCCAGAAGCGGTATGCGCAGAACCTCGTCAAGTTGCCGCTCACTGCATCGGCGCCCGTGGCGGGACAGCATGCGGGGCGTGAGGACTGGCAGCGCCTGTCGGCGCTTATCGTCGCCGAGGTTGCTGCGGCCGAGAAGGCTATTCACGCAGCACGTATCAGAATCAGGACCACCGACCGCAGGATCGACGAGTTGAAGAAAAAGCTCGCCAGCGAGGCACCGAAGATCGAGCGGCGTGTCGAGGTGAAAGTTGCCGTCAACGCCCGTTCAGCACTCGAGGCCGATCTGGTCGTGCGCTACCAAGTCCGCAACGCGTCCTGGCGTGCGCACTACGACGCACGGCTGATGACCGGTTCGCGTACGGCTGCACCGTCGCTCACCATCGTGCGTCGCGGTACGATCGCCCAGACCAGCGGCGAGGATTGGAAGGACGTAAAGCTGTCGTTGTCGACCACGCGTCCGACTGCAGGAACGTCGGCGCCATCGCCGCGGCCGGTGCTGGTGGACTACGAGCGCGAGCGGCCGGCCCTTGTCGCGCGGCCCCGTTCTGCGCTGGAGGGATATAGCGTCCGCGATGAAGCCAGCAAACTTGGTGCCGCGCCGCAGCCAGCCCGGCCGGCGCCGGTTGCGGAAGCAGAGGCGAAGCAGGACGCCGTTGTGACCACGGCGCAGGTCGAGACATCGGCTTTCCAGGCCATTTTCAACGTACCGGACCGGGTGACCGTTCCGGCTACGGGCGATGCCAAGCGTGTGACCATTGGCGACGAGAAGATTGAACCGCAACTCGAGGTGCACGCCGCGCCGCGTTTCGATCAGCGCGCCTTCCTCTACGTGAAGCTCGCAGTGCCAAAGTCCGCGCCCTACCTCGCCGGACCGGTTGCACTATTCCGCGACAGTACTTTCGTCGGCAACGGTCGCCTGCCGCAACTTACGGCCGGAGAGGAGCACGATCTCGGCTTTGGGATCGACGACGCCGTGCGCGTACGCTTGTCGACAGTGAAGGAGACACGCGGGGAGAGCGGTCTGATCTCGTCGTCGGCGACCAGCGAGCGAAGCGATCGTATCGTCATCAAGAACCTGCATGAGCGGCCGGTGGCGTTCACGGTCGTCGATCACGTTCCGGTCGCCCTCAACGAGGAGATCCGCGTTGATACGACTTTCCGGCCGGCGCCAGCCAAGCGCAACCTTGACGACAAGCGCGGCGTCCATGCCTGGCAGGGGACGTTGACACCCGGTGCGGAACAGACGATCGAAGTCGGCTACAAGGTCTCTTGGCCGAGCAACAAGAAGATCGAGTTCCGCCGCTGATTGCGGTCTAGCCTCGCTATTGTAGACGCATCCTTCGTCACGATACTGCCAATTGTCGGTCAACGTTCCGCCGTCAGCCCAC
>JBJOGJ010000131.1:0-10719 GCA_046048295.1 Pseudomonadota bacterium | reverse complement strand
GTTGGGGTTGCGGGGTCTCGTTCTTGATTTCGAGGATTTCCTTCAGGACGTCTTCGCCACTGATCGGGCTGAGCACGACCTTCTGCTTGTTGGCATAAGCGACGTACTCAGGGTCCTTGTGTACGTCCATGAAGGCCTTACGCAAGGCCGCCAGCCGCGCCGGCGGCAACTGCGGCGGTGCCAGAACCGGGCGGGCGAACTTGAAGGGCGCCTCAGTTGCCTTAATGAGTGCGAGAGCGGCCTTATCCTTGGCGATCTCCCGCGCAGTCGGAACATCGGGGAACTTCGGATGCCGCGTCGTGCGCGCGAACTGGACCAGCGGGATCATGTTCTTACGGTCCATCCACTCGGCCTTGGACGAAGTAATTGCTGACAAGTCGGCGGTGCGTCCCATGATCTCCTTGCGGTCGACGGCGAGAAAGATGTCGTCGCTGCCGCGAAAGCCTAGGATCTGCTTGACACGCACCCCGGCAGCATCCTGGAGGATCTTCGGGACATCCGCACCGGTCGAACCAGGCCGCGTGCCGCCCAGTATGAGTGTCGCACCGCCCGGCTTGATCGCATCCTGTATCGACTTCACGCCGCTGTCAGTACGGTACCAGAGGATGTAGGCATCATCGGAACCGTCGGTTGGCGAGCCGAGCCAGCCGAACTTCTCGGCCTCGAACTTGGCGTTCTTGTCCCCAAGGATACCAAGCAGCGGCATGTTGCGCGACACCATGCCAATCTCGGTTCCATCCTTCGGCGCCACGGCCCAGAGATAGTTGGCAGCCTTGAGGCTGCCCGCACCCGGCATGTTCTGCACGATCATATTCGGCTTGCCCGGAATGTGCCTGCCATAGTGCTGGGCGACGACACGCGCATAGACGTCGTATCCGCCACCGGGATTGTAGCCCACGATGAACTTGACCGTCTTGCCCTTGAAGAATTCGGCAACGTCCTCGGCCTGGGCTGGACCTGCGGCAATGAGGCCACACATCGCGGCGAGAGTGAACATTCGCTTGAGCATCGGTTTCTCCCATTGTTTTAGACGGAATACAATGAGGCCCGAAGCAGTAACCAACCAGACTTTGCACCTCATTGAGGCCTGCAATCTATTGGCGCACACCCATACGTCAACCCTTGGCCGGACATTCCATTTCTGTGACGAAGTGGAAACAGCTTACACTCCAAGCTTGCAGCAGATGCTGGCAACGCTAATAGTGGCGCAATTGGGCAGGAATCGGAGACGTAGTTATTTTCGAATCCGAATCAAAGTGATTGGGGGAATTACGGAATGCGCATCTGCTCCAGAACAGTCGCTGCCATCATGGCCAGCATTTTCGCAAGTTCGGCAGCACTCGCCAATTGCCCTGGAAACCCGAAGGCGATCGGCGTCAGCCGCACGGTGGAAATCGACACGACTGGCTCACCACGTTTCGGTTTCGAGCATTACAAGGTGCACGACTTCCTGGCGAAAGGCGAAGTCGTATTCACTTTCGATGACGGCCCGCTGCCAACACACACGCGCACCGTGCTGAAGGCACTGGCGAACCACTGCACCAAGGCGACGTTCTTCCCGGTTGGCAAGCTTGCACTCGGCTATCCGGAAGTGCTTCGGGAGATCATTGCGCAAGGACACACGGTCGGCGGTCACACCTGGTCGCACAAGCGGCTGTCCAAGGGTGGACAACCCGCCATCGACGAGATCGAGAAGGGTTTCAGCGCCATCGTCCGAGGTGCCGGAAAGCCGACCACGCCCTTCTTCAGGTATCCATTCCTCCGCCACTCCGAGGATACCCTGGCACATCTCGCCAAGCGGAACATCTCGGTGTTCTCGACAGACGTGGACAGCTTCGATTTCCGCTATCGCCCGAAGAACGGCGGAACCATGATCACGAAGCTGATGGCCCGACTGGAAAAGAACGGCGGCAAGGGCATCATCCTCATGCACGACATTCAACCGGTCACGGCGAGCGCATTGCCAGCTCTCCTCGACACGCTCAAGGCCAAGGGATACCGCGTCGTTCACCTTACTTCGCGCGCGCACGTGACCACGCTGCCCGAATACGACAAGCAGATAGAGAAGGACGTCAAGGGCCTTCCCGCACCGGGTAACGAACGTCCGACGGCAAGCGTCGTTCGCACGGTTCCAGCCGTCCAGTAACAACGCGCAACGACGAGGTCGCCATGTCGCTTCATACCGTTCAGGCACATGGCGCCCGTATCCCATGCCTTGGCCTCGGCACCTTCCGCCTGACCGGCGAGCACTGCGTGCAAGCCGTCGGCACCGCGCTGCGAGCCGGCTATCGCCACATCGATACCGGCGCCCGCTATGGCAACGAGGCCGAGGTCGGTCAGGCCGTCAAGGAGAGCGGCATTCCGCGCAGCGAGGTGTTCATCACGTCCAAGGTCTACTGGACCGACATCGCCGACGGACCATTGCAGAGATCGGCAGAGGCGAGCCTTAAGCGCCTCGATGTCGACGCCATCGACCTGCTACTGATCCACTGGCCCAACCCGGCCATTCCACTCGAGGACACCATTCGGGCCTTGAACGAGGTCCATCGGCGAGGGCTTACGCGACACATCGGCGTCGCCAACTTCACAACTCGACACATCGAAACCGCAGTCGCACTTTCCGATGCACCGCTGACGGCAAACGAGTGCGAATATCACCCCTACCTCGACCAGTCGAAGGTGCTCGACGCCTGCCGGCGCAACGGCATGGCATTCATCTCCTACACGCCGTTGTGCAAGGCTACTCCGGGCGGTCTCATCGACGACCCGATACTGAAAGACATAGCAGCCCGCAAAGGCGTCGGAACAACCCAGGTGGTCTTACGCTGGCACATTCAGCAACCGGGCGTCATTGCGATCCCAAAAGCTGGATCGCCAACCCACATCGAAGCCAACATCGACCTGGAAGGCTTCGAACTGACACCGTCAGAGATGTCCACCATATCGGCATTAGCCAGGGCAGATGGCCGGCAGGTAAGCCCCGCTCACGCTCCCGCCTGGGACTGAGCCCTTCCATCCTGGGCCGATCGTCGCCAAATTGCGAACAGGTCCAAAGGAGCCGATAATGCTCAAGATGGTTCTTAAAATCGCTCTGCCATTGGCCGCCTTGGTGGCGACTGCGACGATGGCTGCGGCCACCTGTACGAACGCGGATGTCGCCGCTGTAATCGACCAGACTGGAGAGACGCTGCGCCGCGTCGGCACCGACGCCAAGCAGCGCATCGACCACAAGATTCGCGAACTCGCCGGGAAACGCGGCTGGGCGGACAGCGAAATCGAGACACGCGCAGCCCCCTTCCTAGCTGGCGCCAGCGATCAGGCACAGGACGAAAAGGCGGCGACCCTTCTCATGCGCCTGGACCAGCTCGGCGACGAGGACACGGCTAAAGCACCTGCTTGCGAGCGCCTGGCAGAGGCAAAGACGGCAGCCGCAGAACTTGTGGCGGCAACGGAACGGCGAACGGCGCGTGTGCTCGCACGCATGGATGCCGCCATGAACGACGTGCCGAACAACAAACCTCAGGTTCGACGGTCCGATGCCAACAAGCCGGTCGGTGATCCGCCGGTCGCCCGGAAACGCCAGACAGCGCCATCTCAACCGAAGATGCCGTGGAGCACTCAGACCGTTGAAGCCGCCCGGCCGGCTCCCGAGCGCCCCACCCCGCCAACCACACCACCACTGGATCCAACATTCTCGGCAGAGGAAATTGCCGATGCAGGTCGCGGACTGTTCGGTACGATCTCCTCAAATCTCGCAGCCGTCATCCAGTACGCCATCAGCGAATACGGCAGGCCCACCGGCTACATTCTCGGCACCGAGGGCAGCGGCGCCTTCATAGCGGGCCTGCGGTATGGCAGCGGCAGGCTGGCACTGAAGGATGGTCGCCACCTCGACGTACACTGGCAGGGACCATCGCTTGGCTATGACTTCGGAGCAACCGGTTCGCGGGTGATGTTTCTCGTATATGGCATCGAGCGCCCGGAGGATGTCTTCCGGCGCTTCGCAGGTATCGATGGTTCCGCCTATGTGGTTGGAGGAGCCGGCATCACCTTCCTAAAGCGCGGGAACATCATAATGGCCCCGATACGGACTGGCCTCGGGCTGCGCATCGGCGCCAATGTCGGCTATCTCAAATTCACGCCGGAGCGCAGCCTCAACCCGTTCTAGGAGTTGAGGCCGCTTCGATGATTGTCAGCGCCGCCTGCCGCGACCGCCCCGGCGCCCGCCGCTGCCCCGTCCCCGGAACGCACGGGCACGGCTAAAGCCGCCACGCCGGACTGCACGCCTGCTGCGGAAGCCGCCGCCGCGAATTATCCGAGACCGCCGAAATCCGCCGGATCGCCGGAACCCGCGTCCCCGGCGCACACTTCTGAAGCCGCCGTAGTACCTCGGCGCCCGATAGCGCCTGACGCGATACCGACGCGAACCGTAGTATCTCGGTCGGCCGTAGTAATAGGGCGCATAGTAGTGGGCCGGCCGCCAGCTACGCCGACAGACCCAGCGCCAATGCCGCCTGCCCCAGCGCCAGTAGGTTCGCCGGTAGCACCGACGATAGCGACGGGAACTGTAGCGGTAGCGCGGACCGAACGAGAGGTAGATGCCGATCTGCGCCTTATGAACAAGGTTTGCAGGCATAGCCGGCGCCGGCTTCAAGCTGACGACACCTGCACTTGCAGCGGTTGCGAACAGCACCGCAGCAAATGCCGTGAAGGACCTTAAGAGTAGTTTCATAGTCGAGCCTCCGACATTTGAACTTCCGCCCCGAGAATAACTCACACCTCTAAGCGGGTTCATTACGGCACTTCGCGAATGAAGCACCGGCGAAGACGAGATCCACTTTCCCCTCGCCAAGGAAAAACCTGATCGGCCCGTTATGGCAAGTGAAATTCTGATCTTTTCTTGTACTGCTCAATAGGACTATTACATCGCAAATACGATTTCAGCCCCGCCTGTGCCACATGCTATCATTCCACGGACAGACTGGCACCGTCGCAGTGAGTGGGGGAAAGGATGCAGCTTCTCGATCAACTCGAGGAAGGCCGCGGGCGCGATGCGATCCGCAATCTGGCCGAGACTTACGGCGTCCCGGAGCATCAGGCAGCCAGCCTCGTTGACAGCATTCTCCCCGAGCTTGCACGAGCCATCGAACGCAACACCCTGTCGCGCGGCGGAATCGCCAATGTTGTCGACCTGCTGGGACGCCAAGACTATCAGCGCTTCCTGTCGCCGGATGCAAACCTCGGGGAAGCAGACAACGCCGGGGTCGACGCGCTGCAGGAAGTCTTCCGCTCGAAGTCCAGGAGCCGGGCAATTGCCGCGCGAGCGTCGAATCAGACCGGCCTGCCTGAGGAGACGATCAAGGCAATGCTGCCGCAGATTGCAGCGATAGCCATGGGGGCCATCTCACAGCAACTGCAGGGCGGCCTGGAGAACCTCAGGGAAAAGATCCCTCAGGCGCGTCGCTCCTGGCTTGGATTCGGACCGAGTGTAGGCCAGCAGCAGCCACTGCCGATGCCAAACGACGACATGCTCCAAGGTCCTGCCGATGGTGGTTATGGCCGCCAGAATCCATACGGTGACATTACGGATATCATCCGCCGCAAGGGACGCATTGACGGTCAACGCCCTGGCAATGTCATTCGCGACATCCTGGGGCAGATGCTGGGTTTCCAGAACAAGGGTATAGTCGGCTGGATCATACAGTTCATCATCGCACGCTATGGCTGGCGTATCATCCGAGCGGTGCTCGGACGACTGCTAACCGGGCGCTGAAAATGCGGTTCGGCTTCACTTACGCCGCGCGCGCTTCCTAGGACCGCGCTTCGACTTGCGGCTGATGGCCCGACAAGGACGCGCCTGCACCTCGCAAGCCCAACCTGTCCCCGACTGTGCGCACTTCATCGACCTGCTGCCCGCCAATCGAATATTGCCCCAGTGATCCCCATACTCCCAGGCTGTAAACCCGGCCCAGCTGGCAATTGCCTCACGCTCGGCAATCTTTTTCGAGGTCTGTCCCTGGCTCGAACCGACGTGAAAATGATCCGACATGCACAACCGGCCCCGCTCGACACGCAGGTCGTGCAAAGCCACCAACGTACCGTCCTCCTGCGAAAAGGCCGTCAATGCCAGGAGAACCAGTGCAAAAACGTGCACCCCGATGAACAGCAAAGCTCTTTTGCCAAGACTAAGCATACCAGCAGATCCCTCGAGCAATCGTGTGATTCGACCATTATATGAGGCGATCGGCTGCAAAGAATGCGACCTGGTGCTCACGCGGAAGAATACAGGCACGCGTTGCATGGAAGCGACAACGCGTCTACAGCACCACACGACTGAGAAGTGCCGCACCTCCCCATCAGGCCGGCTTGCGGGCCACAACGCGCATCAAGGCACATCGCCCGGAATGAGTGCGGCCTTCGAAGTCGTCATCGACGTCTTCGAGCACCAGGAACTCCGCGCCAGGGAAATCGGACCGCATCATCTCCTCGCTGAAGAGCCAGGCAAGGTTGCCTGGACCGCCGGTCGCGCCGTGCTTCTTCATTTCGATCTGCCTTGGCGAGAACCCTTCGAGTATGACGATCCCTCCAGGCTTAAGAGTACGCCACACTCCAGCATGACCGGCAGCTCGCGTTGCAGGTTCGACATGGACGTATGTGAGCACCACGACATCGAAGGCATTCGGCACCCAGTTCCAACTTACCAAGTCTCCGACCTTGGCCTCGATCTTCACCCCCCTCTCGGCAGCCAGCTTGCCCGCCTTCGCCATGCCGACGGAAGACGGATCGAACGAAGTGACGTCGAGCCCCTGCTCGGCCAGCCAGACGCCATTGCGCCCTTCTCCATCGCCCGGAACCAGCGCCTTCTGGCCCGGCTTCAGCAGATGCTTCTGAGCCGCCAGGAAAGCATTCGGCTCGGTTCCGTAGTGATACCCGGGCTCACCATAGCGTTCGTCGAACCGTGCGCGCTCCTGCTCGAGTTTCTCGTCGGCCATCCTGCTCTCCTCGTCGTGCTCTTCAATTTGTGACATACGATACCTGCAATTACGCGCAAAGCCCATGGAGCCGAAGCTCAAGTGAGCCCCACAGACGAAAGCCGAATGACCGGCAATCCCCCGCGCGAGCAAACCCAAAACGCCGCACGGGCCGCACTCTGGATGGCTCTGGCGGTGGTCTCCTTCTCGCTGATGGCGGTGGCTGGGCGGGAAGCGGGCCGCTCCCTGCCCGTTGTAGACCTCATATTCTATCGCAGCTTCATTGCGCTCGTCGTGATCCTGCTCATCATGAAGGCCACGAGTCAGTCTTTCACCGGACTGCGCACGAGAAAACTCGGGCTCCATTTCGCGCGCTCGGCAGTGCACTTTGCAGGCCAGGCGACTTGGCTTGCCGCCCTGATGCTAATTCCTCTGACAGAGGTGTTCGCACTCGAATTCACGGCACCGCTCTGGGTGGCGCTGCTTGCTCCACTTGTACTTGGCGAGAGATTGACCGGCGGCCGGCTCGCAACCGCTTGCATCGGTTTTTCTGGTGCAATGGTCGTCGTGCGGCCGGGGTTCACCGAGATATCGAACGGCACCTGGATGGCAATCCTTTGCGCCATCTTCTTCGCCGGCGCGATACTGACGACAAAGCTGCTCACTCGCACCGAGCCGCCCTTGAGAGTCCTCGTCTACATGCTGGGCTTCCAGGCAGCGATCGCCCTGGTCCTGAGCGGTGCCAGGTTGGAACTGCCGAGCGGCGGCGCCTGGATATGGGTGACCGCGATCGCTCTTGCTTCTCTCGTCGCCCACTTCTCGCTGGTCAGCGCCTACAGGCACGCCGATGCTCTTGTCGTCGCCCCAATGGACTTCGTTCGCCTGCCGCTCATTGCCGTGGTCGGTATCATTTTGTATGCCGAACCGCCAAGTAGCTACGTGCTGCTTGGTGGATCGATCATCATTGCCGCCAACGCACTGAACATCTGGATTGAACGCGCACGCCACAAGCAACTGCAGGCTCAGCCGGCACGCGGGAAGTAGCGCCGGTAGAGTGCAATGGTTGCCGGCAGGATCACGAGCTGGCCGATAAGCGACGCGAACAGACACACGCCCGCCAAGCGACCGAACAGCCTGAGCGAAGGCAGATGCGACAGCATGGTCACGCCCAGCCCGAGCGCGAGCACGATCGTCGTTAGAACGACCACCGGCCCTATATGCTGGGCGGTCCTGAGCAGCGCCTCATATTCGACACCAGCCTTACCCCCGAGCCGATCCTCCTCGAGCCGGAAACGGTTGAGGAAATGAATGGTCGAGTCGATGGCGAGCGAGAAGGCCACGGTTATCGCGATGATGGACGCGAACTGAAGCCCCTCCCCGGTCCACCACAAAAGCGCTCCAGTTGCGAAAATCGGGAACATGGACGGCAGCACGCTCGCAACGCCTGCTAGGACCGACCTCAGCGCCAAGCCAAGGAAAACGAAAATGATGAACATATCTCCGACGAGCCCCCAGTTGAGCTCGCTGATGAGTTTTGCGCTATTCCTTGCAGCGATCGCGGGAAGCCCCGTTACGGCAATCTCGTAGCCCGGACTGGCCTGCCGGATCGGCTCCAGCGCCTTGTCGATCTTGTCGACGACAGGCAGGATTTCACTTGCGTCGACGTCCGGCAATCTGCCTGTGACAAGGACTGCATTCTCTTCCTTCGCGATAAACCTGCGAACCAGGTGTTCCGGCAGGATCTTGACGTACTTCTGGACCGTCTCGATACGGGTGTCCCCACCCTCCGCAAGCCAACGCCGGAGACTATCGAGCGACCATACGTTGCCGAGCCCGGCCTCCTTCTCCAGCACATTGTGCGCCGATCGAATGACGGAGAGCGTCTTGTCATCGTAAATGGAAGCATCATGCTTCCATTGGATCATCACATGGACCGGATTGGCGCCGGTAAGCTTCTGGTCCAAGCGGCCGGTCGCAGCGAGCGCCTGCTCCCGGTCCGGCACCTGGTCGGCCAATCGGTAGTGCGGCTCAAGTTGCACATAAGCAGCACCAGTCAGGATCACCGACATCAGCCCGGCGATGAAATAGAACGTCGGCTTGCGCGCAACGGCGCCGATGATGCCCGTCGTAAGGTAGTGCAGAACGCCGACCCCACCGTCTTCGCGCACGTCGACAGGCTTCGCGTCGGGCTCCGGCCTGATGAGCAGGACTGCCAGGGTCGGCACGACGACAGCGACTGCGAAATACGAGATGCCGACCGCGAGCAGTGCTGCGAAACCGAAGGTGCGCACGAGAGCCGATTCCGCGAACGAGAACGACAGGATGGCAAGCGCCGCATTCATCGCGGTGAGAAGGCAGGCAGGCGCAACGTCGATGACAGCGTTTCGAGCAGCCGTGACCCGATCGACCCCGGCCAGAATATCCCTGCGGATTGCGAACACGAGGTGCATCGAATCCGAGAACCCTGACACCAGGATAAGGGGCGTAATGACGTTGATGAACAGGTTCAGCCTGAAATCGAGCCCACCCACCACGCCAAGCGTCCACAGGATCGCGATTGACGGGCCGAGCACCGCGATGAGGGTAAGCGACAGGCGTCGGAAGAAGATGTACGCGATTATCGCACCAACGAGAAAGCCGAGCCCATTGTATACGAGCCGGTCCCGCTCCACCGCGTTGCGGATTTCGAGTTGCATGACGGGGGCGCCGGTGAGCTTGGCATGCAGGCCCGACCCTTTCAGCGTCGAATCGATCGCCCTCTCGACACCGCCGATGATCTCCCGCGCACCCTGCCTCTCCACCGCCTCCCGGTCCAGCGAGATGACGATCAGCGCGAGCGTACCGTCGTCGGACAGGAATTTTCCAGCGACGATCTCATTCGATCTGAGCGCCTTGATCATCTCGTCGTAGGCGGCCCCAGTCGGCAACTCGTCGTCGGGCACGATGGGCGGCGCATACCCCGTCGCATCGGGCTTCCCACGCGCCGACATCATCGAGACGATGCCGTTCACGCCATCCGCCAACAGCAGCTCCACGGCTGCCTCGGAGAATGCCTTGAGCTGTTTTGGTCGCAGCAGATCCTTGCCCTCGACCACAACGAGAACATCGTATTCGCTCGACGGAAAGCGCCTGTCGATATCCTCGTACTGGCGGAATTCCTTGGTATCCGTGCGAAACAGCTCGGACAGGGAATCGTCCACCTTGAGCCGCATCAAGCCGAGTACGGCGAGCACGCTGAGCACAATGATGAGCAGACCGGAAAGGGCTGGCGACCTGAGTGCCACCAGGCCCAGACGCTCGAGGCCAAATGTGAACCGAAACGCCCGCTTCGGTTGCGTGCCGTCGGCCATCGGCGTCTCCCTCTCCAGCGCTGGTTTTTGATCAGGTAAGTGCCCCGAGCAGCAATGCGCAACCTATGCAACTGCAAATGAAGGCAAAAGGAATCGCACGATGGTTGCCCCGAGGCTTACTGTGGCGCAAGCACCGAGTATGATCAACTCTGCGCCAATTGCCGCAGCCTTCACTCGTTTCGCCGGCGGCGGCGGCGATTCGGACTTCCCTACTGGTGCCAAGATGCCAACACGGGTATATATCGCCCTGCCCACGGGGCCGGCTTAGCTCAGTGGTAGAGCAGCGGTTTTGTAAACCGTTGGTCGGGGGTTCAAATCCCTCAGCCGGCACCAAACAGTTTCAAAAGCTTATGCGTTTTGCCTCAAGCCATTTCTCACGCCTTGAGACGGTTTGCGGG
>JBJOGJ010000130.1:0-10802 GCA_046048295.1 Pseudomonadota bacterium | reverse complement strand
CGTCTTGCAATCGTAGAGACGCAGCGGCTTGCCGTCGGCCTGGTCGTAGTTGGCCGGCCTGAACTTGTCGTCGAAGATGTTGAACACGCGCAGCAGATCCGCGTTCGCGGTGATGCCGCCGTTCTCCATCGGCGAGGTCGGGCGATCGATGACGATGTTGACGCCATCGACGGTGCAAAGTTCCTGGTTCGGTGTCTTCGCCATGTGAGATGTCTCCTTTTTTTCAACTCTTGCGGATTCAGGACTTCGAAAGTGTGAACCGCACCACGCCGTCGGGCCCGGGGGTCCGCTGGACCTCTCCGCGGAGGACCAGGAAATTGAGATGCGCAAGCGCCTCGCCCATGGCGAAGCTGACCTGATGCCCATCGAGTTTACGGTTGAATAGCTCGTCGAGCATCTGGCCGGCTGGCACGCTGCCCTGTTTCGACAGGATTTGGCGCACCAGGTCAAGCCGCTCTGCATGGTGATGTTCGAGTTCGGCCGCCCGCTGCCGCGCGCCGCGGAAGGGATCGCGATGCGACGGCAGTATCAGCACGTCATCGGCGATCTCCCGCCCGATCCGCGCCGCCGACTCGAGAAACTCCGCCAGCGGATCGGCCAGAGGCTCCCATGGGAACACGCTCACGTTTGACGTGATCTTCGGCAGCATCTGGTCGCCCGAGATGTAGATCCCCCGCGCCTCCGAATAGAGCGTCACCATCTCCGGTGAATGCCCCCGCCCAATGATCACCCGCCAGTCCCCGCCTGCACACGCAACAAAGTCGCCATCCTTGAGGCGCTTGTAGTTGTCCGCCAGTTCGACGCCGTTGCTGTAGAGGAGCCAGCCCTTGCTGAACGTCTCGAGGAGTTCGTCGGAAAGCCCGTTCTCGCGAAAGAACTTCAGCCGCTGCTCTATGCTGTCGCTGTAGAGCGAACGCACCGCCAACTGAGCCGCAAGCCATTCGGTCTGCGACGTCTCGGGCCTGAGCTTCCAACGCTCGCAGATCCAGCGGCAGTTTCCCATGTGGTCGGGATGAAAGTGCGTCACGATGAGCCGCGTCACCGGCTTGCCGCCGAGCACCGTATCCCACGCATGCTCTATCGCCGCTCGCGTTGGCGCATCGCCCCATCCGCAGTCGACCATCGTCCATCCGTCGCCATCGCGGATGAGCCACATGTTCACTTGCCGAAGTCCACGGAAAGGCACATTGACGTCGACGCGCCAGATGCCGTCCGCGACCTCTGCCGGCGGCCTGCTTGTCGGTTCGGTGATTGTCATGCCGGGCTCTTTTCGCTCGCCGTCTCGCCGCGCATCTCCGCAGCGGCCTCGAGTATTGCCGCCACCAGCCCCTGATAGCCCGTGCAACGGCAGATGTGCCCGCCGAGCACTTCGCGCACCTCTTCCTCCGTCGGCTTTGGATTGCGCTTCAGGTAGTCGGTGAACGACATCAGGATGCCCGGCGTACAGAATCCGCACTGCAGCGCATGATGCTTGCGGAACGCCCGCTGCAGCGGGTTGAGCGTCGCGCCGTCTTCCGCCAGGCTCTCCACCGTCCGGATGCTCCGGCCCTCGTTCTGCACGGCTAGCGCAAGGCACGACCGTCCCGCCACGCCGTCGATCATCACCGTGCATGCACCGCAAACGCCATGCTCGCAGCCGACATGCGTCCCAGTCTCGCCGATGCAGTGGCGAATGAAGTCGGAGAGCAGCGTGCGCGAAGTTGAGAGCCCGGAAACCTTGCGGCCGTTGAGCTCGATTTCTATCCGTTGCGTGTCGTCTTTGTTCAGGCGGCGCATGCTTTCGTCTCGGCTATGAGTTTCGGGGCCAGCCGGCGCAGGAGATCCCGGCGGTAGCGGGCGGAGGCATGAATGTCGTCGTAGCCACCGAGCTGCCATGCGAACCGCTCGACGATGTCTGCGATGTCGCTATCGGAGGCGTTCGCCGGCACATCAAGGGTCTGTGGACGGTCCGCGACCCCGCCGACGCCGAGCCGCAACGTTCCCTCTTCCGTCGTGATGACACCGACACCGACGATAGCGAAATCGCCGTGTCGCCGCGCCACCTCGTGGAACGCGCATCCCTTCGCCCCGACACCGGCCGGAAACCTCACCGCCGTGATGAGTTCGTCCGCTCGTTTCGCCGTCTGCAACATTCCGGTCTGGAACTCCGCCGCCTTGAGCGTCCGCGTCCCGGACCTGGAACGGAGCACTACCTCACCGCTGAGCAGCGCCAGCGAAAGCGGCAGCTCCGAGCTTGGATCGGCATGAGCGATCGACCCGCACACGGTGCCGCGGTTACGCGTCTGGAAATGGCCGACCCACGGCAGCGCCTTGGCAATGAACGGTGCCCGTGCCTTGAGGTGTGGCCACGCCTCGAGCCGCGCCTGCGTCACTGCCGCACCGACGACCAGGTGATCGCCATCGATCATGATGTCGCCGAGTTCCGGAACGCGCGAAATGTCGATCAGCACGCGCGGTTCCACGAGCCTGAGGTTGAGCATCGCCATCAGCGACTGTCCGCCCGCCAGCACGCGCGCATCCTCGCCGTACTCCCGCAGCGCCTGCACCGCCTCGCCGACCGTCTCGGCTCTGAGGTAGTCGAATTTCTTCGGTTTCATCGCCGGACTCCGGTGAGGCGCTCGATCGCCGCCTTCAGTCTCTCGACCAGCCCCTGGATCATCGCTGTGATCCCGCCTTCCGCATGACCACCCTTCTCGTCGACCGTTGCCGCGAGCCGCGAGAAGAACTGCCCGATCACGATGCCCGCCGCACGTTCCAGCATGCGCCCGCCGACCGATGCCACCTTGCCCGCCACCGCCACCGCATAGGTGTACTCGATATGCGTACCTTCATCTTTGGGTGCCAGCGACACGTTCCCGCTTCCCTCCGCGTTGCCGAGCGGTCCGGAAAGCGACCCGGAAAGCACTGCTGACTTCGGCTCCACCAGGTCCGAAAGCTTCACGTGCGCCGTGAAACGCCCCTTGATCGGCCCCACTCCGAGCGACACCTCCGCCTTGTAGTGGTTGGGCCCGACCAGAGACACTGAATGGCAGCCCGGTATCACCTTCTTCAGGCTCTCCGGGTCGAGCAGCGCCTGCCAAACCTTCTCCGGCGGCGCCGGAACATCGACTGCCCCCTTGCCCCGCAGCGCCGGCCCATCTCCGGCGGCCGCCGGCGCAGCGAGCAGCTCGATACCCTCAGGCGCTGGCTTCTCCTCGCCCGACACGATCGCATTGAGCCGGTCCGGCGTCACCGGCAGCGGCACGTCCCTGAGGCCCAGCGCGTCCGCCACGGCATTCGAGATGCACACTGGCGTACTCATGCAATTGCCTTCAGCCAGTCCCTTCGCGCCGAGCGGCGTGAACGGCGATGGCGACTCCATGTGCAGGATCTCGAGCTTCGGCACCTCGCACGCCGTTGGCACGAGGTAATCGGCAAACGTACCGGATAGGAACGACCCTGCCTCGTCGTAGACGAACTCCTCGTAGAGCGCGCTCGCCAGCCCCTGCGCGAACGCACCACGGATCTGGCCTTCCGCAATCAGCGGATTGATGAGTTTGCCCGCATCGTGCATCGAGATATAGCGGTCGACGCGTACTTCGTAGGAGACCGGATCAATCTCGACGCCGCACATGTCGAACACGAAGCCGTAGGTGAGCGAAGTGTTGATCTCGTCCTTGGAGCTCGGCGGCTCGAGTTCCGGCGGACACCACACTGCTGTCTCCCGGAGCGCCGGGTCCTCGCCCTCCGGCAGCATCACCGGCGACCAGTGTGCGGTGCCAACGACGCGCCCGAATGGCATCGCATTGTCCGGATTCGACCGCGACCGCACCTTTCCGTCCGCGAGTTCGATATCCTCCGGCAGAACATTGAGCTGCTTGGCGGCAATTCTGGCAACCTTGTCCCGGATGCGCTGCGCTGCGAGGTGCGCCGCCACCGCCGTTCCCGGCGTGAACCGGCATGAGTACGTGCCAGCCGCGATCGACCACTGGTCCTTCTGCGTGTCGAGCTCCAGGTTCACCGTGATGTCCTGCGGCCTGAGCCCCAGTTGATCGGCGACGATCTGCGCCAGCGCCGTCCGGTGCCCCTGGCCCTGCACCGTCACGTCCGCCGTCACCGCCACCGAGCCGACCGGATCGACGTTGACCGTCACCATCGACACCGCGCCGTTCTTCGGCCCCGCCCTCTCGCGCACGTCGGCCGGAATGAGCGTACTGAGATAGCCCATGTTCGACATCGCCGGCTCGACGACGGTGGCGAACCCGATCCCGTAGAGCTTGCCCGCCGCCCGCGCTTCGTCGCGTCGCCGCTTCAGGTCCGCGAGCCGCCCATCGCCTGTCGCGATCTCGATGGCCTTCGCATAATCCCCCGAATCGAACAGCGCGCCGGCGGCGGCGCGATAGGGCATCTTTTCCGTCGCCACCAGGTTCCGCCGGATCACCTCCAGCGGATCGAGACCGAGCTCGACCGCGATCGTATGCACCAGCCGTTCCAGCGCCTGGTAGAGCTGCGGTCCGCCGAAGCCTCGGATGAGCGCCGCCGGCATCTTGTTCGTAACCACCACCCGGTTTCGGATCGCCACGTTGCGGATGTCGTAGGCGCCGGTCGCCGCGCCCTGCATGCGATAGAGCGGCCCCGGCATCGGCGCCCTCAGATACGCGCCATAATCCTCGAGGCAGTCCATCCGGATCGCGTCGATCTTCCCGTCGAGGCTCACAGCCGCTTCGATCTCGGTGATCCGGTTCGGACCCGAGCTCGCCGACTGCAGGTGCTCGAGCCGGTCCTCCACCCACTTGACCGGCCGCTTCGCTTTCTTCGAAGCGATCGCCATCAGCACCATGTAGGGAAACACCGAGAGCTTGATGCCGAAGCTGCCGCCGCTGTCCGCCGGCACGCGCACCCTCAGCTTGGAGCCTGCCACCCGGAGCGCCCGCGCCATCACCGGATGCGTCGAGAACGGCCCCTGGAAATTCGCGAACACATCGTAGACGCCTTCCGCGCGCTGATAGTCCGCCACGACCACGAAGCATTCCATCGGCATGTAGGACGCACGCGGATATTCGACCTTGATCGACACCCGTTTGGGCGCCGTCGCGAACGCCACGTCCGGATTGCCGTAGACGAAATCGCGCGAGGAAATCTCGTTGCTCTTGGCTGCCGGATGCAGCAGCGGCGCATCTGCCTTGATCGCCTTCAGCGGATCGACCACCACCGGCAGCTTCTCGTATTCGACCTCGACGAGTTCCGCCCCGTCCTCCGCGACATAACGATCGTCTGCCAGCACCAGCGCCACGGGCTCGCCGACGTACCTGACCCGCTCGACCGCAAGGCTCCACTGGTCGATCGGCGCCTTGAGCGCGATGAGGAACGGGTCCGAAACCGCCCGTATATCCTCCCCCGTCAGCACCAGGTGCACGCCCGGCAGCGCCATCGCCTTCGAAACGTCGATCGCCTTGATGACCGCGTGCGCCTCGCTCGACCGCACCACGACCGCCGAGAGCGTCCCCGCCGGCACCGGCACGTCGTCCGCATAGCGCCCCGCCCCCGTCAGCAGCGCCGCATCCTCGATCCGCTCCACCCGCTTGCCGACCCAGCGGCCGGTCATGCCGTCCGGCTTTTCGAAGCGGCCGCTTCTCGGGGCATCCTCGGTGACGGTCATCGGGGTTCCTGGCTGTTTCGGGGATGGAGGCGGCCGGAAGCTAGCACCTGCCGCCCGGGCGGTAAACCCTGCCCTCCGGCGACGTTTACGCGCAAATTTCCACGTCGGATCAGCGGCTCGCGTGGCATGGCTTTGTTGCCTACTTGCCCATTCCTGCTCTAGGTAGATGCAGCCACAGGAATATGATCAAGGGAGAATGGGCATCGTGACGGTGAAACGCAAACCGGTTGCCTTCGGCGACCAGCGCGGATGGTTGAAGGCACTCAAGGCCGCCGGCGAGGTCAGGGAGATCGAGGCGGAGGTCGATTGGAACGTCGAACTCGGCACCATCATGCGTCTCGCCCAGGGCGAAGGCGACGGCCCCGCGATCGTGTTCAAGAACATCAAGGACTACAACGGCAACCAGGCCCGCTGCCGCGAGGTCTTCGGCCTCGGCCTTTCCTCCTACCGCCGCCTCAACATGATGCTCGGCATGGACGCCGACACCCACCCCCGCGAGCTCGTCAAGCTCGGCCGCACGCTCCTCACCGAACGCATCGAGCCCCGCATCGTCGACACCGGCCCCGTCAAGGAGAACATCCTCAAGGGCGCCGACATCAACCTGTATGACTTCCCCTCGCCGATGTGGAATGCCGTCGACGGCGGCCGCTACATCCTCACCTCGGCCGGCTGTGTCACCCGCCACCCCGAGACCGGCGTCATGAACGTCGGCATCTACCGCGGCATGGTTGCCGAGAAGGACCTGATCCCGATCCTGCTCTGGCGCGCCCAGCATATCGGCAACCACTACACCGCCTGGCAGCAGGCCGGCGCCAAGGCCATGCCCATCGCCTTCGTGATCGGCTGGGAGCCCTGCCTCGACTTCTGCGCCGGCCAGCCCGTGCCCCAGGGCATCTGCGAGTATGACGTCATGGGCGCCATCCGCGGCGAGCCCGTCGACCTCGTGAAGTGCGAGACCGTCGACCTCGAGGTTCCCGCCACCGCCGAGATCGTCATCGAGGGCATGATCTCCACCGACCCTGCCGACTACGCCATGGAGGGCCCCTTCGCCGAGTTCACCGGCTACGTCGCCGGCGACAAGTCGCCGAAGCCCACCGCCAAGGTCACCTGCATCACCCACCGCAACGAGCCCGTGCTCCGCGGCGCCCTCGAAGGCTCCCTCCCCGGCAGCTTCTCCGAGAACGCCGTATGCAGCTCCATGATGCGCGCCGCCGCCGCCTGGAACGTCCTGGAGCGCGCCGGCGTCCCCGGCATCGTCGACGTCCGCTGCCCGCCGATCCAGGCCGGCGCCAACATCTACGTCTCGATCAAGCAGATCTACCGCAACCAGGCCAAGCAGGTCGCCCACGCGCTGTGGGGCTCGTCCGCCGGCCACGTCCGCTACAAGCACGTCATCGTCGTCGACGACGACATCGACATCTATGACTACGCAGCCGTCGACTGGGCCATCGCCTGGCGCGTCAACGCCGGCGAGGACGACGTCATCATCGCGCCCTCGACCTTCGGCGCCGGCCTCGACCCCTCGACGCGCCGCCGCGACCGCAACGGCGCCCTCTTCGGCACCGGCAAGTGGGCGCGCGTACTGATCGACGCCACCATCAACCTCGACTACGACCCCGACCCCGACCTAGGCGGCGCCCGCTTCCCCCCGACCGTTTGGCCGAGCAAGGACAATGTCGAGAAGGCCTACGCCCGCTGGGAGGAACTCGGCTTCGGCAAACCGCCCGCGAAGAAGTCCTGAAAACCAAGGGCCGATCCGCTGGGCGTCACAGCCGCTTGGCCCAGAATGTCGACTACGCGCGGCAATGTTGAAAGCGACTGAACCGCCTCCCCGGGGGCGGTTCACCAAGCACTGTCGAGACCAACCGCAAAACTGCGTTGAGCGTCGATCGTCCGCTGCGGGGACATTGAAGTCTCATCCCAGTCTAAATCCGGTCTGAGACTTCAGTACTCCTGAACCGCCAGACTACTCCACCTTCTGAAGGCGCTTGATCCGATCGACCACTGGGCCAGTGGCCTCATAGGCCTTGGCAATCGTTTCTGCGAGTTGCTTGCCGGACCGTATGTTGTTGATGGACAGCTTTGACGCCTCGGCTTCGGCAGTGAATGCCGCGTCCTTGAATGTTGCAATCATGGCGTCCTGCATAGCCGTGACGCGGTCTGCCGGCACGCCCGGCGGCATCAGGTAGGGTCGACCCAGAGCAAGCGGTGCAAAGGCCGTGCGCAGCATATCCTTGTCCTCGGGCTTGGTAACCAGATCAGGAACGAAGGGAACGTCTGCGAGTTCTTTTTCCTTTTCGTCGCCATACTGGGCGAGAAGGATGACCTTGTTCTCCGTTAGCCAGTCGGGCCTGATCGCCTTCAGCGAACTGTAGAACGTGCTGGGATAGCCGTCGATCTCACCACGCTCCATCGCCAGAAAGGCTTCGTTCTGTCCCTTGTATCCGAGCACAATCTTGAGTTTCGTTCCGAGAACTTCATTCATTAGACGCGCATAGAAGCTGGGTGTCGAGTTTGCGCCTGAGGATCCAACTGCAATTTCCGTCTTCTTCGCAGCCTCGAGCGTTTTCACCGCAACGCTGTTCCAGACCAGGAGCAGGCCCGTTTCCGTGCTGGGTGAACCGAGCCAATTGAACTTCTGTGCATCGTAGCGGGCCTGCTTTGTGCCATACAGCGGCTCAAGCGGCGTGTTGTTCTGGACACCCCCTATAGTCGTCCCGTCGCTCGGTGCATTTGAGTAGAGATAGTTCGTCGCGATGATGCCGCCCGCACCGGGCATGTTCTTGACAACGATGTTGGGCTCACCCGGGACATTCTTCGACAGATGCTTCGCGATCAGCCGCCCGAGCGTGTCGTATCCTCCACCAGGACTCGAGCTGATGATTAAAGTGACCGCCTTTCCCTTGTAGAATTCCGCAGGTGTTTCGGCACGGACATGCTGTGCGAAGGCCGTGGCGAGAACCGCTATGGCGGCAGCTCTTGAAAGGACCGTTCTTGTCGAGAGCCGTAAACTCATTAGGCTTGCTCCTGATCATTCGTGTTGACCTTGAGCGCTCCCGATTTTTCAATAACGATAGATTATCGAAAGTACTTAGTCGCGCCCAAAGTTCATGCGAGACGTGCCCGAAAGTTAAGCTTTGGAGCGCGACGCCACTGCTAAGATGTGCGATAGCAAATTTTGTCTCAGTGTCGCGAGGCAGCACGCCTTTCTGCGCACGTCAGTCGTCAAGAGGCAAAGTTGAAGGTTCGTCACGGTCGGGTTCGAGCCGTGATGAGTCGACGTGCAAACTGCTCAAAATTTTCGTTTGTCATTTCCCTCGATTGCGTCTTTCGGGCACTTCGCCGATTGGCAATGCGCTGAAGAAAAGAGGTTTTCTATATTCCGCTCCATTTGGCCCACGTTTTGCGTGAACGGGTGCAAGAGGACGAATCAAGATCCTTGCGGCGGCAATGCCCGTTGTCGCCTGCTCCAAGGATGGCTCGAAGCGACGAAGCTGTAAGCAGACCCGAAGGAGCCAGCACCATGAAGTCCGCTTTTCCCGAGAGACGCGTAGATATCCACTCGCGTAGTCGCCGCTCGATCGCATATCGATCGATTTCAGACGGAGCCATGGCCAAGCTGAGAAAGGGAATGGGTGCTCTTGCGATCTCCGTTATCGCCTTGAGCGTTCCGGTGGCGGCAAGCGACGATGAAAAAATCGTGAAGGTCCCCGCCGGAATTCAATGCCACGACCTCACTTGCGTCAAAGCGTTCTTGGGCGCGTTTTCGACGAACCAGGCCAAGGGCTGGCGTCTGTTTGCAATGGAACAAGGCCGGCGCCGCGCTGCTGCGCGGACTGAAGCGCTCTTTATCTTGTCGAATGTGTTCGGTTCTGGAAGCTATGTGGATGGATTTTGGCTCGTAAAGGGCGGTGAACTAAGCATGGCGCCCATAGTGGATGAAGAGGGCCGGACCTACTACAGGATCATGAGCGAGTACGGCCACACACCCATATTGTACGTCGTGCCGACGACGACCAAGCCGCCGATACCGTTGACCGTCCGTGCTGCACAGGTACCAGTATCAGAAGCGAAGTGGTGATCGGTCAACCGGGGATAAGGTAGCCATCGGGCGGCAGAGTTGCCGCCCGCGATCGAAGCCGCGCTGCGCGCGCACCTGCATCGAATCGGCCACGATCGCTCGATAAGAGCGGGAAGAGACTGGAGCGATCAAAGCCCTATCAGATCGCTCGTCGATTTGCCTGAAGCATGCGCAAAAAGCGCATGAGAGCAAGAGAATACGGGGGCAACAAATATCTGAATTTATTACGAAATTTCGGTATTCGGCACCATGGCACGCATCTTGCGGCTACCAGTTGTGGGAACGAAACGCCGCCTGCGAACGGTCAGCTGAGAGCTGCCGGCAGCGGGCCACAGGCGGGCTCCGATAGAACGGCACTACCATGTCGATGATCTTTAAAAAGGAGCGCTTTTCATGATCTTTCGGATCGCCAAGGTCGCTGTCGCAGTTGCTGCGGCGGCAGTACTCCATGCACCTACAGTTTCTGCTGACAGCTTCTACAAAGGCAAGACCGTCAACATTGTCGTGGGCTACGCACCCGGCGGCGGCGCTGACTTGTGGAGCCGCTTTCTCGGGCGCCATATCGGCAATCACCTTCCCGGAAAGCCAGAAGTGATCGTGCGCAACATGCCTGGCGCGGGCGGTTTCATCGCCGTCAACAACGTCTACAACATATCGGCGCAGGACGGCACCTACATCCTCTTGCCGACTACGACGGCACTGACGGCACCGGCGATGGGTTTGGCCGGAGCTCGCTGGGATACCCTCAAGTTCCAGTGGATCGGCAATCTTACCCGTGATGTTTCTTCCTGCGTCGCGTCCGGTCGCTCGGGCATAAAGGGCATTGAAGATGGCAAGACCCGACAAATCATCTTCGGTTCAGATGGAAACGACGATCCAGCCTCGCACCACCCGCGTCTGTTGAGAAACCTACTTGGCTACAAGACAAAGGTTATTGCTGGGTTCAAGGGCACGGGGCCTTCGTTCCTGGCACTGGACCGCGGTGAAATCGATGCGAGATGCTCGGTCTGGGCTTCCCTCGCAATCAATTCGAAAAAGAAGGAATTTGAAACCGGAAAGCTCGTACCGCTGGTGCAGATGTCA
>JBJOGJ010000129.1:0-10919 GCA_046048295.1 Pseudomonadota bacterium | reverse complement strand
GAAGCTGCTCGCCGTATTCAGTGTGGTGGCCCTTGTTGCGATCGCTGCGAGCCTCGTCGTCCACCCGTTCGGCGGGATGTCGGCGGCGCTCACGGCCTGCTGGCTGGTACTCGCCGCGTTTGCGCTCTCGCTCTACATCTGCGACCGGCACCTGAAACGGGTATGGCCCGCCGAAACCGGCAGCGCCCAGGATCAGATCGAGCGCCTGAAAGACGAGACCTGGTCGCTCAGGGAAAGCGAGGCCCGGTATCGAGAGCTGCTCGATGCACAGAGCGACGTCATCTGCAGGCGGAACCGCAAGGGCGAGCTTACCTTCGTAAACCGGGCGTACTGTCGGAAATTCGGCGTCGAGCCCGACCACTGCCTCGGCACACGGTTCCAGCCGGCATCGGTACTGCCAAGCCCTGACGAGGCCGCCGCGGCCGCCGGGTTCGGTGTCGCAGAACCGCTGTTGTTCGAAACGCCAGCCGGGCAGAGGTGGTTCGCCTTCGAGCGCCATTCGGTGCGGGGTGGGGAGATCGAAGAAGTCGGCCGCGACATCACGGTGGAGCTCGAAAAGGCGGAGGCGCTCGCCGAGGCCCGCGACCAGGCCCTTTCTGCCGATCGCGCCAAGTCGCGTTTCCTTGCGACCATGAGCCACGAAATCAGAACGCCGATGAACGGCATCCTGGGCATGACCGGACTCCTGCTGGAGACGACGCAGACGCCGGAGCAGGTCAACTACTGCCACGCCATAGACCAGTCGGCGCGAACGCTGCTCGGCCTCATCGACGAGATCCTCGACTTCTCGAAGATCGAGGCCGGCCGGCTCGAACTCAGGAACGAGCCTTTCGCGCTGCATTCGGCGATCCAGAGTGCGGTCGAGCTTCTCGCGCCGAAGGCACACGAAAAAGGGCTCGAGATTGCTTTCACGCTCGATCCGGAGCTGCCAGGCATGGTGGTCGGCGACAAGGCGCGCGTCCGCCAGGTCCTGCTCAACCTGATCGGCAACGCGTTGCGCTTCACCGACCGGGGCGGTGTGCTCGTCAATTGCTCGGTGCTCGCGAATTCGGGCCAGCAGGCGCGCGTCTCCATCCAGGTGAAGGACACCGGAGTAGGCATCGAGGCCAGTGCGCTCGACGGCATTTTCGGTGAGTTCGATCAGGGCGCAACGCCCGTCCATGCCCGGCGCGGCGGGACCGGCCTCGGGCTCGCCATTTCCCGTCGACTGGCGCTCGCGATGGGCGGCGACATCACCGTTGTCAGTGCTCCGGGGCGCGGAGCGACGTTTACCGTCGAACTCGAACTTGGCGTTGTCGAGGGCGCGCGCCCCCTGAGAACGCGGGCAGAAGGCATGAAGTTGGCCAGGCACGCCCTCCTAGCGTTCGACAGGGCCATCGAGCGCCGGTCCCTGGCGCAGAACCTGAGGTCCTTCGGCATCTCGGTAACCGAGGCCAATTCACCATCCGATCTCGGCGCGATCCGTTCAGCCTCGGAAACGGGCCAGCCTGTCGACCTCGTCATCGTCGACGCAGAGGGCGATCCGCTGTCCGCCGGCGCCTGCCTTGCCGCTCTGCGGGAGCGCGCCAGTGGCCAGCCGGTGCGCGGCGTAATCCTCGTCAATGCGCTGGCGCGTGCGAGCCTCGGTCAGTTCAGGGCGCAGGGCTTCTCGTCATACCTCGTTCGACCGGTACTTGCCGCCACTCTGCCAGCCCAACTCTCTGCCACGCGCGGAGACGGCGCCCTGGCGGACGAGGTGCAGCACCAGAGCGCCCTGCCGGTGCCGGAAAACGAACGGCGGCTGAACGTCCTGCTGGCGGAGGACAACGAGATCAACGCGCTGCTCGCCCGTCGCCTGCTCGAGAAAATGGGCTGCAGCCTCGTTCATGCGCGCGACGGCCAGCAGGCGGTCGATGCGGTCCGGCGCTCGCTCGAGGGTCTCGCTTGCGAATTCGACATTGTGCTGATGGACATGCAGATGCCGCTGATGGACGGTTTCGAGGCGACAGCCACCATTCGTGCACTGAAGGAAGGCTCCGGCGCTGTTCGGCTGCCAGCAATCGTCGCTGTGACCGCGAACGCGTTCGAGGAGGACCGGAAGCGCTGCCTGGATGCCGGCCTCGACGACTATCTCGCCAAGCCCTTCGAGCGCGCCGATCTCGAACGGCTCATCCTGCGGTGGTGCAGTAGCCGCACGGCCGCCTAGAGCGCATCCCCCGAGCGCTGCGGCAGGCGGCATCAGATGCCAGTCGGCTCGCCGGGAAACCGTCGGCGAAACAGAAGCCCGTCACGCATTGTTGCTGAGCCCGGTCGCCGCTATAGATATTGGTCGGGGCACTTGATTCTGTGCGATTGACCGGGAGAACGGGGATGGGCTTCAGGACGCGGGAGCTGTTGAGCCGGTCTTGGCAACAGCGGATGCGCGAGGGGACGGTTCAGCGCCACAGGCCGCAGGGCGGCTCGCGTTTGGCGTTCCTCGAAGCAGCAAAACCTGAATGGATCCGTTCGAACTGGTTCATGGGTATCCGGCGCCGGCCGCCGGTCAAGGCGTTCGGCAGGATCGGCCCCCTCGAGGTACGCCTAGCCTCGACGCCGGCGGACATAAAACTCGCACAACGGCTTCGGTATGAAGTCTTCTACAGGGAGATGTCAGCCAAGCCGAGCCTGGTCGCGCAACTGCGCCAGCGCGACGAGGACAAGTACGACGGGGCCTGCGATCACCTTCTCGTCGTGGACACGACAGACACCAGCTATTCCGCCTCCACCCTGGACCATCGCCAGCCGAAAGTCATCGGCACATACCGCGTGCTGAGGCAAGAGATCGCCCAGCGTTCACTCGGCTTCTACACGCAGGGCGAGTACGACATCGCGCCACTCATCGCGCGGAAATCTCCCGGCTATTCATTCATGGAGCTCGGGCGGTCCTGTGTCCTCAAGCCCTACCGTACCAAGCGTACAGTCGAGCTGCTCTGGCACGGTCTGTGGACGTATGTGCGTGAGCACGACATCGACGTCATGATCGGCTGCGCAAGCTTCGAGGGGACCGATCCCGACAAGCACGCGATGGCGCTCTCGTTCCTGCATCATCACGCCATGGCCGACGCCGACTGGCACGTCAGCGCCCACCCGTCGCTCTACGTCGACATGAAAAGGGCTCCGAAGGAACAGCTGGACACGAAGGCCGCGATCAAGGCCCTGCCGCCGCTCATCAAGGGCTACCTCAGGCTCGGCGCCATGGTCGGCGACGGTGCAGTCATCGACCATCAGTTCGGCACGACGGACGTGCTCATCATCCTGCCGGTGGAGAAGATCGACCCGCGCTACTTCGAACACTTCGGGCAGCCCGACGAGAAGGAGAGCAGGGTCGCGGGGTCGCGCAGGCCATAGCTTCTTTCGCGTCCTGCCGTGGCCGTGGCTGGAGGGCGGCCGAAGTTGCCGCCCGCGCCGCACCTCACTTGCCTATATCGTATGCGGCGATCGCGGCCATGTTGGCTATGTCGCTGTCACGGGCTCCGAGCTGGCAGATCTGCACCGAGCGCGTCATGCCGACCAGCATCGGGCCGATCACGGTGGCACCGCCGAGTTCGGCCAGCATCTTCGTGGAAATCGATGCGGCATGGAACGCCGGCATGACGAGCACGTTCGCGCTGTCGGTGAGCCTGCAGAACGGATAGAGCCGGGCGATATCCGGATTGAGCGCCACGTCGGCGGCCATGTCGCCATCGTACTCGAAGTCGACGCCCCGCTCATCGAGCACACGCACCGCACCGCTGACAACGTCGGAACGTTCGCCGCGCAACTGGCCGAAGGTCGAGTATGCGAGGAGTGCGACGCGAGGCTCCATGCCGAAGTTACGTGCCGTCCGCGCAGCCTCCACGGCAATGTCGGCGAGCTGCTCCGATGTCGGCATATCGTTCACGCTGGTATCGGCGACGAGGACTGCGCGGCCCTTGCAGAGCGCCAGCGAGACCCCGATCGGCCGATGTCCGGGACGGGCGTCCAGGACGCGGATCACGTCGTTGTAGACGCTTGTCCAGTTGCGGGTAGCACCGGAGATCATGGCGTCTGCCTTGCCGTTCGCGATCAGCAGCGAGGCGAAGATATTGCGCTCGTTCTGGACGAGACGCATGCAGTCGCGGCGCAGATAGCCCTTGCGCTGCAGCCTTTCATAGAGGTAGTCGGCGAAGCTTTCCGTCAGATCCGAGTGGCGGATGTCTATCAGTTCGTACTCGTCACGCAACGGAATGCCGAGGGCGGCAAAGCCATCGACGACGACCTGCCGGGTGCCGATCAGTATCGGCCGGCCGAAACCCTGCATGAAATAGTTGTGTGCAGCGCGTATGACCGCAGGCTCCTCAGCCTCCGCGAAGACCATCGTCTTCGGTTCGGAGCGCACCTTGTCGAAGATGGACTGCAGCCAGGCGGCCACCGGATCGAGCCGCCCCTTCAGCGTCGAAACATAGGCGTCGATGTCGGCGATCGGTTTGCGTGCGACCCGCGTCTCCATCGCCGCCTTGGCGACGGCGAGCGGCACATGCGAGATCAGGCGCGGGTCGAAGGGCGCCGGGATGATGTAGTCGCGCCCGAACGTCGGTCGCCTGCCATGAAACGCCGCTGCGACCTCGTCGGGCACTTCGGCGCGCGCGAGTTCGGCAAGCGCCTTGGCCGCCGCGATCTTCATTTCCTCGTTGATGGTCGAGGCACGCACGTCGAGTGCGCCACGGAAGATGAATGGAAAGCCCAGGACATTGTTGATCTGGTTGGGATAGTCGGAGCGTCCCGTCGCAATGATGGCATCGTCGCGGACCGCCTGCACGTCCTCGGGAGTGATTTCCGGATCGGGGTTGGCCATCGCGAATATGATCGGCTGGTCGGCCATCTGGCGCACCATGTCCTGGCTCACCGCGCCCTTCACCGACAGCCCGAAGAAGGCGTCTGCGCCTGCCAACGCTTCGGCGAGCGTTCGGGCATGCGTATCGGCTGCGTAGGCGGACTTCCACTGGTTCATGCCATCCGTGCGGCCGGCATACACGACGCCCTTGGTGTCGCAGATGATGACGCGTTCTCGCGGCATGCCCATGGAGACGAGGAGATCGAGGCAGGCGATGGAGGCCGCCCCCGCGCCGTTCACGACCAGGCGGAAGTCGGTCAGCTTGCGGCCGGTAAGTTCCAGGGCGTTGAGAAGTCCCGCCGCCGCAATGATCGCCGTCCCATGCTGGTCGTCATGGAAGACGGGTATGTCCATCAGTTCCTTCAGCTTCTGCTCGATCAGGAAGCAGTCGGGCGCCTTGATGTCCTCGAGATTGATGCCGCCGAATGACGGGCCCATGTATCGAACGGAGTTGATGAACTGGTCGACATCCTCGGTATCGATCAGGAGGTCTATCGAGTCGATGTCGGCAAACCGCTTGAACAGCGCGCCCTTGCCCTCCATCACCGGCTTGGCGGCGAGCGCACCGAGGTTGCCGAGCCCCAAAATGGCGGTGCCATTCGAAACGACGGCGACGATGTTGCCCTTGTTGGTGTAGTCATAGGCGAGGGCAGGGTTCTCGGCGATCGCCTTGACCGGCTCGGCGACACCGGGCGAATAGGCGAGCGACAGCTCGCGTTGCGTGGTCAGCGGCTTCGTCGCCGTGACTTCCAGCTTCCCCGGCTTGCCCTGGGAATGAAACTGAAGCGCTTCCTCTACGGTGAATCGAATTCCATTAGAACGTGTTGGCATGTTGAGGATTTTTCTTGGTGTTGATAGTTGGAGCGTTTCCAGCGGTTGGCGCAAGGGGGATAACATTGAAGACCAGCAGCCACGATAGGCCGGGTTCCGCCTGCGCACAACTGCGGCTTCACTATGCGTGGGGCGCGAGGCTGCGGCGGGGTGGGGACTGATGGTCAAGCGTGCGGTGCAACAATCCGACGGCGCCCTGCAACAAGCGCGCGCCAAGGGCGGTGAAAAGGGTGGCGGAGACGTGACGCCATCGATGGCGCAATATCTCGAAATAAAGGCTGCCAACCCGGACTGCATCCTCTGGTACCGAATGGGCGACTTCTACGAGCTGTTCTTCGAGGACGCGGTCGTTGCCTCGGAGGCGCTCTCCATCGTGCTGACCAAGCGCGGCAAGCACCTCGGCGAGGACATCCCGATGTGTGGCGTGCCCGTGCACCGCGCCGACGAATACCTGCAACGGCTGATCCGCCAGGGCTTCCGCGTTGCCGTCTGCGAGCAGCTCGAGGATCCGGCGGAAGCGCGCAAGCGCGGTTCCAAGGCCGTCGTCAAGCGCGATGTCGTTCGCCTCGTCACACCCGGTACGCTCACCGAGGAGGCGCTGCTCGAGGACAAGGCGCGCAACTATCTCACATCGCTCACGCTGGACCGGAGCCAGGGCGGGCGGGGCGGCAGCGACCAGGCCACCTTCGCGCTCGCCTCGCTCGACATCTCGACGGGCGAGTTCGAGATCGGTTGCGCTTCGCGCGCCGATCTTGCGGGCGAGCTCGTGCGGCTCTCCCCGGGTGAAATCATCGCTGCCGACGACCTCCTCGCCGATGCCGACCTGAAACCGCTGCTGGCACTGTCGGGGGCCGCCACGACGCCGGTCGCGGCGCAGAGCTTCGACAGCCTTTCGGGCGAGCGCGCGTTGCTCGAGCGGCTCGGGGTGGGTGACCTCGCTGCGTTCGGCGCCTTCACCCGGGCGGAGCTGGCGGCGGCCAGCGCGCTCCTCAAGTACGTCGAGCTGACGCAGATCGGCCGGCAATCGGTTCTCAGGCCGCCCAGGCGGACCGGCGCCTCGGATCTGCTGCGCATCGACGCTGCCAGCCGGGCAAGCCTCGAGATCGTGCGCTCGACGACGGGGCAGCTTGCGGGAAGCCTGCTCGCCGCCATCGACCGCACCGTCACAGGCCCGGGCGCACGCGAACTGGCGGCACGGCTCTCGAGCCCCCTCGCCGACCCGATCCGGATCGGTGAACGCCTGGACGCCGTGCAGTACTTCGCCGAGCGCGAGAAGCTCCGCGAGGATGTGCGGCTCGCGCTCCGGGGAGCGCCGGACATTGCGCGTGCCGTGTCCCGACTCGCGTTGCATCGCGGCGGCCCCAAGGACCTGGCAGCCGTTCGCGATGGTCTTCTACGCGCTCAGACCGTTCGCTCGCTGATCGATAAGGCAGCCGATGCTCTCGGGCCGCCAGCCGAGATTGCTGGCATACTGGACCGGCTGGCCGAATGCGACAGCGCGCTTTGCGAGAAGCTCGCCGCGGCACTGGTGGAGACGCCACCGCACCTGCCTCGCGACGGCGGCTTCATCCGCTCGGACTATACGGCAGACCTCGACCGGGCGCGGGCGCTTGGCGAGGACAGCCGAAGGGTGATGGCCGAACTGGAGCAGCGCTACATCGGCGATACCGGCATCAAGACGCTCCGTATTCGTCACAACAACATCCTCGGCTACTTCATCGAGGTTTCGGCCAATGCGTCCCGGCCGCTGCTCCAGCCGCCGAACGACGCGGTGTTCACGCACCGCCAGACGATGGCCAATGCGGTGCGGTTCAATACTGCCGAGCTCAGCGAGACGGAAGGGCAGATCGCAACGGCGGCGGAGAGAGCGCTGGCGATCGAGCAGGAGATTTTCGCCGAGCTGACGGCGGATGTATTGCGCGCGGAAGCGGCTCTCGCCAATGTGGCCACAGCGCTGGCCGATGTCGATGTCCACGCCGCGCTCGGCGAGCTTGCAGCGCTCGACGATTACGTTCGCCCCATCGTCGACGAGAGCACGGCCTTCCAGATTCGCGGCGGACGTCACCCCGTTGTCGAGCAGGCGCTCAGGAAGGCGCGTTCGGGGCCGTTCATCGAAAACGACTGCGTGCTCGGGCCGGCGCCCGCTCGCGAAGACGGCGGGCGTCCGCCTGGCTTCGATGAGGAAGCAGCCGGCCGGGTCTGGCTCGTTACTGGCCCGAACATGGCCGGCAAGTCTACCTTCCTGAGGCAGAACGCGTTGATTGCGCTGCTTGCCCAGATGGGATCCTTCGTGCCGGCGAAATCGGCCCACATCGGCGTCGTGGACCGGCTCTTCTCGCGCGTCGGTGCATCCGACGACCTGGCCCGCGGGCGCTCGACGTTCATGGTCGAGATGGTCGAGACGGCGGCGATCCTGAACCAGGCGAGCGCGCGTTCGCTCGTCATCCTCGACGAGATCGGGCGCGGCACCGCCACGTTCGACGGCCTTTCCATCGCCTGGGCGACGATCGAGTATCTGCACGACGTCGCCAGGGCGCGGACGCTGTTCGCGACCCATTACCACGAGCTTTCGGCGCTGGCCGAGCGGCTTGCCGAACTCTCGACCGTCACCATGGACGTGAGGGAATGGAAGGACGACATCGTCTTCCTGCATAAGGTGAAGGCTGGTGCGGCCGATCGTTCCTACGGCATCCAGGTGGCGAAGCTCGCAGGCATGCCGGAGCCAGTCGTCAGGCGGGCGCGCGAGGTACTCGCCCACCTCGAGACGGAAGACCTCAAGGGGAAAACCGAGACGGCGCCGCTTGGCGACCTGCCGCTCTTTGCAGCAGTTGCACAGCAGCCAACGCAGCCGACACCTGAAGATGATGCTCTCCGCTGCGCCCTCGCCGAACTCGTTCCCGACGAAATGTCACCGCGGGAGGCCCTCGAGGCGCTCTACCGCCTCAAGGCTCTCACCAGATAGCCGAACTACTTGCTGCCTCCCGTGAGCCTCATGGCCGCCGCTGCTTCGGCGACGATCTCCTTCGGCATGGCGTAGGCTTCCTTGATCATGCGCGCGACTTCCTCGCCGGGGACGGGATCGACCTCGAGCTGCTGCTTCTCGGCGACAGCCTGGAACTCCTTGTCCTTGCCGGCGGCGAGGAATGCCTTGCGGAGCGCTGCCACGACGTCGTCCGGCACGCCTGGCGGGGCCAGGAACGGACGATCCATCTCGAAGGGGTAGGTGATCAGCTTGACGATGTTCTTGGTCTTGTCGTCCTTGGCAAGCTCGAAGATCGAGACCGCGTCAGGGAACATCGGGTGCCGCTTCGTTGCGATCTGGAATGGCACCGTCACCTTCTTATCCGGGAACCAGTCTGGCCGGGTGGACTTGATCGAGGAAATCAGTCCGCCGCAGCGGCCGTTCACCTCGCCCCGCTCCATTGCGAGGTAGACATCGTTTCCGCCCTTGTAGCCGGAAATGATCTTGATCTTGGCGCCGAACAGCTTGTTGACCATGGCCGGCAGCGTTTCCATCTGCGATCCGGCCCCCGTGCCGCCGACGACGAGCTTGCCGTCGACGACGTCCTGCCAGTTGTTCACCTTGGCGGTGTGCCAGGCGACGCAGATGCCGGAAGCGGTCGAGATGGAACCGAGCCAGTTGAACTTGCGCGGGTCGAACTTCGCGCCCTTGATGCCGTACAAGGGAGCAAACGGTACGCTCGAGTGTATGAAGCCGATGGTCAGACCGTCCTTCGGTGCCACCTCGTCGAGGTAGTTCGAGGCGCGGATACCGCCACCGCCAGGCATATGCTTGATGATGATGTTCGGCTTGCCGGGGATGTGCTTCTCGTAGACCGGAGTGAAGGCGCGGGCATAGCTGGCGTAACCGCCGCCCGAGCCGGCGGAGACGATCAGCGACATCGTCTTGCCCTTGTAGAGTTCCTCGATTTTGTCAGCTGCTGCAGGGTTGGCGCCGAGCAGTACGGCGGCCACAGTTGCACCGAGCGCAATTCGACCGTTCATGATTTTCTCCCTTTGCTTGTTCGTTTGCATGCCTTCTGTCGGCACTCAGTCGGCGTGGACGTCGATCAAAGTTCCGTCGCAGTCGGCCATCTGGAACTCGCCGATCGGACAGCTCCGCTTGAAGAGCTTCTCCAGTGCCTGGCCCTCGGAGCCCGAGAACGACGCCGGCGCATGTCGAGGATTGTTGGCGACGATCTCCTCGAGATCGGATTTCAGCTTCTCGACGCTTTCAACCTTGAAGCCGATATGGTCCATGCCCATCGTGATGATGCCCGTGCCATCGTAGTCGGTGATGTCCCAGGGCATGATGACAAGCGTCATGTGGCCGTCGCTCAGGTAGTGGTTCGGGTCGCCTTCCTTCTTGTTGGTCGGCGTGAGCTCGAAGACATCGCGATAGAACTCCGCCATGGCGTCCGGGTTCATGGTGCGTATCGCTACGTGGTCGATGTGGCGCTCGTTGGCTTGCCCGGAATTCTCGACATACATGTCGGTGCGGTTGGTCATGTCCTTCTGAGAGATGTCGAACATGTTGCCATCGGGGTCGTGCGTGGTGATGCCGGCAAACGGGCGTGTCGACGGCCGCTTGAGCCATTTCACCGAGGGATATTTCTTGCGCATGCGCTCGAATGCGGTCTCGCAGTCCTCGACCTGGATGCCGAAGTGGTCGAGACCGGCGGAGCGGCCGGCGCGGCGCGGATTGATGTTCAGTCCGACATAGCCGTCACCAACCGTGACGGCGCGGGCAGGGCGCCCCTTGCCCGAGGTCTTCATGCCGAAAACGGCCTCGTAGAACTTAGCGAGCTGGGCATAGTTGTCGCTGACGATGGCGACGTGATTGATCTTGGCGAACATCGGCGTTCCTCTCTTCGTCCGGCGCATGCACGCGCCAGCTTGTTCTTCGAAGGCCATGCATTGCAATGGCCGCCGTCGGCGACACTCTAACAGGCGACGTGGCCGCCGCGCTAGCTGCCTGCCACGGGCCCAACAAAAAAAGCGGAGCCTTCCGGCCCCGCTTTCCTTCGGTCTCGATCGACATCGGCACTAGGTCGTGCGAACGCCCAGGATGTTCGACGCCTTGCGGTCGGCGCTCGGATTGATGTGGAAGTCGATCAACGCAACGCCGCCGGAGCGGAGGACCTCGACGCCCTTCTCGATGGCGCCCTTGACGTCCTCCGGCCTGGTGATCGGACCGATGCCGACACCGCCCTGGCCT
>JBJOGJ010000128.1:0-10938 GCA_046048295.1 Pseudomonadota bacterium | reverse complement strand
AGGCCCTTGAACGCCCAGGCCTGTACGAGCGGCTTGCTGGCAAGGATGGGTGACAGCGCGGCGCGCAGTTCGTCGATGATCTGCAGGAACAGCGGTGAGGCGAGACCGTCCTCGAGGTAGGATGCGACGAAGCCGCCGATGTGGGAGAAGTCGTGCCAGATGGTGCTCTCGAGCAGGAACCGGTGCAGGCGCGCGAAGGCGTCGGGCGTGAGCAGGCTGTCGATGACCGCGGTGTCGCGGGATGCAAGGTCGGCGGCGATCCGGCCGCAGTCGAGCGTCGGATCGATTGCGGGGCCGGCAATCTCTGCCGCACCGAATACGTTGATGGCGGTGTTGTAGTCGGCGCCGATCAGATCGCGCTGGGCTGGCGAGAGGGGCGAAGGCTCAGAGGCGAAGTCGCGGGCGACATCCTCGTAGCACTTGGCGAGCAATTCGAAGCGGCGCGCATCGCGGTGGCGGCCGGCGAGGTAGCGGAACTGCGCCGCGTCGTGGATGAGCTTGTCACGCGTGGCGTGGGTGAGGGAGGCATTGGCGATCGCACTATGGTCGTCGCCGCGGCGCAGTTCACAGGTCCGGGCGAAGTGGTCGAGTGACCGGCCGCGCTCGCCCTCGGCAAGGTAAAGAAAGGCGAGGTTGCGATGGGCGTCGTAGTGCGCGGGCTCGAGGCGGGCAGCCTGGCGATAGCCGTCGATCGCGGCACGCATCATGCCCGCCGACTGTAGCGCGGCAGCGCGGTTGTAGTGGGCCGAAACGTGGAATGGCTCGGCGCCGAGGACAGCGTCGAAGAGTGCGATGGCGGCGCGGTGGTTGCCACGCTTGGCGGCGATGGTGGCAAGGTTGTGGGTGATCGACGGGTGGCCGGGCGCCATCGCGAGGGCGGCGCGATAGGCAGCCTCAGCCGCGTCGAGGCGGCCGGCGGTGTGGTGGGCGACCGCCTCGGCTGCGAGACGCTGGAATTCGGTCGGGTCGGGTGTGGGCATGATGCTCCGGGTCAGAACGCATTGGGGCGATGGACCTCGACCCCACTCGCCTGCAATATATGACGCTCGAACTGAACGACCAACGGGAGGCATGATCATGGCTGGGTTGATGGATGGACGGGTTGCGGTGCTGACGGGCGGCGGCGGCGGAATTGCAGGCGCGATCGCGCGGCGGTTCGCGTCGGAAGGCGCGGCGGTGCTGGTGACCGACCTCCGGCTCGACGCAGCCGAGAAGGTGGCGGCGGACATCAAGGCGAAGGGTGGCAGGGCGGTGGCGTTCAAGGCCAACGTCGCCAACGCGGAAGAGGCCAAGGCGGCCGTCGCGGAGGCTGTCAGTCATTTCGGCAAGGTGACGACGCTGGTCAACGCCGTGGCGGCAGTGACACCTGACGCGAAGGTAGAGGATCTTCCCCTCGAGGACTGGAACAACACGCTCGCGGTCAACCTGACGAGCTACTTCCTGATGTGCAAATATGCAGTGCCGGAGATGCGCAAGGCGGGCGGCGGCACGATCGTCAATATCGCCTCGAGCCACGGCCATTTCGCGCTGCACGGGCGGATGGGCTATTGCACGACGAAGGCGGCGATCCATCACATGACGCGGGTGATGGCGCTCGACTACGGGCCGGAGAACATCCGCTTCAATACGATTTCGCCTGGGCCGATCGAGACAGAGCGCAGCCTCCGCCGCTACGGCACGCACGAGAAGTCGAACGAGATCCGCGGCGTGCACCAGGCGATGAAGCGGACCGGCACGGTCGAGGAAATCGCAGAGGGCGCGCTCTACCTGGCGAGCGACATGTCGTCGTTCGTGACGGGCGCCGATATCAGGATCGACGGCGGCCAGACGATCTTCAAGGGCGAGGCGTACTAGGGCTGGCTGGTACCCGGGAGCAGGATGCGGGGGCTCCGGCGTCCTGCTGCTTGAGAAGACCACCGTTATCGAGGTTTCCAGGCCGGCGAGCGGAAAGAGTTTTCACACTCATCGAGTGGGCTGACGACCTATGGCGCAGCAGAAAAAGTGGATGCCGGCGCAGTCAGGCATTAGCCGGCGCCGCATTATTGCGGGCTTGGCTGCCACTGGCCTGCTGGCCGCTCCACCCTTCCTCTACAGGGCAACCGCAGCGCGTGCGTTTTCAGAGTACCCGTTTCAGCTCGGCGTCGCCTCTGGCGATCCTGGCAGCGACAGCGTGGTGCTCTGGACGCGGCTGGCACCGCACGCGCTCAGCGAGCGGAGCATGCCCGCGGTCGAAGTGCCGGTCGTTTGGGAACTGGCGGGCGACGAGAGCATGCGTACCATCGTGCAGAAAGGCGTCGTCATGGCGCGGCCCGAGAGCGCCCATTCGGTGCACGTGGAGGTTCGGGGTTTGGAGCCGGACCGCTGGTATTGGTATCGCTTTCGCGCCGGGACAGAAGCGAGCCCCGTAGGGCGGACTTGTACCTTGCCTGCTCCTGGCAAGCCGCTTGACAAGTTCAAGCTTGCCTTCGCCTCCTGCCAGCACTACGAGCAGGGGCTTTTCACGGCGCACCGCCATCTTTCAGAAGAAGACATCAGGCTCGTGGTGTTCCTTGGCGACTACATTTACGAGACCAAGGCGCGCGCCGGCTATACGAGAATGCACAATGGCGATGAGGCCATCACGCTCGATGGCTATCGCAAGCGCTATGCCCTCTACAAAATGGACCCGCATCTACAAGCCGCACATGCTGCGTTTCCATGGATTGCGACCACTGACGACCATGAGGTCATTAACGATTATGCTGGCGACGTGGACCGAAAGCGCAGGACCTCCAGAAAGTCGTTTCTGCGGCGCCGCGCCGCCGCCTACCAGGCCTATTTCGAACATCTTCCTTTAAGGGCCATGTGCCGTCCGAACGGTCCCGGCATGCGGCTCTACCGGCGCTTCGCGCTGGGTTCGCTCGCCGAGATCAATGTCCTCGATACCCGGCAGTACAGGTCCATACAACCATGCGGTTCGTATACGGAATATAAGAACGCGTCGCGCTGCGCCCAATCACTGGACCCGAAGAATACAATTCTAGGCGCAGCGCAGAGAGCGTGGCTGTTGGATGGTCTGGCGCGGTCCGAGACGCGCTGGCAGATGATTGCGCAGCAGGTTCCCATGATGCAGCGGCTGAAGCCCCAGGTTGAGGGGTTTCGCCTCAACATGGACAAGTGGGATGGCTACGCGGGCGAACGCCAGCTAATTCTCGACCTTCTGGCCAAGCAGCAAAGCCTCAATCCCATAGTGATTACCGGTGACGTACATTCCAACTGGGCCGGGAACCTGCATCAGGACTTCGACAATCCGAATTCTGCGATCGTCGGTGCCGAGTTCATCGGTACATCGCTGGCGTCGGGCGGGGATGGAGCCGACATGACGAAGACAGGCCGGCGGATACTTGGCGCGAACCCTCATATCAAGTTCTACAACCGCCAGCGCGGTTATGTGACCTGCACGTTGACGCGCACGAATTGCGAGGCGGCCTACCGGGTTGTCGACTACGTCTCGAAGCCGGGTGCGCCGATCCGGACACGCGCCACTTTCCCCGTCGAGTGGGGACGCCGGGGCCTGCATCCTGGGCAATAGCCAGAAACGTGCCTTCGAAACCGTTGTCGCGCCGGGGCGATCGCAGATCGTCATTCCGGCCGGTCTATTGCAGGAATACAGACCTAACGCGCCATCCGCACATCGCTGAACCGCACCAGGCGCTGGCGGTGTTCATCCCAAAGGCTGAGCCCCACGGTCCGCAGGCTGTCGCGCAGCGTCATGCGGCGCAGGTTGCGCAGTTCCGGATGATCGCGGAGAATCTTCTGTAGCCGGTAGAACGGAATTCGGCTGGTCAGGTGATGGACGTGATGCACGCCGATATTGGCCGTGAACCAGCGCAGTATCCGTGGCAACTCGTAGTAGGAACTGCCGAGCAGCGCGGCATCCTGATGGTTCCAGTCCTCGGAAGACGCCCAGTAGGTGTCTTCGAACTGGTGCTGGATGTAGAACAGCCAGACGCCAATGGACGCAGCCAGAAGGGTGATGGGAAGCTGGACGAGCAAGAATGCCTGCCAGCCGACGCACCAGGCAAGGAAAACTGCCACGCCGGCAATCCCGACGTTCGTTCCCATGGCACTGACCCACGGCCACAAGCCGTTGTTCAGCATCATTCCCGACGGCAGCCTGTGATTCAACAGAAAGAGGTAGGCCGGCCCGAGACCGAACATGATGACGGGATGGCGGTAAAGCCGGTAGACGAGGCGTCCCCACCAAGAACGCGCGCGGTACTCGGCGACCGTCAGTGTCGCCACGTCCCCCATGCCACGCTCCCCGAGGTTGCCGCTGGTGGCGTGATGGAGGGCATGCTTCCGCTGCCAGAGGTCGTAGGGCGTGAGTGTAAAGACACCGAGCACGCGGCCGAGCCAGGTGTTCGCCTTCCGGCTGGTGAAAAAGGCGCCGTGGCCGCAGTCGTGTTGAATGAGGAAGAGACGGACGAGCAGTCCGGCTGCCGGAACCGCGAGCGCGAGCGTCAGTACGTAACTGACCTGCAGCGCGAGCCAAGCCAGCGTCCACAGGCCGACCAGGGGCGCGACGGTGACCAGCAACTCGAAAATGCTGCGCCGGTTGCACGGCGTACGGTAGGGCTTGAGGATCTTGGTCCAATCACTGCGCAGCCCGGCAACGGGGTCGGGGCCGAGCGGGGCTGGCCGCTGAAGTGTGAGTTGGTGCATGATTATCGATGCCGCATTGCGGCCGCTGGACGGATCATTTCTGAGCAGGTTAGCGCGACCGCACGACAGAAGTAAGGAGACATTTGCCCACTGACGACCGTTTCCCAGTGGTCAATTGTCTCAGTTGCGAGAGAGTCGCAGCGAAATTCAAAATGGTGTGTCGCCCTGCACAACCGTGCGATGCATCCTGCGTACGTCGGGGTAGCGATAGCCGCCCATGGCACGGTGCATCACGCAGCGGTTGTCCCAGATGACGAGATCGCCATCGTCCCACTTGTGGCGGTACACGAATTCGCGGCTGATCTGGTGCGCGAAGAGTTCGTCGAGGATCGGATCGGCGTCGGATTCGTCCATGCCCTCGATTCCGATGGTGAAGCGCTCGGAGATGAAGAGAGCCTTGCGTCCGGTGGCAGGATGCGTCCGGACGATGGGATGGATGACGTCGGGGACGGAATTCTGCCGCGTATAGGTTTCGTAGGCGTCGGGACGGCGCGGCGAGACCGTGACCCGCTTGTTGCGCAGCTTGCTGACGGCGTGGATGGCCCTGAGCCCGGTCAGACGCGACTTCATCTCGTCCGACAGGGCATCATAGGCAGCGTACATGTTGGCAAACTCCGTATCGCCGCCACGATCCGGGTTCTTCACGGAAAAGAGGACAGTGGCCATGCTCGGCAGGTCGCGGTGCGAGGAGTCTGAATGCCAGTAGTCGCCGCCGTCGATGACGCCGACCGGCTGGCCGTCCTTCATATCGTTCGAGAGGATCAGCACCTCCGGGTGCTCGGGCAACGTGAAGCGGGCGTTGAGCTGGTCCTCGAGAACTCCGAAGCGGCAGGAGAAGGCAATCTGCGCTTCCGGACTGACGTCCTGGTTCTTGAAGACAAGCACCTGGTGGCGGTGGAAGGCGTCGAGCACGGAAGCAAATAGGTCGTCGGCGATCGGTCGTGAAATGTCGAGGCCGTGGATGCTGGCGCCGAGCGCCGCATTGGTCGGTACGATCTCCATCTAACCCTGCCCCCTTGCTGACTTGTGGCGTGCATTTTCGCGGCAATTTCGTCACATGGCAGCTCGCCCGGAGTCAAGCCTGCCGGTCGAAAGGAGGCGTGCGTTGCACGCTACTCGAGCGTGCGGACGTATTCGCTGGCGCCGCGCGCCGAAATAAGTGTCACGCGAAGCTGACGGCCACGGAGCGAGCCGGGCGAAATGTCGGCCGGCACCTGCACTTCGAACCGGGCGCCATCGAGGGTTTCCGATTTCATCTTGCGGGGCAGCGGCAGGTTGGTGCCACTCAGCGTTTCGACGAACATATCGATGCGCTTGCGCGTGCCCTTCGGATAGGCAATGTCGAACGTGATGCCGGGAGCGGGGCCATCGAGGCGGGCGGCAACGGACTTGAGACGCGGGTCATCCGGCCTGAGTGCCTGCTCCTGGCGGGGAACGCGTTCCAGTGCGGCGTAGAGCGGTGGCGAGAGCGAGAATGACTTGGTGGTGCGCACGGTGAGGTTGTGCTGCGCCTGCGCCAGGATGCAGATCTCGCGGCAGACGCCGAACTCCATCGCCAGCGACAGGCGGACCGGGCGCGATGGATCCACCGCCTCCACCTCGACGGGGAAGATGACATGCTCCTTGTAGCCGATGAGGGAACCGGACGGGTCGGAGATGCGTTCGGGCACCGGAAACAGAACGTTGGCCGACTTGAGGTTCTGCGATTTCGAGAAATCGAAGCGGGGCGGCACGCCGCCGGCATCCCCCGGGTGTCGCCAGTAGGTCTTCCAGTCGCGCTCGATGTGGATTTCGACGCCGACGATCAGTCGCGGGGCTTCGCCGGGGACCGGCAGGCTTCCGACGACGAGGCGCGAGATCGACTTCGGTGTCTGCTGCCATTTCGTCTGCAGCGGCGATTCCGCCGAAGCAGAGTGTGGCAGGCCAGCTATGAGGCCGGCCAGTGCGGCGCGCATTCTCGGCGACGTCATCGGGCAGAACTCCGGCTCGAGGCTCGGTGATGGAGCGGTACAGACAAGGCGGAAATCCTATGCAACAGGTGGTCGATCAACTGCAACACACGATTTCCTGAAACACATGTGGTGCGTGCAGGGGCAGGTGCGAAGCGGGGTCACGCCATCGAATCGTACTTCACATCGCCGCATTTCTGGGATTAGCTTGAGGCCATGAGGAAGACCAGCACAGGCATCCGGGCAGACGGCTATCTAGAAGGGCAATTGCTGATTGCCATGCCCTCTCTCACGGACAAGTGGTTTGCACGTTCGGTAATCTACATGTGCTCGCACTCGGCCGAAGGTGCGATGGGGCTGATCGTCAACCATCGCGCGCCGGAATTGTCGGTTGCAGACCTGTTGCAACAACTCGAGATCGAGGCCGTCGAGGACGACCCGGAGCTGCATGCCATGCACGTCAATATCGGCGGGCCGGTGGAGACCGGTCGCGGCTTCGTGTTGCATAGCGCCGACTATGTCAGCGCCGACTCGACGCTGCGGATCAACGACAACTTCTGCCTGACGGCGACGCTCGACATCCTGAAGTCCATTGCCGAGGGCGAGGGGCCGGAGCGGGCGATCCTGGCGCTCGGCTATTCCGGCTGGGCACCGGGGCAGCTGGAGCGGGAAATCCAGACGAATGGCTGGCTGAGTTGCGCCGCCGATCCCGAACTCGTGTTCGACGAACCGATCGGAGCGCGCTACGAGCTGGCATTGTCCAAGCTCGGCGTAGATCCGTCACACCTCGTGAGCGACTACGGCCACGCCTGACGGGCGCGCTGCCGGCTTTGGTCGCGACCGGCCTCAATCAGTTGATGTCGCGTGGATCCACCCGCTCGCCGAACGCGGATTCGATCATTGCGAGCTGGGCGGCGACAGGGTTGTGTCCGGAGCTGGCGGTCTCCACGTCACCATCGCTGAACGCGCGGTCGAGCTGCAGGATGCGGTCCTGAAGCGCGAAGCTCGCCTCGATCAGGTGGCGGAGTTCAAGAGGCAGTTCGTCCCACTGCTTGATATGGGTCGGCCGGCCGGTGGTGCCGAGCTTGATGCGCTGCCGGCGGCGGGCAGCCTCTTCCGGTGTAATTTCGCCATCGCGGATCGCGCGCCGTATCAGCAGCCAGGAGGCGAGTTCGAGCAGCCGGGTGGTGAGGCGCATGCTCTCGGTGGCATAGGCGACGGCGACGATGCCGGTGAGCTTCTTTGCGGCGCGCCGCCCGTCAGTGTCGAGATAGGCCGCGGTCTTTTCGACGAGCGCCATGCCATCCTTGAAGATGGCCTCGAACTGTCCCGATTGCTGGAACCGGTCGCCGAAGGAGACGGCGGCGCCGAGTGGGCCTTTGGCGTTGAAGTATTTCTTACCGTTACTCATGACGCTACTCGTTGAAGGCCAGCAGCACTGGCGGCCGATTGGATGCAAGGCGACTGGATAGGACGCAGTCTCGCTGACAGGCAAGATCGCACATGGAGGTTAACAAGCAATCCCAGAGTGAGACGGTATCATGGCCTGAGTTGGGCAGCGCACAAAAAAGAGCCGCCAGACGGCGGCTCAGAAGTTTACAGGGAGGCGTTAAATAGAGTGGGCAGTGCCACTCCGGATCCAGATGACTGGATGATCCTCATTGAACACCAATAACCTTAATAATCAGTAAACAACCTTGTCCTTTTGGGAAAGCGCATCAGTCCTTGAACAGGTTCTGGGCGGCAGCCTGCCGCGAGCGCTTCGTTTGCAGCTCGGCCTCGACGCGCTCGATTTCGGTCCGGAGCGCGGCGATACGCTGCTCGAGCTCGGCAACCGAAAGATTTGAAAGATCCTCCCCGAGAGCCGCTCCAGGCCGGGGCGGTGGCTTGATGTCGTCGAAATCCATCGAATGCTCCATCGTTCGGGCCGGCTGACAACGGCTTGCTTCATTGGCGACTGCCGTGGCATGTCGAACGGCAGACAACGCGGAGATGCTGCATGAGCTTGCCAGCAACAATGACGGCCGTCGCCATCGACGGCAAGGGGGGGCCGGAAGTCCTGCAGCCGGTGACGCTGCCGCTTCCCGCGCCAGGCCCGGGCGAGATACTGATCAAGGTCGCCGCTGCCGGCGTCAATCGGCCGGATGTCGCTCAGCGGCTCGGCCATTACCCACCGCCTGCCGGCCATTCGCCGCTACCGGGCCTCGAGGCATCCGGTACGGTGGCAGCGGTCGGCGCCGGCAATGGACGCTGGAAGGTCGGTGACAGGGTCGTGGCGTTGCTGAATGGCGGCGGCTATGCGGAATATGCCATTGCCGACGACACCGCGGCGCTGCCCTGTCCGCCGGGGCTCAGCGACGTGGAGGCCGCGGGCGTGCCGGAAACCACGTTCACGGTCTGGAACATGGTCTTCGACCGTGTCGGGCTGCAGGCCGGCGAGTGGTTCCTCGTGCACGGCGGCACCAGCGGCATCGGGACGACGGCGATACAGCTTGCCAAGGCCTTCGGCGCCAAGGTGATCGCCACCGCCGGCTCCGACGCAAAATGCGCTGTGTGCCGCGATCTGGGCGCTGACGTCGCCGTCAATTACCGGACCGAGGACTTCGTCGCGATTGCGAAGCAGGCGACTGGCGGGCATGGCATCGATGTGACACTCGACATGGTCGGGGGCAGCTACGCGGACAAGCATGTGATCGCGGCCGCAGTCGATGGGCGCATAGCGCAGATCGCGACGCAGCAGGGCGCCGAATCAACCATTAACCTGGCGCGGCTGATGATGAAGCGGCTGACGCTGACAGGGGCGACACTGAGGGCAAGATCGCGCGAGGACAAGGCCCGGTTCGCGCGCGACATCGAGGCGAAGGTCTGGCCGCTGTTCGCGGCGGGCAAGCTGAAGGTGCTGGTAGACTCGACCTTCCCGTTACGCGATGCAGCAGACGCCCACCGCCGGATCGAGGCGGGCGACCACGTCGGCAAGATCATCCTGACGATGAACTAGCTTTCGGAAGTGCCGGCTTTGCGGCCCCTGATGTCCACGGCACGCTGAAAGGAGATCGCTGCCGAAGCGTAGGCTTCCTGCAGGTCGACGTTCCAGTATCTGAGATCGTGCAACTGGATCGGTGCCCCGGTGACAGCGCAACGGACGAAATCGCCAGGCGAAAGAAGCTGGAACTCTCCGTCGAGATAGCGGACGCGGGCTTCACCCTGCAGTCCGAAAAGCTTGTCGATACGGTTCATACAACAATCCAGTCGGTAGAATGAGAAGAGTGGGCACACTTTCTATTGATTATATCGAGGGCGATCAAGGCCTCGTCAACTCCAGGTAACGCAGGCGTCAGAACAGCGAGCCCTGCTCGCCGCGTGCCTTCGGTTTCGGACGGGTACGCCGGTCGCTGGGCTGCCGGTCGACGGGGGCGTCCTCCGAACCATCCTTGTCAGGCGGGCGACCGCTCGTGCCCGTAAGCGTGGCGCCCACTGCTCCGTCCATCAGTTCGATCGCGACATGGCTGCCGATAGCGGCATCGGCAACGCGCTTCAACGTGTGCCCCGAGGCATCACGAACGACGGCAAAGCCCCGGCTGAGCACGCTGCGGTAGCTGAGCGAGTCGAGAAGTTTGGTGTTGCCCGCGAGTTCGCGGCGCTTGCGGTCCAGTGCAACGGCGATGGCGGTGCTGCAGCGCTGGCCGCAGACGCCGACGCGTTCGCGGCTCTGGCGGAGCGTGCCGGCAAGGCCGTCCGTCCTAAGTCGTGCGGCTGCCCGCTCGAACCGCGTGCGCCTCGCAGATGTGAGACGGAAAAGCGCGTCCGCGGAGCGCCGGCTGGCGGCATCGAGCCGCTGCCCGCTTGCGGCGAGGCGCACGGAGAGCAGGCGCCCATGCAATCTGGTGGCTGGCCGTGCAAGACGCATGGCGTGGTTCTGCGTGTTGGCGATCAATGCAGACGCGAGCCGCCTCTCGGTGGCATCGAAGCGCTGGCGGTGATAGCCGGTGAGGTCCTGTGGCCGCGGCAGGCCGCGCTCGGCGGCGCGAAGGCTGGTGCGGCTGGCCTCGATCGCCCGACGGATCGCAGTTGCAAGCCGCTGCTCGAACTTCGCGGTATCCTCGATTAGCTCGCCGTATTTAGGCACCGCCCACTCGGCTGCCTTCGTCGGTGTCGGCGCACGCGCATCCGCAACGAGATCGATCAGGGTCCAGTCCGTTTCGTGGCCGACGGCGGAAATGACCGGGATAGTGCTGGCCGCCACGGCGCGCACGACGATTTCCTCGTTGAAGCCCCACAGATCCTC
>JBJOGJ010000127.1:0-11017 GCA_046048295.1 Pseudomonadota bacterium | reverse complement strand
CGTTCGAGATCGTCGCGGTTCTTGGTGCCGTCAATGCCACCAACCGGGCGAATGTGCAGGCCGAATTTGCCGGCGTTCTCACTGGTGGAACTCTCCAGAACAACACCGAGATCGTGATTATCCGCGATACCGGCACGACGCGTGAGCTGGTTGCACAGCTCGACAACATCGAGGAACTGGTCATCAACGGTTCCGACGTGCCCGTCGAAGATCCAAACAATCCTGGGCAGGCGTTGCCGAGCCTTGGCGTGACGCCGATCGGGAATTTCGGTCCGACAAGCCTGGCGCTTGCCACGATCACGATCAACGGAACGACCGGCAACGACGTCATCGACATCTCGGAGTTGCTGTCTGCTCATCGGATCGTGTTCAATACGATGGGTGGCAGCGATACCCTGGTAGGCGATCTGCGCGCGCAGGACGTTATCAACGTGGCGCCGGGTACGTTGCTCAGCAGTTATCAGGCGGTAGCCAACGCAGACGGCTCGTTCACCGTTTCAAACGGAACCAATTCGATCACGTTCGAAACGGATGGTACGCAGTTCCCGGAAATAACCGACGAGGCAGGCAGCGACCCAATCCAACAGCCACCGGTCGACCCGCCGCCTTCCGACACGGCGACGTTCACGGGAACGCTGTTCGACTACATCCTCGGCTTCAACACGGCCGGCGAGTTGACAGTGACCGAAATATCGAGCGGGCTGGTCACGGTTATCTCGGATGTCCAGACCATTGCGTTTGCCGACCAGTCGCTCGATATCGCCCAGGCCGAGGCGGCTGCCAACATATTCCGTCTCGGGGATACCAATGACAGCTTCTCTGGTACGGGGCTTAGCGAGTTCGTATCCGGCGGCGCTGGCAGCGATACCATAACGGCTCGCGGCGGCAACGACGTGGTCTACGGGGATGCCGGTGACGATACGATCAACAGCGGCGGCGGCAATGACACTATCGTGTGGAATGCCGGCGACGGCCTCGACACGGTCAATGGTGGCGGCGGCAACCTAGACACGATCATTGTCAATGGGGATGCGGCGGTTGCCGAGACCTTCCACATCTTCACCGCTGTGGAAGCCCAGGCTGCAGGATTGACTGTGCCGACCGGTACAGAGATCGTGATCACCAGTGGCAACGGAACGCCGACGGATGCAGACCGTATCCTTCTGCTCCGCAACGTCGAAGAGCTTGCAATCAACGAGACGCCGTATGGAGACAGAAGCGTCACGGATGTCGCAGGCGATACGATTGTCGTCCACGGCGACTTTACGCAGACGTCGCTGGCGCTCAATACCATCACGGTCAATGGCACCGAGGGTAACGACACCATCGATATTACGGGTCTCGATTCTTCGCATCGGATCGTGCTGCGCTCGAGCGGTGGCAACGACAAGTTCATCGGCACATTGAGGCCGCAGGACGTTATCGAACTCGCTCCGGGGAGCTTGCTTGCCGACTACGTCAGGACGGAGAATGCGGACGGGTCGATTACCTTGTCGAACAGCACGCATTCGGTGAACTTCACCAGCGGAGCGGATCTGCCTTTGATCGTAACCGACATCGGCCAGGTTCTGCTTGGTGACGAGGAGGTCATCAATGTCGACGGTGGCACTCTCGAGCCATCGCCGACCGATGCTGATCCGGCCCCGGCTCCGCAAACGGACGTACCGGCTCCGAGTGCGGTGGCGCTCACCGGTACGGCTGACGAAGACACGCTGGTCGGTGGTGCTGGGTCCGATACGCTCGCAAGCCTCGGTGGCGACGACACGATCCTCGCCGGGGCCGGTGACGACACGGTGTCGGGCGGAAGCGGCAACGACAACATCGTCGCTGGCGATGGCAACGATCTCGTGTTCGGCGATGGCGGCGACGACATCATCATGGGCGATGCCGGCAACGACATGCTCTTCGGTGGTGCCGGCAACGATACGATAACCGGCGGTACTGGTGACGACCTGCTGAATGGTGGCAAGGGTCGCGACACGGTCAGCGGCGGCGATGGCAACGATGTGTTCGTGGCCGCGGCGGGCGATGGCGACGACGTCTACGACGGCGGTGCCGGCAGTGACACGCTCGATTACTCGTCGTTTGCGACTGGTGTTTCGGTCGACTTCGGTACGGGTGGTTTCGGACTCGTCACTGGCGATGATACCGGCATGGACACGATCCGGTATGTCGAGAATGCGATTGGTGGTTCCGGCAACGACACCTTTGTCGGGAATGCTTCCGTGAACGTGATGACAGGCGGTGTCGGCAACGACATGTTCGTCTTCACAACAGCCGAGAATGCCGATGGCGATCGAGTTATGGACTTCCGTGCCGGTGACAAGATCGATCTAACCGGCATCGTCGACAATTCGCTCGCTGGCGAGAGCTTTACGCTGGCGGACGGGCCGAGCTTCACTGCCGCGGGCCAGGTAGTGTTCCGCCACGAGCAGAAGGAGGATGGCGTCTACACGATCATCGAGGGTAGTGTGGATGGTCAGAGCCGCGACTTCCATATCGAGCTCAACGGTCGCCATAACCTCACGGCGTCCGACTTCATCGGCGTCATCTAACGAACAGCGGAGGACCGCAGGGGAGTGCATCCCCTGCGGTCCGTAGTATGAACGACTGGAGAACAACAGTCTGAAGGTTCAGTAAGACCAAAGTCTGATCTATTCTTGTTCCAAGGTCGCGTGCCAATACAAGACGTTCTGTCGTAGTGCTGCGACAACAATGAACCCTAAGATGCAATTGTCCGGTGTTGGCCTCATGATTGCATCGCCCCGTCAATTTCAAGGTACAGGCGGGTCACTCAAGCGGGAGCCTCCATTTCTTGTGCCTGGAATGACGTGATGTGGTTTGTAGCGTATTTTTGTAGAGGGTAGCGGTAATGGCGGGGAGTTCATCTCGGAGAAAGGCGGCGAAAGCACGAGTTACCCCTTGGAAGGCGCTTGGGGGAATTCGCAGCACGATGATCTTCGTGTTCATCGTTTCCGGTATCGTGAACCTGCTCGCGCTGACCGGCGCCTTCTACATGCTCCAGATTTACGACCGTACCCTTGCCAGCCAGAGCATTCCGACACTTCTCGCGCTATCGGCACTCGCGATCGCGCTCTACATGGTGCAAGGCGTACTCGATATCATCAGATCCCAGATCATGGTGCGCCTCGGTTCTCGCCTCGATCACCAATTGGCGCCGCTGGCGCACAGGGTGACAATCGACATGCCGCGGTTCGGCTTCTCCACGACAGAAGCAATTGAACGGGGCAGGGATGTCGATACGGTGCGGTCGTTTCTCAGCGGACCGGGGCCAATCGCACTGTTGGATCTGCCCTGGATGCCGATCTACCTTATCTTCTGCTTCCTGCTCCATCCCTGGCTCGGGGCCATGGTGCTCGGCGGTGCACTTGTCGTGTGCAGTCTTACGCTGATAACCGAGTATGCTACGAGGAACTGTGGCAACGAAGCTCACAAGGCAGCGATTGAGCGCATGAGCGTTGCCGACTCGCATGCGCGCAATGCAGATGTGCTGCGTGCGATGGGTATCGTCGATCGCGCCATCGATCGCTTTCAGGTTGCCAACAATGCCCACCTGAAATTGCAGATGCAAACGAGTGATGTCGGGGGAACGCTCAGCGGCATTTCAAAGGTGCTGCGCATGATTCTGCAATCAGCTGTGCTCGGCGTTGGTGCCTACCTGACGATCAAGGGTCAGATGTCGGCGGGAGCAATCATCGCGGCGTCCATTATTTCGGCTAGGGCGCTTGCCCCTGTCGATGCGGCAATTGCCCAATGGAAGAATTTTCTTGGGGCACGGCGCAGCTATACGCGCCTCGGAGATACGCTCACCACTCTCGAAGACGGGGACGAGATCGTCGAATTGCCAGCGCCTTGCAAGGAACTCAGTGTCGAGAAGATAACAGTTGCTGCGCCGAGCACGGGGACGGTCGTCATCGGTGACGTTGGCTTCACGCTCAAGAGCGGTCAGGGGCTTGGCCTCATTGGTCCCAGCGGCGGCGGGAAATCGTCTCTGGTCAAGGCACTCGTCGATGTGTGGCCGGTTGTGCGTGGTCAGATCAGGCTCGATGGCTCGGCACTCAATCATTGGTCGCTGGCGCAGCTCGGCAAGAATATCGGGTACCTGCCGCAGGATGTGGGGCTGCTCGAAGGCAGTATCGCAGAGAATGTCAGTCGCTTCGAGAAGGAGCCGCCGAGTGAGAAAATCATCGCAGCGGCGGTTGCTGCCGGCGTTCACAGCATGATCGTGGGGCTGCCCGACGGATACCAGACGATGCTCGGGCCGAATGGTATCGAGCTTTCGGCCGGCCAGCGTCAGCGAATTGCGCTCGCACGCGCGCTTTACGGAGATCCGTTCCTTGTCGTTCTCGACGAACCCAATTCGAATCTCGATTCGAATGGCGATGCGGCCCTGACGGCTGCAATACAGGGTGTGAGGGACCGTGGTGGAATTGTCGTCGTCGTAGCACACAGGCCAAGTGCGCTGGTGGCCGTCGATACGATCGGCGTGATCCAGGACGGCCGGTTGGCTGCCTTCGGTCCCAAGGAAGAAATCATTCAGGGTGCAATGCGGCCTCAGGCCGTGCCCACCGCAGCTCCGGTTCAAACGAACCCTGCGCAGATACATAGGTCATAGGAGGAACTTGTCCCATGCTGCCTCCAAGCCTACTCGATAAGGTCAAGCCGGAAGAGTTGCCCCGCGCCAAATACGAGACTCCTGAAGGCGATGGGGAGCGCGGCAATCAAAAGCATTGGATGAACTTTGCGGTAGGACTTGTCCTGGCAAATGCGTTCCTCTCCATTCAGGATGCGATCTACGGTACGAAAGCGCATGCTGCGCCTCAAGATTCGTCTGCCGAAGTTGGGTTAGATAGGGCGGAGCAGCCAGCCGACGGCCAAGCTGGAGGCGATGGAGATAGTGGCGGGGCGGCAGAACCGGGACGAACCGGCGGCCTTTCGCAGTCTCCAGGCCCATCGAAGATTGCCGCTTTCCTGCGCGACGACAGCTTGATGTTGCTGAATGTCGGCGAGCCACAGCCGCCTATACGTGCAAGCGCGCCGGTACTTGTTCACAGCCGCAACGATGCCGAGCCGGTTGGTGTCGGCGGGGGTGGCGCGGCAGACGCCGGTGTTGGGCTCTCGTCCACTGGGGCTGGCAGGCAAGCGGTTGCTCATTCCGATGGTGGATTCGTCCTGCCTGGTCCTCAGGCGGTTGTGCCGGTCGATACGAACGAAGTGGGATCCGGCGAAGGGTTTCCTGATCCCCTGACGGGCTCCGAGACAGAAGAGGACGTTTCGAACGAGGATCAGGGAGGCGGTGAAGGAGCAGCCGAGGACGGCAGCAGCAGATCCAATAACAGGGCGCCCTCTGTTACCGGGCCGGTGCTGCTCAGCGCATCCATCATGAACCAGGCCGTCATCATCGGCCTCAGTGATTTTCTCCGAACGGCAACAGATCCCGACGGTGATGCGCTGTCGATCAAGGATATCAGTGTCTCAGCTGGTACCATTACACAACGTGGCGAAAATGAATGGCTGTTCTCGCCTAAGGAAGGCGAAACCGGAGAAGTCCGGTTCAGCTATGTCGTGTCGGATGGCTCTCTTGAGGTCGCGCAACAGGCCATTCTCGATCTCCGGCCGCTTGCCGGGACCAGGATTGCAGGAACCGAGGATGGCGAGCGGATAGCTGGAACACCCTACGACGACCATATCGACGGGCGTGGGGGCAGCGATACGATCCTGGCGAATGCCGGTCACGATGTTGTTGCTGGCGGTGCGGGAGATGATCGCATCGTAGGTGGCGAAGGTGACGACGTCCTGTTCGGGGATGCCGGCAACGACATTCTGTTCGGCAATGAAGGTAACGACACGATCTATGGCGGTGGAGGTGACGATTTCATCGATGGCGGGGCCGGCGATGACGTAATCCTGGCGGAAGGCGGGAACGATGTCGTTTTTGCCGAAACGGGTGCGGATTTCGTTTCCGGAGGCGAAGGTGACGATTTCGTCAGCGGTGGCGAAGGAAACGACATCATCCATGGAGACGGTGGCAACGATACCCTTCTCGGTGACCTTGGCAATGATACGATCATCGGCGGAGCTGGAGACGACAAGGTCGACGGCGGCGGCGGCGACGACTTGGTCGTCGCGGTTGCGGGAGATGGCGACGATGAGATCGATGGCGGCGTGGGCAGCGACACGTACAGTCTTGCCGCGACGCAAGCTCCAGCGACGGTCGACCTGACGGCGGGCACATCGACGAGTGCCGAGACGGGCATCGATACGCTGGTCGGTATCGAGAACGTGATCGGCTCGTCCGGCGGCGACGTTATCGTCGGGGACGAGGCGGCAAACGTCGTGACCGGCGGAGCGGGCGACGACTTGATCGACACGCAGGATGGCGACGATACGATTATCGCGGTTGCGGGAGATGGCGACGATCAGATCGATGGCGGCGTGGGCAGCGACACGTACAGTCTTGCCGCGACGCAAGCTCCGGCCACGGTCGACCTGACGGCGGGCACATCGACGAGTGCCGAGACGGGCATCGATACACTGGTCGGTATCGAGAACGTGGTCGGCTCGTCCGGCGGCGACGTTATCGTCGGGGACGAGGCGGCCAACGTCGTGAACGGCGGTGCGGGCAACGACTTGATCGACACGCAGGATGGCGACGACGTGATCGTCGCGGTTGCGGGAGACGGCGACGATGTGATCGATGGCGGCGTGGGGAATGACACCCTGGACTTCAGCGCCATCGACGACGGCGTTTTCGTTGACCTGCTGAATGGCATGGCAACGTCACAGTCAACTGGCTCCGATTCCGTCTCCTCCATAGAGCAAGTTGTCGGGGGGGCCGGAAACGATACATTTGTTGCCGGCCATGAAACCAATGTGTTCACTGGTGGTACAGGGGATGACGTTTTCGTCTTCACCTCCACGCTGGCAGCCGGGTACGGGAGGGGGGCGCGTGACAAGATCCTCGATTTTGACATCGGTGACCGGATCGATCTGGATGACATTTCCCGCGAATTCGCCGACCAATTCGAGGACGCGCTCAAGGACGAGGGCATACGGAAGTTTGTTCTGATAAAGGATAATGCAGCGTTCTCCAAACCAGGTGAACTGCGCATTAGCCATGAACTGGTCGAGGCAGAGGATGTGATCGTCATTTCGGGTAATATCGACTTCGACGCGCAGGCCGAGTTCGAGATCGAGTTGCACGGCGCCGAGGATTACAACTTCTCCAAGTACTGGCAATACGAATAGAGAGGCTACCCGAGTTGAAAGTGGGTACGACTGGCGCAGGCAAGGCTGGCACTGCCGGGGCGAGAGAGTACTCGACCTGGCCTCAGGTGTTCGCGGGCAGCCTGATCATCGTGGTCATGGTGATCGGTTGCGGCGGGTGGGCGGCAATGGCCAACCTATCAGGTGCAATCATTGCCCCAGGCTCGGTCGTGGTCGAGCAGAACGTGAAGAAGGTGCAGCATCTCTATGGCGGCATTGTTGCAGAGATTCATGTTCGGGAAGGCGAGCGCGTAAAGGCCGGGCAGGTGGTTATCAGGCTGGACAATACGCTGACTCGCGCGGAGCTCGGCGTGATCGAGACCCAGCTCGTTGAACTTTCCGGACGTCGCGTGCGGCTTACAGCGGAGCGGGACGGGGCCGCCACGATAGAGTTCGCTGCCGATTTCGAAACGATCGGTGTCGGTGCGCGGGAGGTCATGCGCGGTGAGACCAGGCTTTTCCGGGAGGCGCGAGAGACCCGCAACAGCCAGAAAGGGCAGTTGCGCTTCCGGGTCGAGCAGCTCAGGGAAGAGATCTCAGGCCTGCAGATCCAGGTCAGGTCGAAGAGCAAGGAACTGGCGCTCATTACAAAGGAACTCGAGGCCGTCCGTGGGCTCCAGCAGCGCAAGCTGACGCCCATATCGCGCGTATATGCGATGGAGCGAGAGCAAACCAGGCTGAGCGGCGAACATGGAAATCTGCTGGCCCAGGTGGCGCGGGCGAAGGGGCAGATTAGCGAAATCGAGCTGCAAATCGTCAGTGTTGACCAAAATTCCAAGACCGAAGCCCAAAGAGAGCTTAGGGCCATCGAAGCCAAGCTATCCGAACTCAAGGAACGGCAGGCGGCGGCGCGGGACCGGCTGAACCGGATGGAGATCACGGCGCCTCAGAACGGCATTGTCCACGAACTCGCGGTCCACACCATCGGTGGCGTTATCACGCCTGCGGCACCAATCATGTCGATCGTGCCAGAGTTGGAGAGGCGTACCGTCGAGATCAGAATCTCGCCAATTGACATCGATCAGATTGCCGTCGGCCAGAGCGCACGGCTGAGGTTCTCGGCCTTCAACCAGAGGACAACACCGGAAGTTGCAGCCACGGTTTCGCAGGTGGCGGCAAACACGAGCCAGGACCAGAAATCCGGCGCCAGTTACTACACGGGCCGGCTGGTGCTCGACAAGGACGCCATTAGCAAGCTTGAAGGGCTGAGCCTTGTACCAGGTATGCCGGTGGAAGCGTTCATATCCACCGGCGACCGGACGGCATTTTCCTATTTTGTTAAGCCGCTAACCGATCAGTTTGCTCGTGCCTTCAAGGAAGAGTGAGTTGCCCGCTGATAATTCTCTTGTGCGACTTGCAGAAACGACCGCGAATCTTCTAGCGGAGAAGACCGGTTTGTCTGCCGGTCGGATTGTGCAGGGGGCAGGCGGTTGCACCACAGATGAAGCATCGAAGAAACTTTGGCCACTGGTACACGAGCGCCGGGTTGCCGGTTGTGATGGCGTTTTCCGCCATGATGCTATGGCCGCACGTGGTAGAGGCGGGCGATTATCGCGATCGCTCTCCGACATCAGAGCGTCGGTTCTATTATGGCGACCAGAAGGGATGCTATTGGTTCCGTGGTCGCCGCTATTGCAGCAGATACTGCTACTGGGACGTCGATGGGCATCGCTATTGCCAGGAACGGAAACGACTTGCGGTTCCGATGGGCGATCCTTACTTCGAGCCATATCCACCAGAGCCGCCAATCTACGTTCGAAAACGACAGTTCAGACCCTGAATGAGGCGTGGGGAGGTGGTGACCCGTGATGGCGCAACTCCAGCAAGCCGATATCGAGAAATCCGTAACAATTGCGGCGCCGAGGTGGGCTCTCCTGATTGCTTTCGGAAGTCTTTACGCAGCACTCGCTGCAGCTTCGCTCTTCGACCTTCCTTCTCCGGACCCTATTTGGCTGGTCAAGGCCGTCGTCCTTGGGGGACTTCTGGTTGTTCTCAGCGTCGAGGATGTGTTGAACTTCCGGCTGCCTGATTGGATGACGGGCATGCTTCTCTTGGCCGGGCTGTCGGCGGCGGCGCTTGCGGGGATCGATGCGCTCCTGGCGAGCGCAGTTTCCGCATGCGCGGGATTTGCGCTGTTGTGGCTTGCGGGCGAGGCTTATCGACGTGTCCGCAATCGCGATGGGCTCGGGTTCGGGGATGTGAAGCTGCTGGGAGCGGTGGGTGCTTGGGTCGGGGTCTGGGCGCTGCCGACAGTCATTCTTGCTGCTACAATGACAGCATTGGCTGCATCGCTGGCCGCCGTGCTGCGGGGGCGCAGGCTAGATGGAATGTCGGCTTTGCCATTCGGACCGTTTCTTGCGTTGGGGACCTGGATCGTATGGTTATATGGGCACCTCTGAGTGCCACTGCGGCAAAACGTATTGTTTCGAGGCTTTCCCGATGCACCAATCAGAGCCAGGCAAAAAATTCAGCGGTCATGAGTGGGACCGGCAAATTTCGGCCAGCGCGGGTTTCACCCTCCTCGAGCTATTGATTGTCCTCGGGATAGTCGCACTTCTTGCGTCCGTCGCCGCGCCGCAAGTCCTTCGCTATCTCGGTACTGCAAAAACTGAAACGGCGCGAGCCCAAATCAGTGCGATTTCGACAGCGGTCGAGCTGTATGCACTCGACAATGGGACGTTCCCACCTGCTGCGAACGGACTTCGCTCGCTCGTAGAACCGCCGGCCGGTGCCGGTCGTTGGCGCGGGCCCTACCTGAAGCGGGCGGATGGTCTGGTCGATCCGTGGGGGCGTGCCTACCACTATCGCGTGCCCGGCAAAAAGTCGCCATTCGAGGTCTATACTTTCGGCAGAGACAATGCACCGGGCGGCACCGGCGAAGACCAGGATCTGGTCAATTGGTAAGTCGCTTTCAGGAGTGCATTAATCCGGTTTCCTGAGAACTGGTGCAACCGTCACGGTAGATGTGTGCGACCTGCTTCCGATTGTCGTGACAAGGCGAACCTCGATCAGCTCCGGCAGTCTTGTTCGATTGCGCCATTCCGTATGCCAGCCTCGCTTGGCGTCGCGTCGGTCTGCTGATCTCCCGTAGTACCGCATCTGGAATTCACGGACATTGCCATAAATGAGGCGCCGCCTTTCCGCCTGCACCATTGGCACTGAAGGACTGAAGCGCGCGACGGTCAATACGAGTTCGCGTTCGGCAAGCGCAAGAGTTTGTTTGTAAAGACCGGGATCGGCCGAACTCGTGGCAGTGGCCGCGACGAACGTTATCTTGGAAGGTAGTCCCTCAAACATCATTCGCCGTCCCTCGCGCGCGCGAACTTCGAATTCGGGACGGACGACCTCGAGCGTGCGTTCGAGAAAGGCCGTGACAGCTTCCAACTGGCTCGCGCGGTCAAGGTTCGAGGCACTTCGCCAGGCGCTGGCGCTCAGTCTTACGGTGCTCGGGATGATGGCGAGAAGCATTGCGAAAATCGCCAATGCGACGGTCAGCTCGATGAGCGAGAAGCCGGCTTCCTTGTTCTGACCGGCTCTGCTCACAGCGGTGGCCCCAACTTCACTGTACTCAGTATTATGTCCTGGCGGCCATGCCATGCCCGCCAGGAGACCTTTACGGTAACGAGGTAAGCCTGCAGCGGTGCGCGGGAAGCGGGAGCTGGGGGCCTGAACACGGCAATTCGTGTCAGCACCGACCTGCCGCCTGTCACAACCTTTCGATCGCCCGGCA
>JBJOGJ010000126.1:0-11089 GCA_046048295.1 Pseudomonadota bacterium | reverse complement strand
GTCAGGCCATCTGGAAGGTTGGGGCTACGCCGACGCCACTTCAAACTTCCGTGCTTGTGAGCGAGCAGCAACTCGAAGATATGATCGTTGCATCTCCGGCCATCCTTCACGACCAATGGATGCTTATCGGCAGGCAGCGTGATACCGGTTTCGGGGGACGGATCGATCTTCTCGCAATTGCGCCGGACGGCTCCCTCGTTCTTATCGAGTTGAAGCGTGGACGCACACCGCGCGAGGTCGTTGCTCAAGCGATCGACTACGCGACGTTTGTCGAGAAGCTCCAACCCGAGGTCATTGCGTCAATTTATCAAGCGTTCAGTCCTGGCCGTGAACTCACCGCAGACTTCAAAGAAAGATTCGGTCAGTCTCTTGATGAGGACATGCTGAATACAAGCCACCAGATTGTTATTGTTGCGGACACGATTGATGACAGCACGACTCGAATTGTCGAGTACCTCAACGAGCGGGACATCGCCATAAACGTACTGTGTTTCCAGGTGTTCGCGAACGGCGACGAGAAGTTTCTGAGCAGAGCTTGGCTGCTAGATCCAGCCGAAACGCAGGCCAACGCAACCACCGCGCCGGCTAGGGAAAAGGAACCGTGGAATGGTGAACTTTATGCCTCTTTCGGTCATGGCGAGGCGCGGTCTTGGCCAGAAGCGATGCAGTACGGCTTCATAAGCGCGGGTGGGGGAACGTGGTACAGCAATTCGCTGAACCTGCTGAAGGAAGGAGACCGGATCTGGGTCAAAGCTCCAGGTTTCGGATTTGTAGGGGTAGGTCGAGTTCGCGGCCCACGTGTGCTCGCATCTGAATTCATCATCGCTGAGCGGCCGGCCTTGGAGGTGCTCAATCAAGGACACTACCATCGCCAATTCGTGAACGATTCAGAGAAGTCTGAGTACTTTGTTCCAGTTGAATGGTTGCAGACGGTGCCCCTTGAGAAAGCCGTGCAAGAACTGGGAATGTTTGGAAATCAGAATACCGTATGTAAGCCTACGACACCCAAATGGCGCAGCACGGTGGAGCGCCTCAAGCACCACTTCCCGACCTATGAGCCACGCTAGGGACAAGGACTTGAAGATTTTACTGTTTAGGTTACGATAAACAGACCATGAATCAGCGGAGAGCCAGCAAGGACAGAATTTCGCCCGAACAGGCGATTACCTACGCGCGTGTCTCCTCCAAGGAGCAAGAGAAGGAGGGCTATTCCATCCCGGCGCAGCTCAAGCTGCTGAAGGAATACGCCAGCTCTCAAGGGCTAAAGATCACGCGCGAGTTCGTCGATGTCGAAACGGCAAAGCAGACCGGCCGCACGTCATTTGGCGAGATGGTGTCCTTTCTGCGGGAATGTCCGTCCGTTCGCATCCTGTTGGTTGAGAAGACCGACCGTCTTTATCGCAATCTGAAGGACTGGGTGACGCTCGACGAGTTGGATCTCGAAATTCATTTAGTCAAAGAGGGGACAATCCTCTCGCGCGATTCACGATCCTCCGAAAAGTTCATGCACGGCATCAAGGTGCTGATGGCAAAGAACTACATCGACAACCTGTCGGAGGAAGCACGAAAAGGAATGCTTGAAAAGGCCGAGCAGGGTATCTGGCCATCAAAGGCCCCGCTTGGTTATCGGAATACGACCGGGCCGGACGGGCGAAAGGTGATTGAGCCCGATTCCGGTGTGGCGCCAATGATCACCAAATTGTTCGAGTGGTACGGCTGCGGCCGGCTCTCGCTCAAGGAACTTGCGAAGAAGGCTGCTGCAGCAGGCTTTCGGTATCCGAAAAGCGGCAACAAGCTCCCAGTCAGCACGATCCACACGACGCTCCGCAATCGCTTGTACAAGGGCGAGTTCCAGTGGAATGGGAAGATCTATAAGGGAGCTCATATCCCCTTGGTTCCTGCGGAACTTTGGGATCGGGTTCAAGATAATCTCGATGGCAAGAACGCCAGTAACGTCCGGCGGTCCAAGCACGACTTCGCCTTCTCAGGTCTGTTGACCTGCGGCCACTGCGGTTGTGCCTTGGTGGGTGAAATCAAGAAGGGCCGGTACGTCTATTACCATTGCACGGGATACAAGGGTAAGTGCCCGGAGAAGTACGTGCGCGAAGAGGAACTCGAACGGCAATTTACCGCCCTGCTGGGTCAGCTTACCTTCGATGAGGACATTCTGGATTGGGTTCGCGAAGCGCTGCGGGCAAGCCACGCAGACCAGCGGGAGGAACACCAAGCTGCGATCAAACGGCTCCAGGCAGAGTATGACCGCTTGCAGGGCCGCATCCATGCCATGTACGTGGACAAGCTCGACGGTCGAATCGACGATGCCTTCTTCGACGAAATGTCGGACCAGTGGCGAGGCGAGCAGGAGAAGTGCCGAAAACAGATCGAGCGCCTGGAAACAGCCGATCAATCGTACCTTGAAGATGGCGTGCGGATTCTAGAACTCGCCCACAATGCCCAGCGCCTTTTTGCGCAACAGGAACCGCGGGAAAAGCGCCGATTGCTCAATTTTGTAGTTTCGAACTCGTCTTGGAAGGATAGACAACTACATGCAACCTTCCAGCAACCCTTTGATATGATTGCGGAAGCTGGCTTGAAATCTGCGGCCTCTACGGCGGCTGGAAGGGCCGAGACGGCCAAATCTGAGATTTGGCTGGGGAACGTGGATTCGAACCACGACTGACGGAGTCAGAGTCCGCTGTTCTACCGTTAAACTATTCCCCATCGCCCATGCGCCGCGGGACCCCGGTCTGTATCAGCGCCGGGCCGACAATGCAAGCCCGCCCGCGCCTTGCGGCAATCTCGTTTGGCAGCAAACGTTCTTTACCCCCGGTATGAAGCTGGTAAAGTGCCACCTTCGGCGTACTGCCTGGGAAAAGTGCAGAACATCGGGCACCTTAGCGGCAAATGCCGGGGCAGCCAGGCAATTCCAGGAAAATGTTGCCGGGAGGAACACGTGGACAGGCCGGCAGGCGTGCCTTCGGCGGCGGGAAACGGCAGGGTCGACGAAGGCGCTGCTCCCCGTGACTCGGAGCAGCCGTCCGAACGACCTGATGATGCGCCGGGAGACACGAGGAGCGTGCCATACGACCAGCGAAGCCAGAGGAATCGGAGTTCCAGCGCTGGGGCTCGAAAGACCTATGGTGCATCTAGTCGAGCACGGCTTGGGGTTCCAACCTATGCGGCCCTGGATCTCGGCACCAACAACTGCCGTCTTCTCGTTGCGCAGCCGACACGTCGCGGTTTTCACGTGGTGGACGCCTTCTCACGCATCATCAGGCTGGGTGAGGGGGTTTCTTCGACTGGCCTGCTCTCCGAGGCGGCAATGACACGGACGTTCGAGGCACTTCGCGTCTGCGCGAGGAAGATTACCCGCCATCAGGCCACCAGGGCACGCTTGGTGGCAACCGAGGCGTGCCGGAAAGCCGAAAATGCCGGAGAGTTCATCGCCGCGGTGCGTCGTGATCTGGACCTTGAGCTGGAGATCCTTTCGCGGGAGGCTGAGGCGCGGCTGGCGGTCTCAGGCTGCGCTGCACTCATCGATCAGTCCTGCGATCTTGCCGTCGTATTCGACATTGGCGGTGGATCGACCGAGATCATTTGGCTGGATCTTGGCGGATCGAAGGAGCCCAACCAGTGGCGCCGAACACTTGCCGACCGCCTAGACGCCTACAACAACATCGCTGCCTGGACCTCGCTGCCTGCCGGTGTCGTGACGTTGGCCGAGCGGTTCGGTGGTGAGCATGTGACGCCCGAGGTCTTCGAGGCCATGGTTGAAGATGTGTTGTCGCTCATCGCACCTTTCGAACAGGAGCACCGGTTTGCCGATGTCGTCAGGAATGGCCGGGTTCACATGGTTGGGACATCCGGCACCGTAACCACTTTGGCCGGTATAATGCTGGGACTACAGCGTTACGACCGCAAACGTGTAGATGGCAGCTGGATGACGATCGGCGAGATCCGACGGATTACCGATGGCTTGCTGGCACAGACCTACTCCGAACGGGTCGCCGAGCCTTGCATCGGCAGGGATCGCGCGGATCTGGTTTTGGCTGGGTGCGCGATCCTCGAAGCCCTGATAAGGATGTGGCCAGTGGATCGCCTGCGCGTCGCCGATCGAGGCCTGCGCGAGGGCATCCTGGCGACACTCATGGCAGATGATGGCCATTTTCGCGGTTCGGACTGAGCCGCGGCGGCCGAGGTACCAGATGGCTAAATTACCGGACTCCCGGAGCAAGGGGAGTGGACAGCGGCACCTGCGGGTGCGGGTCAAGACCGCCCGCAAGCGCAAGCTTTCGTCACAGAAGTGGCTCGAGCGTCAGCTCAACGATCCATACGTTACGGCGGCAAAGAGGTCCGGCTTCCGTTCGCGTGCCGCGTTTAAGCTCATCGAGATCGACGACAAGTTCCATTTCCTGAAGCCTGGTCAGTTCGTCGTTGATCTCGGGGCTGCGCCGGGCGGTTGGTCGCAGGTGGCAGCGGGCCGTGTGCGCGCCATCGAAGATGATGGTCAAGTCGTGGCGATCGACTACCTCGAGATGGAGACACTTGCCGGTGTGACGGTCCTCCAGATGGACTTCCTCGACGACGAGGCACCGGAGCGGCTCAAAAGCGAACTGCGAAACGGCGTCGCAGACGTTGTGCTGTCCGATATGGCGGCTCCTACCACGGGGCATACCGGCACTGATCACCTGCGGATCATGGCGCTTGCAGAGGCGGCTGCGTTGTTCGCCACTGAAATTCTGCGTCCAGGCGGGGTGTTTCTGTGCAAGGTGTTCCAGGGCGGCACCGAGCGGGACCTTCTCGACCTCCTGAAACTGCGCTTCGAGAAGGTGCGGCATGTGAAGCCGCCGGCGAGCCGGTCGGGGTCTGCGGAGCTATATGTTCTGGCGACCGGTTTTCGCGGTGAGAGTCCGCCTTGAGTGTCCGCTTGTCACTTCCACTTGTTGCCGTCCCATGCTATCGCCCATGCGAAACCGCAGCGAGTACGCGCGTTTCAACGCAAGGAGCCCACTTATGGCCCCCACCTTGTCGCAGGATCTGGAGACAGTCGGACTGACGTTTGACGATGTCCTGCTGGTTCCCCAGGCATCGGAAACATTGCCAGGCCAGGTCGATGTGACTTGCCGGATAACCAAGACGATCGGACTGAACATCCCCATCGTTTCCTCAGCTATGGATACCGTGACCGAGGGGCGTTTGGCGATTGCGATGGCACTCGCCGGCGGCATCGGCGTCGTGCATCGAAATCTGGCTCCCGCCGAACAGGCAGCTCAGGTCGAGCAGGTCAAGAAATTCGTCTCCGGGATGGTGATCGATCCGGTTACCATTGGTCCTCGTGCAACGCTCGAGGAAGCATTGCAACTTATGCGGGATCACCGCATCTCGGGCATTCCGGTGGTAGAAGACGAGAGCCGCAGGCTTGTCGGTATATTGACCAACCGCGACGTTCGCTTCGCCGACAATCCCCGGACGCCGGTTTCCGAGCTCATGACCAAGGAGCATCTGGTCACGACCAAGGCGGGCGTTTCCCAGGAAGAAGCCAAGCGCCTCCTGCACCAGTACCGTATCGAGAAGCTCCTCGTCGTTGACGACAGTTATCGTTGCATTGGTCTGATCACCGTGAAGGATATCGAGAAGGCGGAGCAGAATCCGAATGCGGCGACCGATGAGAAGGGGCGACTGCGTGTTGCTGCGGCGACGACGGTTGGTGAGGACGGGTTCGAGCGCACCGAGCGGCTTGTAGCGGCAGGCTGCGACTTGATCGTTGTCGATACGGCGCACGGTCATTCCGCCCGTGTCATCGAGGCTGTCAGGCGGATCAAGAAACTGTCCAACAGCACGCAGGTCGCAGCCGGCAACGTTGCCACTGCCGAAGCGACAATGGCGCTCATCGACGCTGGCGCCGATGCGGTGAAAGTCGGCATCGGCCCCGGTTCGATCTGCACGACCCGTATCGTGGCAGGCGTCGGCGTTCCGCAGCTCACTGCGATCATGAATTGCGTGGAAGCAGCCGACAAGCATGGTGTACCAGTGATCGCTGATGGAGGCGTGCGCTTTTCGGGTGACGTAACGAAAGCGATCGCAGCCGGTGCAAGCTGCGTCATGATCGGTTCCCTGCTGGCGGGCACCGACGAGAGCCCTGGTGAAACATTCCTCTACCAGGGGCGCACCTATAAGGCCTATCGCGGCATGGGGTCTGTCGGCGCGATGGCCCGCGGTTCTGCTGACCGATATTTCCAGCAGGAGGTTAAGGATACGCTGAAACTCGTGCCTGAAGGCATCGAGGGACAGGTGCCTTATAAGGGCCCGGTGTCCAATGTGTTGCACCAACTCGTGGGTGGGCTGCGCTCCGGCATGGGCTACATTGGTGCTGCAAACCTCGATGAACTTCGTGCACGCGCAAGGTTCATACGTATCTCACCTGCCGGCATGCAGGAGAGCCACCCGCATGGGGTGTCGATTACACGCGAGAGCCCGAACTATCCCCAGGGCGGTCGATGAACGAGACAGCACTGCTCTTCCCGGTCGTTATACAGGTCGCGTTGACGTTTGTACTTCTCGGCGCAACTGGCATGTCGCGGACCGGAGCGGTCAAGTCAGGCAGCGTAAAAATCGCAGACATCGCGCTCGGCCAGTCTGTGTGGCCGGAGCAGCCGACAAAGTTCGCCAACGCTTATCGTAACCAGATGGAATTGCCCGTGCTCTTCTACGTGCTCGTGGCATTTCTGCTGATCACGCGCTGGGCGAGTTACATCGACCTGGCACTTGCCTGGGTCTTCGTGGCTTCGCGCCTCGTGCACGCCTACATTCATGTGACGTCGAATTTTGTGTTCCACAGGTTCCGCGCATTCGTGGTCGGCGTCTTCGCACTTGGTGCGATGTGGATCGCTTTTCTGGTCCGTCTGATCTCGACCGGGGGCATGTGAGCGTGCGGACAGGAGCGCGTATTAAGGCTGGCATCGAAGTCCTGGGCGCGGTCATCAATCGTCACCGGCCGGCTTCGCTTGCCCTTGCGGACTGGGGCAGGGCCAACCGCTACGCCGGTTCTGGCGACCGATCTGCCATCGGTAATCTCGTCTATGACGTCCTGCGCCACAGGTCGTCGCTTGCAGTCCGGATGGGAAGCGACGCTCCCCGGGCACTCGTACTCGCGGCGGCACCAGCGGCGCTTGGTCTTTCTGTCGACGAGGTGGTAGCGGCCGCTGACGGTTCCAAGTATTCGATTCCCCCCCTGAGCGATGAGGAGACGGCGGGCCTGCTGCGCGAAGTGCCAGCGGATGCGCCGGCCTGGGTCCGCGCCGATATCCCGGATTGGTTGTGGCCCTCATTCGAGCGCGTATTCGCTGGCGATGCGGAGCGCCAGGGCGTGGCGCTTGCAGAGCGGGCGCCGGTCGATCTCAGGGTCAACACGCTTAGGACTAGCCGTGAACAGGTGCTTGAGGCACTGGCCAAATTCGGACCCGTGCCAGCAGCGCTCGCGCCAAACGGCGTTAGGCTTCCGCCGCCACAGAGTGGTGCGCGCCAGGCCAACGTCGAGGCCGAGGGCGCACACGGCCGCGGCTGGTTCGAAGTGCAAGACGAGGGGAGCCAGGTCGCAGCGGCTATGACGGGCGCGCGCGCCGGAATGAAGTTGCTCGACTATTGTGCTGGGGCAGGTGGTAAGACGCTGGCTCTGGCCGCGATGATGGGGAACAAGGGCTGCATCATGGCCTATGACCGAGACCGCGTGCAGCTGCGCCCGATCTTCGACCGTCTGCCCCGCTCAGGTGCGACTAATGTCGAAGTCGCGGACGCAGGCGATACGGCGGCGCTCGCGGCCTTGGAGGCCGCATGTGATGTCGTCCTTGTCGACGCGCCATGCACCGGCTCCGGAACATGGCGCAGGAGGCCGGACTCGAAATGGCGCCTCCAGCAGAAGAACATCCCTCAGCGCCAGGAAGAGCAGCGCGCGGTACTGGATGCAGCATGTCGCTACGTGAAGTCTGGTGGCCGGTTGGTCTACGTCACCTGCTCGGTGCTGGCCGAGGAGAACACCGACACTGTCGCGTGGTTCGTCGCCGCACATCCGGAGTTCGCCCTCATCCCCTTTGCTGACGTCTGGCGTGATACAATCGCTACGCCCCCGCCGAAATCCGCTGATGGCCGCGAAGACACGCTCCTTCTAACCCCCGCCAGCCACGGCACCGATGGGTTTTTCGTGGCGGTGATGGGGAGGTTGGGGTGATGCGGCCACAGTTCTTGCGCGCCTGATGATCTTCCCAATCAATTTCGAGGCCGTGAGTTTGGGTCCACGAAGTAGCAGTACTTGCGCCTTAGTGTCGGTAGAACAATAATATTCTGCTTCTGCAATGGTGGGCCAGCCCTACCCCCGATACAGACAGCACTTCTTATACTTTTTCCCCGAACCGCAGGGGCATGAGTCGTTGCGGCCGACCTTGGCGCCGAGGCGCTTGTAGGTCACCACCGGCTCATGATGATGCCCGTGCGCGCAGTCCGGTCCATGGACATGGCCGTCTGCTTCAGCGTCGGTCTTGGGCTTCTGATCGGCCATCTGCCACCCCTTTCTCGTCTTTCAACTCATATGCCAAACCCAGCCTGCGACCGGGCCATCTGCAGGGCGGCTTTCGCGCCGGTCCACCGTCGAAGTGCCGAGTAATTCCGATTGATGCCGAACTGCTCTGCCTCTAGCCGGATATTACCACGTCCGCCTCCCCGTCAAAGGGGTGTTGAGAGCGTACTGGGTCCGAGTTGCGGGCGGTCGCGGCTTCGAGTAGGGCTTCATCATGACGGAAACAGCGACTGACACGGTACTCATCATAGATTTCGGCAGCCAGGTGACACAGCTCATCGCCAGGCGCGTCCGCGAGGCGGGCGTCTACTCCGAGATCGTCCCCTTCAACGCGGCCGAGGGAGCGCGCGAGCGCCTTGCACCAAAGGCAGTTATCCTCTCTGGTGGCCCGGCCAGCGTCACAGAGACACATACGCCCCGTGCCCCCGAATGGGTGTTCACTTCCGGCCTGCCTGTGCTCGGCATCTGCTACGGCGAGCAGACCATGGTGGCGCAGCTCGGCGGCGGCGTCGAGGCCGGCCATCATCGTGAATTCGGTCGCGCCGAACTCGAGATCACGGCCGACTGCCGCCTTTTCGATGCTGTCTGGCGGACAGGAACAAGGGACACCGTATGGATGAGCCACGGCGACCGGGTCACGCGCCTGCCCGAGGGATTTAAGGTCGTCGGGGTCTCCGCAGGGGCTCCGTTCGCCGCGATTGCCGACGAGGCCCGCCGCTTCTACGCCGTGCAGTTTCACCCCGAGGTCGTGCATACGCCGAAGGGCGCTGCGCTAATCTCCAACTTCGTGCACAAGATCGCGGGGCTCGCCGGTGACTGGACCATGGGGCACTTTCGCACGCAGCAGGTCGAGGCGATCCGCGAGAAGGTCGGCAAAGGTCGCGTCATCTGCGGGCTCTCTGGCGGCGTCGATTCCGCCGTCGCTGCGGTTCTGATCCACGAGGCGATCGGCGACCAGCTTACCTGCATTTTCGTCGACCACGGCCTGATGCGCATGAACGAGGCCGACGAGGTCGTCTCCCTCTTCAAGGGGCACTACAATATTCCCCTTGTCCACGTCGACGCGAGCGGAACCTTCCTCGGCGAACTGGAAGGCGTCGCGGACCCCGAACAGAAGCGCAAAACCATCGGCCGGCTCTTCATCGACGTCTTCGATGCGGAGGCAAAAAAGCTCGGTGGGGCGGAATTCCTAGCTCAGGGTACGCTATACCCTGACGTCATAGAGAGCGTTTCGTTCACCGGCGGCCCGTCTGTTACCATCAAGTCGCACCATAACGTTGGCGGCCTTCCGGAGCGCATGAACCTTAAGCTTCTAGAGCCATTGCGCGAGCTTTTCAAGGACGAGGTCCGGGCGCTTGGCCGCGAGCTTGGCCTGCCGGAGTTGTTCGTCGGCCGACACCCGTTCCCTGGTCCCGGCCTCGCCATCCGTATGCCTGGAGCTGTAGACTCCGAGAAGCTCGACATTCTCCGCAAGGCCGACGCCGTCTATATCGACGAGATCAGGAAGGCTGGCCTCTACGATGAAATCTGGCAGGCGTTCGCTGTGTTGCTCCCGGTTCGCACGGTCGGCGTTATGGGCGACGCACGCACGTACGATTACGTCTGCGCGCTCCGCGCCGTGACGAGCACCGATGGCATGACCGCAGATTATTACGACTTCTCGCACGCCTTCCTTGGCCGCACCGCGACGCGCATAATCAACGAGGTCAACGGCATCAATCGCGTCGTCTACGACATTACCTCGAAGCCGCCTGGCACGATCGAGTGGGAATAATATCCATTCATAAATTGGCCTGCATAATGGCCCGTTTGTCGTGACCGCTCCCAATGTGCCCACATTCAGCGTCAGAGTTTTGCGCCTTTTCGGCCATCGGCGGGGCTGCCGGAGCCATTGGGTTTCATGAGTGCTATCTGTAATTTATTGCCGGTCGCGCTGTGGGGTCTCACCTCGTTGTAGTCTCAACGCAATGCCTCAAGTCTTTTCCTCGCGTCAGCCAAACTCATGTACCAGTGGGCGTTCAGGCATTCCGCCCACAGCCGGCGGTTGAACGCCTATATGAAGGCGTTGTCGGTCGGCTTGAATTATCGCGCAGCGATGATCGACATCGATGCTGCGAGAAGTCTAGTAGGTCATTCTCGGAGATTTTGATAGGAGATCCAACTTCTTAATTATATATGGCGCGCATTGAAGGAGAAACTTCAAACGCGCTTTTTGAGACTTTAGCCGACTGGAACACCCTCCTTAAAGCCGAAAAAATCCGGATCGAGGAGTTGGTTGAATGATCAACTCCAAGACGAGAACCAGCCGGGCTGGCAAGCAGCGACCGGCTCCGCTCTCTATCCGCGTGAGCGAAGACCAGCGGGCGGCGTTGCTGAGCCGCGCTGGTCACCAGCTGTCCGTCTTCACAGTCTTTGAGACAGAGATGCGGTTCGCGTAGCGGAGGCTTTGGATCATCGGTTGGATTGATCTAAGCGGCTTGCCTCTGATGTTGCAAGCGTCTTCTCTCGAACGTCTTTCGT
>JBJOGJ010000125.1:0-11137 GCA_046048295.1 Pseudomonadota bacterium | reverse complement strand
TCCGGTCGGCATCGCTTGCACGACCTGAATCCCGCCACTTCGGCCGCACTGATAGCCGTGAAGAAGACGATGTTTTCGGGCTTCGGACGCCGCGATGGGCAGCTCGGTCTGCAATACACGCCCGTCGATCTGACGCCATACACGAACGAGCCGTCAGCCCCACGATCCCGCGAGTACACCGCCTGCCACATCCAGGCTTCCTCCCATCGAGCCCTTTCCCCGGCTGATTCCACCGCCACTGCACGCGCTCCATAGCTCATCACCCGCCGGGACGATGGCCGGTCGGATCGGCATTTCCAATCCGATTCTTGATGTCAAAGCTTGGATTTCGCACGGACGGCTGGGCGGCGGTACGGTCAGCGCAATCTCAGAGCCCATTTCCACTCAATAAAAGCATAAGTTATACCCAAGCGACAGAATTCAGTCTGACTTCATCGCGAGCCCCTCAATGAGTCAAATTTCAATTTGATAGAATCGGCGTGTGCTCCGTGTCATCGGGACGCAACTCCGCAGCCACCCGCCCCTTGCTTCCGCTGCCCCATCGAACTTGCACCACCTGACCGGGCCTCAGCTCTGCGAATCCGAACCGTCGAAGAGTTTCCATGTGAATGAAAATATCGATCGCACCATCCACCCTGGTAAGAAAACCGAATCCACGGACCCTGTTGAACCACTTGACGATTGCTCGTTCCCAATCGCTTTCGACTTGCACAATATAGTGCGTGCGCTGCGGCAGCTGTGCTGGATGCACTCCCGAACTACAGTCCATGGACAGAATCCTGAAGGCCTGCCTTCCCCTGGGTCTCTGCAGGCATTGCACGTGAACGCGCGCGCCTTCATATGCTGTCTGGTAGCCGCCTGCTCTGAGGCAAGTCACGTGTAGCAGCACATCTTCCGTTCCGTTGTCCGGCACAATGAAACCATAACCTTTGGAAGCATCGAACCATTTGATCGCACCAGCCACCTCGAAGAGTTCTAACCCCTCCATGGTGTCCATACAGGCCGGCGCATTCGGCTCTTCGCACCAACTCTCCGAGATGGTGGCGTAGTTCGCCGCCACCCTTTCCGCACCCGTGCCATCCTCTTCTGCCGCCGCAAACAACTGCCGAAATCTAAGCTTGACGAGTTCGGGATCGTGCCGTTCCGCTAGCTCGCTGGCCGAAAGGCTCGCGACCTCCTCGTATTCGGCTGCACGCGTACGGAAATCCAGGCTGTTGACATTTGGCGCTTCTGCCGGGCTCACGACGATGCCGCGTGTTCGGTCGAAAGCGATCATGCTGCACCTCCTTCCAAATGCGCCGTCGTCAATTCGATCATTATCGTGCGCGCGCGCCGCACGATACGCCGCTTCAGGTTGGTCACCCGTTGTTCCTCCAAATTCGTTTCTTCGGCGATCAGACGGGTTTCGTGGAAAAGCAGTCCGCGATATTGGATCGCATAGAGAACGAGTTTCGCTTCCGGCACGTCCTCCAGCGCTGCATAGAGCCGGGTCAGCAACGTCATATGCTCATCACGTTCACAAACTATATCGAACAGTTCTATCGTCGAGAGCGTCGGCGCATAGAGATCCAGGTTGCGTCCCTGCTCGCGCATTCTCTTGGTCCATGACTTCCATGTTCTGCGTGAATGCGCGACGACCAGATCGACGAGTTCGTCGTGCGTTTCCGGCAACTCCTCTTGTGCAAGCACTGCGGCAATGCCCTCCTGCACGGCGTCGTTGATCCCGATTCCACCTCGCGAAAGCTCGACATACTGGCATGACGAAATTTCAATCCTCCATCTCCGCCCGAGCCGGCTGAGTGCGTCTCGATCTATCCGCGACCAGTCTGGTTTGCTTTTTCGTCGATCCTCTCCGTCGTTCTGGTCCGATCCAACCTCGCGCGGCCTTGCATCGCCTCCACTTCCATTGCCGCTTTGGCCGGAGTTGTCGCAGTTTTCAGCCATGCTTGAGCCGGGACCGATGGACTGCATCCCTGGGCCGCTCCCGATTTCGAACGAACCGCAGGAACCTGTTCCACCATGGAAGCCCGTTTTCGGCATTGGACTTTCTCCCTCGTCTTTTTCGACATTTGCGTTTGGTCTTGTTGCCTTCTCCCTTTCAACAAGAAGCCACCCGTCACTGCCGAAATCGCCACCCGAAAAAATAATTGAGAAAATTTTCTCCCGATTGGCGATTTAGCGCGGCTCGCGGCGCTCCATAGTTGTCCGGAGCGATGTTGCCGGGCGCCACAAAATCCCTGCACTGATCCTGTACAAGGACGCTTCCTCCGATAGGAGCCGCGAAAATGGAACTGAATTTAGGCGATACCGATGCCTGTGGCCCGACTGCAGCGCAGATCGACAAGTTCGGAACTCGCTATACGAAACGCCTGACCGAATGCGCCTCGCTCGATGAGCGCGTTGGTCAGCTGGCGATCACCCATCCTCTGGTCTTCTTCGCTCTCGCCACCAAGTACGGGCCGCTGAAGGCACGACGTGAGGCTGTGCGCTGCGCCGTTGAAGGCAGCCCGTTGCGCGTCATCTGCGAAATCATCGGTCTCCCCTATTGCCTGCGAAGAATACCGCCTGAAGCGTGCCGGGCGCGCCTGCCCCATGTGCGCTGGTCACCCGAGGCTGGCCGGGCCCTCACCTGTCTGGTTCCCGAAAACGCCGAAATCGCCAGTGCATGGCTGCCACGGGTCCACCTTGCGCATCAGTATGCCGGCGAGGAATTTGCAATCTGGCTCGCTTCACACCATCGCTTGTTTGCACTGCGCCGCCCGATCTCCAAGTCGGCCATCCTGGTCTTGGCGCTCTATGCATGGAATTCGCGGCACGCGCCCCTGCCGTTCGGCCGCTGCACCGTAAAACCCTGGTCACCCGAAATCTCGATCGAAAAGGCGGCTTCCCGCGCTGCGGCCTGGGCCCAGCAGGTTCGCGTCGTGTGCGATCTTGGCCCCGAGGGCCTCGAAAGCCCTTGGTTGCCAGGCGACGACATCGGTGAGTATCGGATTGCGCCTATCCTTCTGCCCGAGCAGCTTGTCGAGGAGGCCGCCGCCATGCAGAACTGCGTCGCCTCGTACAGCTACAGCCTCGCGCAGGGCGAGTGCCGGCTCTATTCAATGACTCACCTGGGCACCCACGTTGCCACCATCGAAATTCGCTTCTTGCGCTCTCGATCTGGTTATCAGATCGTCCAGATGAAGGGGCCGCTCAACGCGGGCTGCCCCCAGGAGGTGCTGCGCCTGTCCTCATTATGGCTCCGGCGCCATTCGCACGCCCCGCCTCCCGATCTCAACGACGTGCGACCGTCGCGGGAGCAGAGACTGCGCGCATTGATGGCACCCTATCTCGCCCACAACAACGAATGTGGCCCGCCAATCGACCAGATTACTCTCAAGACGTTGTTTGCCGGGACAGGCGAAATCGCACGGCTCGCAGGACGTGGCTCAATCAGCCGCCGCCTCCTGCGCTAGCTCCGACGCTTCAGGAGGCATTTCTAGGCAGCAATCGATAATCCTTTGCCTTGGGGAAGCAAGAAGCCTGTCGCCGAACTGCGAAGGTCGAGATACAGCGCTGCCGCCATCCGCACGTCTTCGGCTGTTACGGCCGCAATGCGGTGCGGCCACGCCTCTATTGCCGCCAGTGTTTCGCCACCGATGAGCCGCCGACCATAAAGCCTCGACAGGCGCTCAGCGTTATCCGACCGCCAGATGAGTTCCGAAATGAAGGAAACCTTGGCCCGCTCCAGTTCTTCCTGTTGCGGCCCATCGGCCTTGAATCGCCTGACGACCTCGTCGAAAGCTTTGGCGACGTCGGAAATCGACTCTCCGTCCTCTGCAACAAGGTCGAAGATCAGTCGGCCTGGCCCGATATGGTAGCGGCTGTAGCGACCCTCAACTTCAGCTGCAATTTCGTCCTCGACTACAAGTCTCCGGTAAAGGTGGCTGTTGTCGCTCTCCGCTAAGATGTAAACGAGCAGGTCCAGCGCTTCCGCCACGCCAGGCGCGGCAGTTGCATAGCTGGGCACTAGGTACTCCCGTAGCATCATCTGTCCGGCTGCCCGCTCGTCTTCGAGAACGGCTTGACGCGCCGCAACATGCACGGGCTCGCCGCCACGTTGGCGCCTTCCCACCTCAGGTCGGGCCGAAAGTCGCCCATATATGCCCTCAGCGAGGCGTCGCACCTCATCCACTGTCACGCCACCCGCCACCATGACGACCGCATTATTGGGCGCATAATGCTGGCGGTAGAACGTCATCAGGTCGTCGCGGGTGAGGCTCCGGATGTTGTGCTCCCAGCCATCGACCTGGGTGCTGTAGGGATGCGCGAGAAACAGCAGTGCATTTACCTGCTCGTAGAGCAGTTCGTAGGGATCGCTGTCGATGGCCTCGAGCCTCTCCTCGAGCACCACGTCCCGTTCGGTCACGACCTGTTCTTCCGTCAGCACCAGATTGACCATCCGGTCAGCCTCCAGCACCATCACCGTTTCAAGATGCTCTGGCGAAATCCGCTGGTGATAGGCGGTGGCATCGAACTCGGTGAACGCGTCTTCCACCGCTCCCAGGCACTCGACCGTCTTCGAGAATTCGAGCCTGCGCCCCAGTCCGTTGACCGGACAGGTCGCCTTATCCAGCAGATGCTCCAGAAGGTGCGCCACCCCCGTCTTGCCGGGCGGATCGTCTGCGGAGCCGACGCGGTACCATATCGCATGACTGACCGAAGGGCGGCCAGGATAGGGCATCACGACGACCTGTAAGCCATTGTCCAGCCAGAAAGATTCGGCACGTGGCCGCGCCTGCCCTAACATCCGGCCCACCAGTTGCGAAGAGGTAACGGTCATCGGGATCACCGCAAGGACGTGGAAGGAAGAATTCTCCGCCGCATATATCACGACGGCCTTCCATATGACACTCCCTCACGTTCCACAAAACGTCTGCCGAACCACCTCGTGCGGCTGCGGTGGTTGCATGTAGCGCTCATTCCCGGGTTGATCGTCGAACGGTTGGACCAGGACCCCTAGCAGCGCCTCGAAAGGCTTGAAATCGCCGGCGTAAGCCGCCTCGATCACCTCTTCGACGAGATGGTTGCGCGGAATGAATGCCGGATTGGCACGGCGCATGCCCGCCCGCCTCTCTGCCTCGGAAACGCCTTCGGTCGCCAGTCTTGACCGCCACTGACATGCCCAGGCATCGAACGCGGCCGGCACCTCGAAGAGTTCCCGCACCGATGCGTCCCCGTCAGAAGCACCTCCTGCAACGTCGCACAACCGACGAAACGTGAGCGTGAAGTCCGCCTTGCCCTCGCCCATCGCCGCCAGCAGCCCCTGTGCCAGCGCGGCATCGCCCGTGTCACCGGTCCCGCTCCGGGGGCATGACAGCCCTAACTTCGCACGCATCACACCAAGCCAGGCGGTCTCGAACGCGCCCGGAAAAGTGTCGAGCGCTGCCTGTGCCTCGCCTATACAATCCTCCTCCGTCTCACCGAGGAGTGGCAGCATCGCCTGCGCCAGGCACATCAGGTTCCAGTGAGCGATCCGGGGCTGGTTGGCGAATGCATACCGTCCTCCCGTATCGATGGAACTGTACACCTTATCGGGGTGGAAAACGTCCATGAACGCACATGGCCCGAAATCTATCGTCTCGCCCACGATCGACATATTGTCCGTATTCATGACCCCGTGGATGAACCCTACCCCCATCCACTTGGCGATCAGCGCAGCCTGCCGGTCGATGACTGCCTCGAGCAGCGCCCGGTACGGCTTCCGCGCCTCCGCACACTTCGGATAGTGTCGCCCGATCACATAGTCTGCGAGGACTTTCAATGCGCCTGTGTTGCGCCGCGCTGCGAAATACTGGAACGTCCCGACCCGGACATGGCTTTCTGCGACCCTTGCCAGCACCGCCCCCGGCAGTGCAGCCTCCCGCATGACCGTCTCGCCCGTTTTGACTACAGCGAGCGCGCGCGTCGTTGCCACACCCATCGCCGCCATGCCTTCGCTAACGACATATTCCCTGATCACCGGGCCCAGCGCCGCCCGTCCGTCCCCCATCCGTGAGAACGGTGTTCGCCCAGCCCCCTTGAGATGGATGTCCCGCCTGACGCCGTCCGGCCCGACAACCTCCCCGAGCAGGATCGCCCGCCCATCGCCAAGCTTCGGCACGAAATTGCCGAACTGATGTCCGGCATATGCCATCGCTATCGGCGCAGCGCCTTCGGGCACACAATTGCCTGCGAGAACCGCTACCCATGCCGGCGACTCCAGCATCCGAACATCGGCACCGAGCAGGGCGGCCACTGCTGGGTTTAGTCGAACTAGGGCCGGTTGCACCACTGGCTCCGGCGGCATGCGCACGAAGAACTCCTCAGGGAGCCGAGCATAGCTATTGTCGAACCGAAGTCCCATATCCACCTACTACCTGCAATTCCGTATTCAACACGAAAGACCCGGTCCGCCGGAGTAATCGACCCGCCACGCCTCACCATATTTTGAGCAGTAGTGTCATGCCCTACCGCCCGAATTCTGTTAGCTCAGACTGTGCCACAACCGAGAGCATCCCGCTAATGAAGCGATATACCACCAAGGGCTTCCTCCTCATCGCCGCCGTCGCAAGCCTCGGCATTGCCACGATGCAGGCATCCGCCGAGGGACAGAGGGGCCTGGCGGAGATAGAGCGCGATGTCGCCGAAAGGTTCCCGAGCGTTCGCGGCATTCCTGCCGAAGAGGTTCGCCGGATGCAGGCCGAAAGGGAAGACTTTCTGCTTCTCGACGTCCGCGAAGTAGGTGAATTTGCGGTATCGCACATCCCAGGAGCTCAGCGCGTCGATCCAAACATCACGGCAACCGCCTTCATGAACCGTTTCGGCGCAGCCGCCAGGAACCGGCTCATCGTACTCTACTGCTCGGTCGGCGTACGAAGCTCACGTCTGGCGGAGCGTATTCGCGTGTCGCTGACTGCCTCCGAGAGCAAGGGCGCAGTAAACCTCATCGGCGGCATCTTTGCCTGGCACAATACTGGGCGCGAGTTGCAGCGCTCCAACAACGGCACGCAATACGTCCACCCCTATAGTTCTCCCTGGAAGAACTATCTGGATTTCGACAACAAGGCCCGTTTCCGTCCACCCACCCAGTAAATAATGGCTTTCGCCTCGCCTCGCTCCACATGCTCAGCGGCGCATCTTGAAGAAGTGGAATGATCGGTTTCCCTTCAGTGCTTTTTCGATCGCCTTGCCTATCGAATGGATGTAGATGCCCTCGTTGGCATTATGGAACCCGCCGCGTCCGTAGAGGCGAGGCCGGCCCTCGTAGGCATCGAATCCGGCATGGTGCAGGCCGATGACCTGCCAGACTGACGTATCGAATACCGGGCTCCCGGAATTCCCCGGCAGTGTCGGCGAGTCGTAGTGCAGAAATACCGGCTGCTTCTCGACCTCAAGCCGCGGGCCGATATCGACGATGCTTCCCTGGTTATTGATCAGGTTGCCTCGGACGCCGATCTGCAGCACATCCCCCTTGGCGTGCCCGAGCACTGCTACCGGCGTACCGTCGCCACTGACTTCGAGATCGCCCGGGGTAACATTGTGTTCGACTGGCGCGATCGTCGCCGGCGTTACGCCTATGGGAAACTCCGCAAGGCGCAGCAGGCAGGCATCGCATTCGCTCGCCGGCGATTGCCAGACCGCCCTCGGCTCAAGAAGATAAGTCTTGATCAAACCTTCCGCCCGGCTCGCTTCGAACTGTATCCGTGCCTCGCTTGGCTTGAGCGCGTGGGTTGGCTGGCTGCCCCGCGCGAGTTCCGGATCGCAGATGACGTGCGTGTTGGTCAGCAGGTAGAGATCGTTGCCAAGAACAGGCGCGAGGTCCGCGCCGCGCACGAGGAAGCCCGACCCGATACCGATCAGGTGCCGATCCTTGATCCACGCGACACATTCTCCCGCCTTCACGATTTGACGCAGCACGTCGTATTTCAGGAACTCGCCATCGGCGAAATTGGACTCGAACTGCGGACTACGGATAAGTGCCCGCTCTTCTGCCGTGATAGAGACCTGCGCCACCCGCTCGCGCGTGGCGGCAGCCTTGAGTGCCATAAGGCCGTTCCGGCCCGGCTGGTTACCGTTTTGGAGGCGCCAAACCTGCTCCAGCACACGGATCGTCCCGTTGAGCTTGAAGAAATCTATGGATTTCAGTTCTGCCAACCCTTTGAACCAGCGCTCTGCGGTTTCATGGTCACCAAGTACGAGATACGACTCGCCCACCGCAGCAATCTCCCATGGATCGCTGTCTTGATGCACGGTTGGCTCAAGCAGCGCGAGAATACTGCGCGCGATATTCTCCGCCTTGCCATAACCTCTTACCTGCAGGCCATCGGCGTCCGCGCGCTTGAGCAGCGCCGCAAGCCGCATGCCCTGCCAATACGTATCTTTTGGCCGCGCCGGATCGTAGGCAGAGGCATAGTACTTGATCGCAGCCCGCAGGTTTGCCCCAAACAGCTCACCTGCGCCATGCGCCTCCACCGTCGTTCGCACGTGATTGAAGTAGATCTGGCTGAAAGCACGTCCGAGTTGCCCCCGCACTTCCGCCCGCTCTCCTTCCGGTAGCATGTCGTCGGTCAGCAGTTGTTCGAGAACGCTGATGGCGGCATTGATATGCCCCAGCTCCACAAGCGCCTGCGCATAATAGCGCCGTACCAGAAGCTGCTGGTTTCCAGCAGAAATCAAGCGATCGGCGATCTTCGCCAGCCAGTCGAATGCGCAGGCACTCCTGAGCGCCTCCAATAGTCTTTCGGTCGGCCCTGTCGAGAAGACGCGCGGTATACCGCCGAACTCGTTATAGATCTGCTCTGCGGCATGATTGATCTCGATGAGGTCCGGGGGAAGCTTTCTCGCAGCCTTCTCAATCTTTCTGATCAACTGGTAGATGTTGGCGTCTGCGTCGTCGCTGCGGCGCAAAGCATGGCTGCTGACGAGCGTGCCGACTAGCTTCCGGATGTCCTGCGCACCGAGCTTCGGGTCGTGCTGCTCGATATGCGAATAGAGTTCTGCCAATGCATCGGTCATGCCGTCGCGGTCGTTCTGCGCCGCGTAGTCGGCGATCGTCCGCACCAGTTGCGCCTGCACGACCTGCTCGTCGCCAAGTCCCGCTTCGCCCTTCGCCGCTTCAGCGTACTTTGCTGCAACGATTGACATGGCCCGCGTCGATGGCGCACGCGCGCTGGCTTCCCGCGCGCCGTGGGATACCGGTGCCTGGCTCGGCAGAAGGCCAGCCTGCTTGAGCTGCGCCTGCACCTTCTTGATCTTCTTGATGTAGCCGTTATTCAGCGGTGAGTTGTCGCCGCCTGACGGCGCCCAGATCGGCCCGATGAAATCTATGAAACTCTCAGGCGTCGATGCCTGCGTGCGCCAGCCGCCGTTCAGTGTCGCATAGGGCAAAGAACGGATGTCGAGCCTGTGCCAGTAGCCCTTGATGAAGTGTTCAATCGAGGCGAACCCGCAATAGGCGCTGTCCTTCGGATCGTGCGCCGGCCGGTAGAACACCTCTCGTGCATAGATTGCCATGTCCCGCCGCCACTTCATGCCGGCGAAGTTCTTGTGCCGCACCGCAAGTTCCGACGTTCCATAGCCCGACTCGAGCGCCCACTGCGCAAAAGTAATGTCCTTGAGTTGCGGGAACTCGATTTCGGCATCGCGATAAGCCCTGAGCAGGGCCATGAACTCGGGCCCGATCCGGAGATCTAGTTCCTCGCCGCTTGCGCGCCCGCCGTCCGCTCCACTTTCCTGTGCCTCCGACAGGGCCGCCTCTTCCGCCACCGCCGGTGTTGCCGCCGCACCGGAAACGACCGCTGCCGCTCCCGCGACACCGCCTGCTGCAACCGCCGCTCCCGTTGCCGGCACCACTTCAGCGACCTCCGCGGTTGTCATGGATGGCGCATCGGCAGGTGCCGCGATATCCGCCTCAGCCACGGGCTGTTCGGTTGGCACGACCTCACCGCCGGCGGCTCCTGCGGCCGCCTCCGACAACGGCTCCGCATCGTTCCCCACCACCGGTATCGCACTTTCGGGCAAGGTCGACACAGTAGCAGGGGTCTCGCTGGCTCCTGCCCCACTGATGGGCGGTACCGGCTCATCTGGCACCGGGATTGCCTCCGTCGCCGCTTGGGGCTCAGGCCGCGGCTGAACCACCGGCTCGGGTTGCGGAACGGGCTCGGGCTGCGCGACGGGTGCAGGCTCCACAATACTCGCATCGGGCTTGGGTACAGGCGACGGCGGCGGCGGCGGCATCTCGTTATGCCCCGCACTCTCCAGTTCCATCAGGTAACGGCGCAAGTCGGGCATCGTCCACGAAAGCGCACCACCGGGATCGTCCTTCCTGCGCGGCGATACCTCATCGTGACCGAGCACGTACTTCCATTGAAAAATGTGCGGCTTCTGCCGCCTGAGCCACAGCAGCAGCTTGATGAGCGCCGCCTCCTGCTCGGCCGTGTATCCGTGAAAGTATCCGCCAGACAGGACGTTGTCGCCCCTTTCGACATGTCGAACCTCGTCCTCGGTATAGATCGTCCGGCGCTTGTCTCCCGCCGCGTAGTTCCCATTCCACCACGGTTCGAATCCGCTATCGGTCTTCTTCACGCGTCCTGCGTTGCAGATTTCGATACCAACCAGCTTGTCGCTGACGTTGCTCCCGAGTCCAGAATACGAACTCACGCCCGCGTGGCTCCCCCATCGGTCGAGCGATGCAGTCTGATAGACCTTTCCGGATTTTGAGATGCAGAAGAAGCAGTACTTGTCGCGGGTGCTCTTGATCGTGGCCTCCGCGTCGAGTTCGTCGCGCTCGCTGCGGCCAGCGGTGAAGTGCACAATCGCTCCGACCGGATAGCCGTGCTCGTAATATCCCCGGGTCTTCATCCCGATCGAACGGTTTGCCTCGACATACCAGAGGCTCGGATCCCTCACGCTTTCCAGACTTCGGGATGGTTCCCAGCCATCGTCTCGGTCATCAACCTCGATCTCGAAATCGCCCAGCGACTCGAAAACGTCCTGGTCACTGTATGGTTGCCGGTCGGACATACGCAAAGCACTCCCGTTGGGCACAATCAATATCGCTCAATCGAGCGGAACAAAACTTCGCACTTCTACAAGACAGCATTATACATGAATGCGA
>JBJOGJ010000124.1:0-11179 GCA_046048295.1 Pseudomonadota bacterium | reverse complement strand
CGGCGCCAAGATCACTGACGCACGGACGGCGCCTCGACCGGAAGCCCCTCGCCGCGGGACGCCACATAGGCCTCGAGTGCGATGAGTTCGTCGCTGCCGACCTCATAGGGTTCGGCGCGAACGTCGTTGACACAGCCCTTCAGGCGACGATGAATGGAGCCGACCTTGCCCCACTTGAGCCGGAATGTCGGGAAGCCGTTGATGTGACCCTGACTCAAGTGGTCGGCGCGTATCATGCGGCCATTATTCATCTCGTGGCAGTTCGCGCACGACAGATCCAACTGACCGACTCGCTTGTAGTAGAGCGCCTTGCCCTTATCGATCCAAGCCTTCATCGGCCCGTCCGTCTGGACCTTGAGTGGCATGCCGCGCGACTGCTTGCCGACGTAGGAGGTCATGCTGAGCATCTCGTTGGATTCCCACTTCCACGCCGCAGCGCCCATGCGATCGGTACGGCAGCGGTTGACGGTCTGCTCGAGAGTGATCGGCTTCTTGGTCTTCTCGTCCCATTTAGGCATCTGGGTCCGGACGCCCTTCATGCTCTTGGCGGCATCGTTGTGACAGGAGGCGCAAGACTTGCCCGCCGTGCCATCGACCTTGGCCCACAACTCCTCGCCCTGCTGCACGAAAACCATTGCCGGGTTCGTGAAGTCGTCGGCCTCGAGATCGCGTGTCTCTTTCGTGCGATAATGCCAGCCTGAGATCAGCTTGACCCCGAGCGGGGAATCTTTCGGCGCATCAACGATCGTCTTGATCGGCATACCGTCAATTTCGAGCTTCGCGTCGAGGTTCGGCTCGCCCTGCGATAAGCCGATGTAGGCAACCATACCCGTCAACGCGACGGCCGTGCCGAACAGAATGCGCCTCATCTGGAATTCCTCCCCGGTTGCTTCAGGTGGTTAGGTGTGCCCACGCGCATGCCGGCGAACACCGGCGACCTGGGCACACTCCCCCTTGTTTGCTAGCTGACAGTGATGTCGTTGCTTGCCTCGTAGACGCTGCCGTCGTCGTCGAACCACTTGAACACGAATTTCCCGCTCTCGTTCATCTTCACGCTGAACTGCAGATACGGATTGTTCGAAACCGCTGGCTCGATATCGCACGCAAAAACCAACTTGCCGTTGAACGTGCACTCGAACTTGTTGATGATCTTGCGGGGGATCGGCTTGCCGTCCTTACCCTTGCGCTGACCCGATTCCATCGGATGACTGATCAGCGTCTTGATGACGATCACCTCGCCCTTCTTCGCGGAACTCGGGACCTTAAGCCTTGGCTTTGCCATGTGTGTCTTTCCTCAGCCTCTACTAACCGCCGCAACCGCCGATGGTCACCTTGACCAGCTTCTTGTCCATGAACACGCCGCCATCGCTCGTCTTTGCGATCGCGATGACGTTCTGCGTCTTCGCGAGCCTGATGCGCGTTTGCGCGTCGGCTGTCCCGCTCATCGGCGAGAACTTGAACGTTACGACGCCGGCACGCGGGTTGCCGTCGGCCAGGATCATTACGTCGGTGACGTAGGACTTCTCGGTCATCGGGCTCTCTACCGAAACGCCGATCGGCACGGTGTTGCCGTTCTCGGCAATTTCGGGCGTGTTGAGAGAAACCTTGGCCTGCTCAGGCTTCTTGCCGCCCGTGAACTTGGCGATCAACTCTTCCACCTCGCCGGCCTTCTGAGCATTGGCTACAGGAAGGCCGAAGCCCGCCGCCGCCATCGCGCTCGCACCCAACACGAGTGCCTTCCGCCTCGTAATATGCATGCTCTGCTCCTTTGCTTCCGCCTCCCCGTCGCTCGGCGACGGACACAGGCCGATTACTGCTTATCCTTCAAAGTCGACAAATAGGCCACGACATCCTCGACCTGCTCGGCGTTCAGGATCGACTTGCCGACGAATTCCTTGCGCGGGCGATAGAAGCCCGTGTCCCTGTAGAACGCCGGCATCACCGTCTGATCGCCGAACACCTTCTTAGGGTTGACAATGATCGCGCGAAGCTGAGCCGCGTTCCACCGACTCGCGGTACCATCGAGCGGAGGACCAACATCGCCATGGAACAACTGGTCCTTCATGTCCTCGTTCTTGTGGCAAGCGAGGCAGTTCCCAAGCTTGCGATTAATCATCCACTTCTTGCCATTTTCCGCATTGCCCGGCTTACCGGTCAACGACTGCTCGACGGCGTTTTCCTTGAAAACGACCTTATCCGGCGCAGTCGGCTCGGCAATGGCCGCTGCTGAAATACCAAGCGTAGCCGCGAATAAAGCAATGGCCGAAAGACGATGTCGCATCTCTCAGTCTCCTCCCCGTTGCGCGTCCTGCTGACGCGGTTCTCATCTATTGGCAGACAACATAGGCCAAGGTTCGATGCGCATCAATGCAAAAATTCGATTTCTTCTATGTATTGGAATTGACGCGTAATGCGCCTCCATTGTGCACCGCCGAAAGGCCGGCTATTTGCCGGCTTTCGCGTCCTCCATGAGCCTGCGTGCGTGATACTTCTGGAAGTGCTCATCGCCCTCGTAGCCCTTTTCCCGCACCCACTGGAACATATGCAGGAACGTGTTCTTGCCGAACGCGCCCGGCATTTTCGAGACGGCGGCATCGGCAGCAGTACCGGTCTTGGGCGCAGTTTCCGGCATGAAAAGTACCGTCGGCGTGAAGAGGACTCCCCATCGCCTCGCTGCGGTCTTTTCGGTCAACTGCTTGCCGTCGATGTCGGTGATCTCTTCGTCACCGAACATGTTGATTTGGACGACCATGTAGTTGGCCTTGATGTAGTCGCGAACCTTAGGATCAGCGAGCAATTCCTCATGCATCTTCCTGCAATAGATGCAGCCGCGTTGTTCGAATACCAGCACGAGTCGCTTGCCGGCCTTCCGCGCAGTCTCGATATCGTCGCGCACGTCCTTGAACGTCACGGAGAACCAGTCCTGCTTGTGCAGCCCGTCGGGACCGACTTCTGCCCGAACACTGCCGGCTGCAAACACCAGCACCATCATCAGTGCGCACGCCCATCTCAACATGGTTCATTCCTCCTCCTGAGCGGTAACGTCATATTCAGCCGATCTTGCCGAGAGCCGGGAAGGCCTCCAGCAACCAATAAGCAACCGTCGACATCTGGCCTGTCATGAACAGCAGCCCCGTAATCACCAGCAGCCCCCCCATCACTTTCTCGATGGTCGAGAAATGCGCCTTGAAGCGGTTCATCAGGCGCAGGAAGGGGCCAGCGAACAGGGCCGCCACGAGAAAGGGCACGCCAATTCCCATGGCGTACACAAAAAGCAACTGCGCTCCGCGCCAGGCGGTATCTTCCGCGCCTGCAAGAAACAGTATGGCAGACAGGACCGGACCGACGCAGGGGGTCCAGCCGAACGCAAAGGCCAGCCCGACCAGGTAGCCACCGAGCATGCCGGGTGGCTTCTTATCGACCCGGACGCGGGTATCGGCGTAGAGCCAGTTGATGCGGAAAATGCCCAGGAAATGCAGCCCCATGACGAGGATTAGGGCCCCGGCGAGCATCGACAAGATGCCGAAATACTGGGTCACCGCCTGGCCGACGATGCTTGCCGTCGCGCCAAGGGCCACGAACACCGTTGTAAACCCCAGCACGAACGCCAGAGCCGTGGCGAAAATCGAGAAACTCGCCGGGCGCTTATCGTCGGTCAGCTCCTCGAAGGAGACACCAGCCAGGAAGCAGAGGTAGGGTGGAACGAGCGGCAGCACACATGGCGACAGGAAAGACAGCAATCCAGCAACAAAGGCACCTGGAAGGGTAATGTTAAAATCCATCAGTCCTCTCCAAATGGCGCTGCATGCGGCTTCATTACATGCGAATTATCATATATGATCTTTCTCGCCTACTGGACAAATGTGGTTCTTGCCAGTCTGCAAGCGGAGGGAAATCAAGTTGGCAAAGCCCGGCACCACAACCAGACGCGCGCGCGGCGCTTGTCTCGCCGCCGTCTTGGGGCTCGCCATTTGTCCGCCCACAGTTGCGGCAGAGTTGATCATGTTCGAACAGGCAGGTTGCGGATGGTGCGCGCGGTGGAATGCCGAGATCGCCGACATCTATCCGAAAAGCGCCGAGGGGAAACGCGCACCCTTGCGGCGCGTCGATATCCATCAGAAACTACCGGCCGACATCGCATTCCTGCAGAAGGGAAACTATACGCCAACGTTCGTACTGATTGACGAAGGCCGCGAAATCGGCCGTATCAGAGGGTATCCAGGTGAGGACTTCTTCTGGGGACTGCTCGGCCAGCTGATCGAGAAGCTCGATTCAGGGGTGGCAAACCGCATAAAACCTACTTTGCAGGGAGACTAAGCTTCGTGCCGTTGCCCAGTTCCGCCGTCTTCAAGCGTCAGGCCCAGCTCGACGAAATGGCCGACAATGCCAAGCAGGCGACATCCCTTCTCAAGGCTCTCGCCCATGAGGGACGACTAATGATTCTCTGCTACCTCTCCAGCGGTGAGAAATCCGTAACCGAGCTCGAGGAACTGCTGTCACTGCGTCAACCGGCGGTTTCGCAACAGCTGGCACGCCTCAGGGCCGACGATCTCATAGAGGCTCGCCGAGACGGCAAGACGATCTACTATTCAATCTCGGACGAACGCGCCGAAAAGGTGATGGAGCTGGTCTACGAGCTTTTCTGCGCCAAGCGCTGATGCTGCACCGCAACGAGGACTCCGACAATTAGCTGGTTGCCCTATACCGAGCAGGCAACTATAGTATTCAAAAAATAAGATGTGTCTTGTCAGGCTGCCTGCCGCGCGGGGATATACGCCGGCGGAGTGCGTTGGAGGAACGCCATGCCCGAATTGCCCGCGGCAACTATTGCTGCATTGGCGGGAGCTCTTGGCGGAGCCGTACTGGGCATTGCTGCGCGACTTGGCCGATTTTGCACGCTGGCGGCAATCGAGGACACACTATACGCCGGCGACCGCCGCCGCTTCAGGATGTGGGTTCTGGCGATGGCCGTCGCAATACTCGGTGTCGGCATCATCTCTGCGCTCGGCCTCATCGACATCACGAAGTCCTTCTACCACCGCCAGCCGATCAACCTCGTCGCCTGGATCATCGGCGGTTTGATGTTTGGTATCGGGATGGCGTTCTGCGGAACGTGTGCATTCGGCTCCCTGGTTCGCTTTGGCGGCGGCGACCTAAAATCGTTCACTGTCTGCCTCGTTCTCGGCATATCTGCATACATGGCCGTAGCCGGGCCGACGGCCATGCTGCGAGTGCAGCTGCTCGATCCGCTCGTCCTGCCCGATACGATAATTGTCCAGCGCACTCTGGTCGATTTCGCAGGGGGGCCGTCCAGCACGCTGGCACATGCGGTGACGATACTGCTCGCCGCGACACTCGCGTGCTGGACGATGACATCGAGACGCTTCCGGACGTCGGCGCGGAACCTGATCTGGGGCGTCATCGTCGGCGGCACGATCCTGTTCGGCTGGATTGCGACCGGCTGGCTGGCGCACGATCCGTTCAACCCACAAATCATGCGCTCGTTCACATTCTCGCTGCCGCCCGGGCAAATGCTGATGTACCTGATGACGATGAGCGGCGGCGTGCTGACGTTCGCCATCGCATCGACCTTCGGTGTGATCGCCGGCTCGCTGGTCGGGGCAATCCTGAAGCGGGAATTCCGATGGGAAGCGGCAGACGACGCACGCGAGACGCGGCGTCACGTACTCGGTGCCTTTCTCATGGGTACCGGTGGTGTCTTTGCCGGTGGCTGCACTATCGGGCAGGGTCTTTCCGCAGTCTCGGTCACCGCGATATCCGCCCCGATCGTCCTCGCCTCCATCTGGCTCGGCGCATGGCTCGGACTGACATATCTCATCGAGGGATCAGTACTTGGAACACTGAGGGTCGCCTTCGGCCTGGCACAACGAACATGACAACACCCCCGAATGAATTGGGTCGTTCAGAAAAGGACAACGCGGTGAGCATCTACGACGATCACTTCGGGCAGGCCATTGCAGCACTTCACGACGAGAAGCGCTACCGCGTGTTTGCCGAGATCGAACGGAAGGCGGGCAGCTACCCGACGGCGTTGCTTCACGAAAGCGGCGGCAGTCGCGATATCACGATATGGTGCTCGAACGACTACCTCGGCATGGGACAGCACCCGGACGTCATCAGGGCCATGCAGGAGACCGCCGCGCTGTCAGGCGTCGGGGCAGGCGGGACGCGCAATATTTCAGGATCGAATCACCAGATCGCAGCGCTCGAGCTGGAACTCGCAGACCTGCACGGAAAGGAGCAGGCCCTGGTCTTCACGTCGGGCTATGTTTCGAATCTCGCGGCACTCTCCATCCTGGCCCGGATTCTTCCCGACTGCATCATACTGTCCGACCGCCTCAACCATGCCTCGATGATCGACGGGATGCGTTCCTCCGGAGCCGCGCGGCAGATCTTCCGACACAACGATCTTGCACATCTCGAGGAGTTGCTCGCCGCCCAGCCCTTGCAACGCCCCAAGGTCGTCGCCTTCGAAAGCGTCTACTCGATGGACGGCGACGTGGCGCCGATCGCCGACATCGTAACGCTGGCGAAGAAATACAACGCACTGACGTACATCGACGAGGTGCATGCCGTCGGCATGTACGGTGCTCGCGGCGGCGGGATCAGCGACCGCGACGGGTTGGCCAGCGAGATCGACGTCATCGAGGGTACACTTGCGAAAGCATTCGGCACGCTCGGCGGCTACATCTCAGGCTCGCGCGTCCTCGTCGACGCCGTCCGCTCGTATGCCGCGAGCTTCATCTTCACAACCGCCCTGCCACCTCCGGTAGCAGCTGCAGCAACGGCAGCAATCCGGGTACTAAAGCAGTCGCACGAGATCAGAGACGCGCATCAGCGAGCCGTACGAGCGACGAAGGAAGCGCTGGTCGGCGCCGATCTGCCCCTGATGCCGACAGCGACCCACATCCTGCCGCTGTTCGTCGGCGATGCCGGGCTCTGCAAGGCGGCAAGCGACCGGTTGCTCGCTCTGCACAACATCTATATCCAGCCCATCAACTATCCCACCGTGCCGCGCGGCACCGAACGCTTGCGCATCACACCTACACCGCAACATACTGCCCTGCACATCGGTGCTCTCCGTGATGCGCTGTGCGAGACCTGGACGGCGCTCGAACTGCCCCTGGCCGGGGTCCGTTCCAGCGACGACAAAGTTGAGAGCCTATTCGTCACCGCAGGAGGATGACACACAATTGAAGCAGGAGAGGACATCCAGGATGCAGCAGGCGCATTTCCAAGTTCACTTCCAAAATCGGGCGCGCGCACTGTTGACGCTGCTGCTTGCGATCACATTCGCAGGCAAAGTGGCGCAAGCCGGAGATCCCGCTCTCGGCGAATACCTGTCCAGCCAGTGTACGACCTGTCACCAGATCAGCGGAAAGGTCGATGGCATTCCCTCTATCGTCGGCTGGGACCAAGCCTCGTTCGTCGCGGTCATGAAGTCCTACAAGGTCAAGGAGCGCCCGAACGAAGCGATGCAGTCGGTAGCCGGCAGTCTCAGCGATGAGGATATCGCGGCGCTTGCGGCGTATTTCGCAACCATCAAACCAATCAGTCAATAAGGAGAGGAGCTAGAGGTGTCCAAGCTATCACGAAGGCAATTCAACACGATGATCGGTACCACGACGGCTGCGGCCACCATCGGCATGCCGTTCGTCGCCAGGGCTGCGCGTCCGCGGGCGGTGGTCATCGGCGGTGGCGCCGGGGGCGGGACCGCTGCGCGCTATATCGCGAAGGACTCGAAGGGCGCCATCGAGGTCCTGCTGGTCGAGCCAAGCAAGCAGTACTACACCTGCTTCTTCTCCAATCTCTATCTCGGCGGCTTCCGCGATTATGCCTCGATAGGCCATAGCTACGAAAACCTCACGCGCAATCATGGCGTCGGCGTCCTCCACGACTGGGCAGACAACATCGACCGCGACAAGAAGATCGTTCACCTCGCGTCCGGGGCACGCATCAGCTACGACCGTCTGGTGCTCTCGCCGGGTATCGACTTCAAGTGGGATTCTGTTCCAGGCTACTCGGCCGAAGTGAGCGCAAGAATTCCGCACGCATGGAAATCCGGGACGCAGGTGCAGCTGCTCAAGGCATTGGTGGAGAACATGCGCCCCGGCGGTACATTCGTCATGGTGCCACCGCCAAATCCCTTCCGCTGCCCTCCCGGGCCCTACGAGCGGATCTCCATGATTGCGCACGTCCTGAAGCAACGCAATCCGAAGGCCAAGATCATCGTCATCGACCCGAAGGAAAACTTTTCCAAGCAGGGCCTATTCCAGGCTGGCTGGGACCAGCACTATCCCGGCATGGTCGAATGGCTTCCGGTATCGATCTCCGGAGGCGTCAAGCAGCTCGATGCTGAAGCGATGACATTCAAGACCGATGGCGAGACGTTCAAGGCAGATGCAGCCTCCGTCGTACCGGCGCAGGTCGCAGGCCTCATCGCACAAAAGGCCGGACTCACGAACAAGACCGGATGGTGCCCGATCCTGCCTGCCACCATGCAGTCGGCCATCGATCCCAACATCTATATCGTCGGGGACGCATCGATTGCCGGCGCGATGCCGAAATCGGGCTTTTCGGCAAACAGCCAGGCCAAGGTCGCCGCCATGGCGCTGAGGGGTGCGCTGACGGGATCGCGGGTATTCGAGGCCCGCTACGCCAACACCTGCTGGAGCCTTATTGCCAAGGACGACGGCATAAAGATCGGCGCCAGCTACAAGGCGGGCGAAAAGGCCATCGAGTCGACCAGTACATTCATCTCGAAAACCGGCGAGAGCGCTGATTTGCGCAAGCAGACCTACGAGGAATCGATCGGCTGGTATTCCGGCATAACTGCGGACATCTTCAGCTGACCATTCCTGGTGGCGGAGGCTTGCCGCAGCCCAGCTGATTGCCATCGGGCCCTGCTTCCGCCGCCACATACGGATCATTGGATGCGGCTCATGTTGCAAAGACATCAACTCAGGCCACATGCGAAATGTGGCCTGCAAGCAGAGAGGTCCAGTCATGAAGCTCACCCGCTTGCTGCACGCAGCCATTGCTCTCGTCGTTCTGTGTGGAAGCGCGTTCGCAACGGACAGCTTCAAGATCAGGACCGTTGCCGGTACGTTCGATTCGGTCTTCTTCGAATTGAACAACGCGATCGTCGACCAGGGTCTGGTGATCGACTACACCGGTCACGTCCACGACATGTTGACCCGCACGGGCGACGTCACGGGGTCAAAGAGCCCTTACAAGCAGGCCCGCTACGTCCAGTTTTGTTCCGCCAAGCTGACACACGCAGCAGTACAGGCCGATCCGCAGAACCTCGCGATATGCCCCTATGTGGTGTTCATATACGAGCTTGCTGCCAAGCCGGGTACGGTTCAAGTTGGCTACCGGCGTCCGATCGGTTCGAATTCCGAAGCCTCGAAAACCGCGATGGCTGACATAGAAAAGCTGCTCGACCAAATCGTTGCCGCAGCTACAAAGTAGGAGAAGTCCTGGCGGGGCCTCTATTGAGGCGGGCCAACGCATTTTCTAGACATATCTTCGACACCTGCTACTTTGATCGCTAGCGGGATATCCGCGAACAACGAAATCGCCGCAATGCCGGCGGGAGGAAGCAAGGAAAGTCCAAAGCAGGCTTTCCTGACACGGGTGCCGAGAGACCACCCGCAAGGAGGATGTAATGCAGAAACTCATCATGCCGACGCGGCGGGGCCTCCTACAGGGCGGCGCCGCAACGGCGGCACTTTCAGCCTTGCCGTTCAGTTCCGTCTTCGCCCAGAGTTTTCCGTCACAGAACATAAAGGTCATGGTGGCGACGAGCGAAGGCGGCGGTGCCGACAGGAACCTCCGCGCGTTCTGGTCCGTGTGGAAGAAGTATCTGAAGACCGAAATGGAAGCATCCTACTATCCGGGCGGTTCCGGTCGCGTTGGGTACCAGATGTATATGGGAAAGGCCGAACCGGACTGTTACACACTGTTGTTCGGAAACATGGGGCCCGAAATCCTGAACTGGGTGGTCGCGCCTCCCAGAGGCTTCAAATATCCAGGTGACTACAAATATTTCCTCAGAACCGACAGCGATCCAAGCTGCGTCTTCGTCAAGCGCGATGGAAACATCAAGACCATCGATGACCTCATCGAGATCGGGAAGAAGCGCGAGTTGAAAGTCGCAGCCAGCCGCATTGCGCATCCGGCAGTGATCGGACTTCTCGCGCTGTCGAAAGAGATCGGTATCAAAGTCAACATCGTCCCGTATTCCGGTGGCCGCAATACGCTTGCAGCCGTAACATCCGGCGAGATGGATTGCGGCGCCCTGCCGGCTGGTGGCGTCGTTTCACGCCCCAAGGCATTCAAAGTCGTGCTGCTTTTCGACGACAAGAACGTGGCACCCAATTTCACCGACAACGCACCGCTCGCGAATCAGAAGTTCGGCACGCGCATTCCTGCACTGCCATCCTCGCGGGCGTTCGCCCTCAAAACCGAGGCAATGAACAAGCATCCGGATCGCCTCAAAGTTCTTCTCGAGACAGCCAGGAAGGCCTTCGCCGACCCTGAATATAAGACCGCCGTTGAGAAGACGAAATCGCCGTGGGAGTTCATTGACTACGGTGAACTCGCCGAATGCGAGAAACACTCGGATGCTATTTTCAAAATCGGGAATGAGTTCAAGGCACTCATCACCGGCAAGGGCTGATCGAATCCTTCTTCTATTCCAGTGACATCCGAAGAGCAGGGGTTTGCCTGCTCTTCCTCCGACACCATCCCTTCTGGCTTACTCCCTTCTCACTCGCGCACCGCAGGACGCCGATGACGAATGAATCACACGAGTCGGACCGGAAGCAAGTTCCGGTCGGCGCAGATCTCATCATACCGATCGCCGGGATTGCCCTTGCCATCTACTATTTCACCACCATCATCGACTCCGCCTGGACGGCAAAAGTTACATTCTATCTGGTGGGTGTGACGCTGGTCGTGCTGGCCTTGATATTCATCGCAAAGGCAGTCGGAAAGCTGATGGCAGGAGAGGCGAGGCTTAGTTTCGCGTCGCTCATGGAACCACCTGAGATCATGCCAACCCGTGCAACGCTGTTGGTGTTGACGTTAGCCGCCATCATCGTGATGCCCTATATCGGATTCACGCTGACCTCGATAATCTACCTTGCCGCTT
>JBJOGJ010000123.1:0-11190 GCA_046048295.1 Pseudomonadota bacterium | reverse complement strand
TGGTATTATACCGTAAGAAAATAGAATAGGTATTATAACTTATGATGTTCTCGATATGCTGACCCAGGCGTCCTCGACCGTGGCGTCGTTGCGGACGACCCAATGACCGGTGTCGCCTGCAGTCAACGTGGCCGTACGTTCGGCGGCCGGTCTGCGGGCGCGTGTCGCCAGGAAAATGTCGGCGATGATCGCTTCTGCTTCGCCATAGTAGTTATGACCGAAGTAGTCCGTGTTCGCGTTGGTCGCATCGATGACCTCGATGCTGGGCACCGGCATGGGGAGGGCTGCACTGGTCGAGCCGATGCGGGGCAGGTGGTGTAGAGATTCCGAAAGGCCAAGTGCTGAATCGTTGTCAGAGGCATAGAGCGAAATCCTGGGAACGACGGCGGCGAGACGCGGGGCGATGTGCGTCTTGAATGTCTCGGCGTCGATATCGGGGGCGGTGAGGACAATCTCGTGGAGGACGCTTCGCTCTTCGGGTGTCAGGCGGTGGGCAACGTCGATCAGTGCATCGGTGACGATGCGGTTGCCCATCGAGTGGGCTGCGATGTGGAGTGCCTCAGGCCTGGCGCGGCGGATGACGTCGACGAGGAAATCAGCAAAGTGGTAGCGGGCCCAGATGGCGTTGTTCTCGGCCTCTGTATAAGCGGTCGGGCTCAGGCTCGACTGCCCAACAACGGCGGTCGGCCAGCTGTAGAATAGGGGAACGCCCTGAAAGCGGAGATCGTAGGCGATCTGTGCGGTGCGGCGGGCGGCGTTCTTGAAGCTGACGTTGAAGCCGTGAACGAAGATGAAGCACTGACGCAGATTGGAGAGACGGTCTGCGAGGGTGGTGTAGAACGTGTCAGGATCCTGGGCATCGAGCGAGAGGATCATGACGTGTTTGTCGGGCTCCTCGGATTCGAACCAACCCGGTTCCTCGAGCTGCCCGACCTGGTGGGTCTTGGGGATTGCAACGTCGCAGGTGCCATAGGTGACGGGCGAGTTGCCCGGCTGGGGGAGTGCGCGCTTGTCGCCGAAGCGATCGTTCGGCGGGCTGTCCGAACCATTGTCGTTGCGGTCGGTGGCGTAGTGGACGGTGACGGTGACGTAGGGCTTCTCGGCGGCTTCGTAGAGCGGCGGTCTTGCCGGCGTGCGGGTCGGCTCCGGCGCCGATGGTGCTGGCGCAGCCATGGGAGGCTGGCGGGCGGGCTCTCTTTTGGCGGTTGGCAGGGAGCGGGTCGTTTCCACTTCCGACGCTTCAATCGGTTCGGCGGGGCGCCCGACGGGTTCTTCCGCAGGACGGCTGGCCCTGGTGAGGCCGTAGTAGAGGCCAGCGATCAGGTAGAGAAGCACGACTGCCGCAACGATGCCGGCCAGAATCGGTTGGTCGGTTGCGAAGTCCTTGAGAAAGTCGAGCATCGGTTGAAGGCTCCCCGCACGCATCAATGGCAACCTTCCTAGCCGCTGACGATCATGGGAGCAAGGTGAGGCACCCTGGCAACGCTGTATGCCTTTCCCTACCAGGCATGTTGGGTGGTGTCAGGTGGTGCCGGGTCAGGTGGCCAGGCGCTTGTGCATCGCCTCGGTCCATCCGCGAGTCATCGTACGGAAGAACCAATGGCCGCGAGCGCGGAAGCACTGGTAGGCGACCTTGATGTCGAGCACCAGAGTGATGCGCTTTCCCTTGTAGCGGAGTTCGCCGATCTCGTGCGTGGCGACGGGGCGGAAGCCGACGATGCGGGTGTGAAAGCCAAATGGGCTGTGCGGATCGTTCTCGAATACGTCGGTGATGAGCTGCGAATACTCGCGGGCGACGACTTCGCGGGTGGCTGCGCGCATGAGGCTCAGCACCACGCCGACACCGTTGCGCCGCTCAGGGACGACGGCAAAGCGGCCGATCTCGGCGATGCGCTCGTTCCTGACGAAGTCGGCGATATTGATGTCGGAGGCAAAGTCGATCGGTTTCGGCGCGTAGGCAATGTACTGCTCAATCGGCGGGTCGTAGACGACGCGAAGTACGCCGACCGGCTTGCCGCGTGCCGTGGCGAGGAACCAAGAGATCTTGGCATCGGAGAGGTCGGCTTCCGGGAACACGGATTCGGCGTCGAGAACCCAGGCCTTTTCTTCCTGGTAGGTGGCCTTGAGAACTGCGAGGGCCTTCTGGCGTTGTTCCTCGTTCTCGACGCGGCGGGTAGTGGTGAGCCTCGAAATCCTCATCGCACTGCTCCTATTTGAGCGCTTGCCAGGACTTGCCGGATAGGCGGCTCAATGCCGTCATGATCTCGGCGTGCAAATTCTGAACCGCCTGCTGCGGTATTTTGTTGTTCGACGTCAAAGGTGGCGAAAGCGGTGGACCTATGTGGAGTTCGAACGGAGTGCTTTCCGTCGGTGGGGCACCGTCATGGGTGCCGGGGAAGCGTATGCCGGCTGGAACGACGGGGACGCCGGTTTCGAGAGACAGCCGTGCGGCACCGTAGCGGCCACGGAGGAGCCGGGCTGGGTCGCGGTTCACGGTGCCTTCGGGGAAGATGCCGACAGGGCGTCCGGAGGCCAAGTGGCGGCGGGCCTGCTCCATTGGTGGCAATTTGTCGGTGAAGAGAGGTTTCAAGACGTTCAGGAAACGCGGGCGCGCGGGCTTGCGGGGCACCGTGATGGCGCCGGCGCGGCGGTAGAGCAGACCCACGCCGGGGATCATGCGAAAGTTCCAGTCCGCAAAAAAGTGAATGCGGCGGCCGTGGCGCAGAAGGACGAGCATGCCCGGCACCCACAGTGCTTCGCCGCGGGTGGTGTGGTTGAGGGCAAGTATGAAGGGGTCGCGCTCCGGCGCGATGTGTTCCAGTCCGTGGACGGCGATAACCCTGCGCCGGCTCAGCATCGCCATGGAGCGCAGGAGTGTGCGATCGAACAGTCCGAGATCACGCAGCGGCCAGCCGCAGATGTCGGAAATGCCGGGGAGGGCGGCCTCACGACCGGGCGCAACGGCAACCGTCAGATCTCGGACATCCGCCTCTGGCAGCCTCATCTGAGCTCTCTATACGTATCGCGTCCAAGTGCGTAGCCAAGGCAGGGTTCTGCATCTCGAGCATGCGACCTTGGAGCCGCTTCCGGCCAGTGGCGAAGCTCAAGCCGGCCGGACCAGTCCTCAGTGATTGCGGTACAATTTGTAACCCAATCGCCGCAGTTCAGATAGTGGAGTCCAGCGATTTCGCGGTCGGCGGGAATGTGGGTATGTCCGCAGATGACGCCGTCGAGGCCGCGGGCGCGCGCCTCGTCGATCAGGGCCCGCTCGAGACGGGCCACGCCGCCTACGGACCGGCGGATCCACTGCCATGGTCCCGAGTTTCCATCCCGACGCCGTTTCGCCGCGCGCCGCCCGGCCGGTGCAACGATGCGGTCGGCCCGCTCGCGCCAGGCGCAGGCATGGTGCGCCCACGCAGCGGACCAGCCAGCCGTCTCGTCGAGCCGGTGGCCATGGTGGACGAGCAGGCGCTCGCCGGTGGCGGTTTCATGGATGATTTCCCTGGCAATCTCGATGCCGTCGACGTGATGGCCGACGAACAGCGAGATGTGTTCGTCGTGATTGCCTGGAATGAGTACGATCCGCTGTCCGCTGTCGACCATGCGGCAGAAGGACTGAAGGATGGCGGTGTGGGCGGGGGCCCAGACTGCTCCGGCACGCAGAGACCAGAAGTCGAAAATGTCTCCGACGAGGAAGACGGTGTCTGCAGGGTTGTGTGAGAGAAAGTCCCGGAGGCGGTGGGCCTGGAAGCGGGCGGAACCGAGGTGCAGGTCCGAGATGAAGAGTGTTCTGTGGCTCTTTGGACTTGAAGGCTTCTGCATCGACTGCCCCAATATCTGGCGGTGCGGGGAGTTAGCAGGTGTTCTGTTGCAGCTGTGTGACGGGGCAGGCAGGACACTGTGGAACGGGTGCGGGAGCAACTGTGGTCGCGGGGGCCACCATTGCGCGATTTAGATGTGACTTTCCTGCCTGTTCTCAGTCTTTTGAATTACGTTGTTCAAGTCTGGAACGAGAATTAGCGGTTTAGTGATTTATGACATTCATGGTTTTCCCATCGAAACCGAAACAGGTCCAAGTGGGAGAGACACTGTGACGATTGTAAAGACTGACAAGTTTGGCGGTCTGCCTGAACTCGAAGAGATCCGGCAGCAACTCGAGCTGCTCGAGAGCGGAATCATCAACTGCAAGAGACGGATCAGCGATCTGATCGAGGCCACAGCCGGGGCTGGCGAGGCCGAGGCGGGGGATGGCGATTCTATCGAGTCGCGGTCCGCTGACATGGATGGCGTAGATGCAACCGATGCTGTTCCTGAGGTCGCCGACGAGTGCGGCGATGTTGCGGAATGCGAGGACGGGGCAACTGACATCGTTGGAGAGTTCGCGCGCGACAAAGAAGGTGCCGGAGATGCTGGCGATGCCGCGTTTGCCGGCGAGGAAGCCGGAGCCGCCGAGGGGGAAGGCGTAGTCGAGGTTGCGGACACCTCATCGGCAGAGGATTGCGCGGCCGTCGTGGATCCGGCGGAGAGCGAGCAGGCGGAGCAGTCCGTCATCGTAGCAGAGGCGGCGATGACGGAAGTCGATGCGGCGCTGGCCGTATACAACCCGAATTGGGAGTTGGCGGCCGACAGTGTGGCTAGTGTGGAGGAGACCACTGTCGTGGGGGGCGAGGCTTCCGCCGGGGAAGCCGAAGCAGACGTCGAGGCAGAGGTCGAGGCTGACGCTGACGCAGATGCAGATGCAGACGCAGATGCAGATGCAGAGGCCGTCGCTGACGGTAAGGCGGAGATCGGCGATGTCATCGCCGGCGCCGACGTCGCAAAGCGGCGAAGTTTCGCGTCGCGCTTCCTGGTGTCCGTGCTGCTGATCGCAGCGGCGGCGGCGGGCGCGATGGTCGGTTTGCCGATGGATGCGATCCGTCTGTAGCGAAATACCTGCGCCAGCACGAAGTGTGGGCGGTTCCAGTGCTCCGGTTCCGACGCATCGCACGCGAGCGTCGGCGCGGGGCACTGGCATTAGCCGGTTCTGGCGTTCACTGAAGCGTTACGGGTTCCGCCCGGGGTCAAGCGCCAGAACTCTGAGGACCGGCGGCCCGTTCGCGCTTCACCTTGGCGAGCAGCCAAATCCCCAAGATCAGCATGGGCAGGCTGAGAACCATCCCAGGCGTGAGCGGCAAGGGAGGGAAGATGAGCCGGAAATCGACGAGCTTGAAGAACTCGCAGAAGATGCGGGCCAGGGAATAGCCGATCAGGAAGTAGGCTGTAACAAGTCCCGGCTGGCGAAGTACGAAGTGGCGGTGGATCAGTTCGTAGAGGACGATGAACAGGAGCGCGCCCTCGAGTGCGGCCTCGTAGAGCATCGCGGGATGGCGTGGGACATCGCCCCAGTTCGGAAACACGAAAGCCCAAGGTACGGAAGTTTCGTGGCCGACGACCTCGCCGTTGACGAAGTTGGCGGTGCGGACGAGAAGGATGCCAATCGGCACGGACGCGCAGACGAGGTCTGAAATGGTCCAGAGTGGGGCCTTGAAGCGGCGGGCGAAGAGCGCGATCGCGATGGCCGTTCCTATGACCCCGCCGTGGAACGACATGCCCCCCTCCCAGACGGCGAAGATCTTCAATGGATTGGTCAGGTAATAGGTGGTCTCATAGAACAGGACATGGCCGAGGCGGCCGCCGACGATCACGCCGGCTGCGATGTAGGCGATAAGGTATTCGATGTCGTCGGCGGTCAATGGCGGTCGGTTGGGGCTCCAGAGGTTCGGACGTGTCAGCAGTTGGCGCACGTAGAACCAACTCAGGATCAGCGCGACGGCGTAGGAAATGCCGTACCAGCGGATGGCAAGCGGTCCCACCTGCAACGCGATCGGGTCGATGTTCGGGAAGGGCAGGGCCAACATGTGTCGTGGCACTCCTGATGTACGGATGATGCCCGGTAATCCCGTGTAACGGACCGCGGGCGACGGAGTAGCCTCTTAGCAGATGTTCGCGGAAAGTTGGAATTAGCGCAGCGTGATCGTCCTGCTGACGGGGTCGGGCATGACGATGCGGAGACATTTCTCGCCGTCGGCGTCGCTGCGGGTCACCACCCAGGGGTGTGTGAGGTAGGTCTTCTGCGTGTGGGACTGGCCACGGAGCAGGGTTGCGCGGTGCTGGCGGTTGCCCGCGTAATCCAGCCAGTAGATGCGGTAGCTCGTGGCTCCGGTTGGCGCGTTGTTGCGGAAACTGATGGTTGTAGCAATGCGGCTGTTCAAGGACGCTATGTCGTTCTCCCCTTCACAGCGTGAAACGGGTGGGCCGTCATTGCGCGGTGACTTGGCGATGGAAGGGGCGTTGCCGGGCGTTACTGCTTCGAGGCGGCGCTGGAGTTGGGCGATACGCTCCGAGTAGCTGGTCGAGAGGCAGGTGGTCCTGGCGCCGCAGTCGTTGCGGGAGCCTTGCCATTCCGACTGATCCCTCGCCAGGTTCAGGCGGCTATCTGCGTCGAGCTTCGTGCGAAGTGCCTGATAGAGGTCGCGAACCCGTGTGTCCAGTTGCGAGAGGCGCTCGTCCATGCAGACGGCGCGCTCGGCGGGGGTCGGCAGGCGCGAGCAATCGGGTGCCTGTGCGGCGAGTTGGGCGGGGTAGAACAGAAGGGCGAGAAGTGCGGCTACGCTGAACGACGTGTGGCGCATGGAATGTCCCCTGGCAAGTTCGCCTGCTATTTCGCTGTCGGCAATGACGCCTGGGGACAATAGGATGCAACGGGTGGGCGCGACCAGCGTCGGCTGACCGGTTGGTTGCTGCGACGCGGCGTACTCAGCGCCCAATGGCCAAAATGGTCGCCAGGAAGCCGGCCGAGCCGAGGAGCCAGACGGTGCCGACACCGGCCAGGCCTTGTGGGTCACCGGGGGTCGCGGCAATCACGAATGGGAACATGAATGTGAGAACCGTTGCCGAAAAGATCAGCAGCACGAGGGCAAGGCTGAGCGCCGTCGACATCGTGTTCTGGATGGTATTCATGTGCCAGGCGTCCTCCCGTTACGTAAGCGCCGAACCGCGGAATACGAGCATATTCCTAAGAATTTGCGATATGGACAAGCACAGCCACTTAAGGTGCTTTGCATCCAATGCGTAAGAGGAGTTTCGTAGATTTGGGCTGAACCAGCGATGAACATCGGCGGGCTGTGGCCCGGACGTCACGGGTCGGATTGGACTGAAGCTATCGGGAGGGGTACGGCAGATGGCTCCGCGGGTAGGATTCGAACCTACGACCAACCGGTTAACAGCCGGTTGCTCTACCGCTGAGCTACCGCGGAATACGGGCCATCTACGGAAGTGGGGTCAATAGCAGAGTTGAATCGTGGGCGCCAGCCCTTTTCGCCATCCGGAGCCTCAGTTCCTGGCGGGCGAGTCCGGCAGTTCGACGCGGGCTTTTGTCTCCGCCTCGAGTGCGCGTTGCTGGCGCAGGCGTTCCTCGTCCGTGGTCTTTGCAGGCGATAGATCGCGAACTTCCTGCTTGCCGGACGGCATGTCGACCGTGAGGGGGGTGCGCTCGATCGCGACACGCGGACCATAGGCCTGCATGGTCGAGAAGGCGAGGGCGCCGATCAGCAAGAGCAGGAGCCAGAGCGCTGGCGGCCAAGCGAGGGAGAGGATATCCGGTGCGGCGAATTCGCCGTTTTCGGCGATGCGTCGCTGGACGGCGCGAACGGTGCGCCAGGTGAGGGCGAAGAGGACGACAATGCCGATCAGGCCGACCGTGACCTGCAGCAGGCCGAGGCCGAGTGCGTCCTCATTCACACGAAGATCCATTTCGAATACTCCCGGTTACCCGCGTGGCGGCAATTCCCCAACGCTCATTCCGTCGTGCGTTGCGGCATCGATGCCGGTTTCGTAGTGTCCCTGAAGACCGCCATGCTCTGGCCAACTGTGCCCAATGCCTCGAACGGGACCCACTTGGTGTTTTCGCTCCCGGCTAGTCGCTCGAGGACCTCGAGACGGCGATAGGCGAGGTACTTGTCGGAGACGGATTCGGCGTAGATGCGGTTCTCCTCGAGCACAGCCTGGGCGCGTTCGCGGCGGATCTGGCGCTCGGCGCGGGCCGCTTCGAGGTCTGCCTGCAGTTTCACGAGGCGGATCTGCTTTTCGGCCTCCTCTTGCTGGATGGCAATGCGGCGGCGGGCGGCGGCTTCCTTCTGGTCGAGGATGACCTTCGGGAAGCGGACATCTGCGAGGCCGAAACGGCGGGCGATGAGCGGGGTGTCGGACAGGGCGCTGTTGATGGCATCGATGAGTTCGGCGTTGATGGCAGCGCGAGAAGAGGCGACCTGCTCGATGGTGTACTTCGATACGATGCGTCGGACGACATCGCGGACGGCCGGTGCACCATAGGTGTTGTAAATGGTTTCCTTGGAGATGATGCCGTGGACAAGACCACGCATGTGGCGTGGTGGGGGCTGCGCCGAGATCCGGTCGAAAACGGACTGCAGCGATTTCTGGTCGTGGCGGACGGCAAATGTGCCGCGAATGTCGAAGGGCATCGCCAGTTCGGATTTCGGCATGTACAACGCGTGGTCGTCGCGGAAGACCTCGGTGCGGCCGAAGTCTGCCGATTCGACGACGATCAGACGGTCGCAATAGAAGAAGCAGATCGGCAGGCGGAACTGGGAAGGGGAGACCAGGCCCGGCTGGAAGCCGTCCTTGGAGAGGATCTTGCCGACGTGTGCTGGGGGAACCTGAACGGATTCGCCGATGCAGCCACCGAGGGTGAGTGCAGCGAGCGTGGCCAACGCGACACCAAAATGTCTGGTCATGGTTCCCCCACTAAGCAACACATGCGCGGAGGTTGACACGGGCAGGTTGATGATCGCCTAACGGGCGAACAAGCGCGGGAACAACGCCCGGAAATCGCGAACAATCTTGAGTATTGATGAATGTTTCGTTGGAGGCCACGGCCGGAATCGAACCGGCGTAAACGGATTTGCAGTCCGGTGCGTAACCACTCCGCCACGTGGCCTCGAGCGAGCGATTGCGCTCGAAGGTGAGGGCGGTGTGTATCACAGCCTACGGGGGCGGCGCAACGTCTGTCGCCAACCCCGACGACGGGTGGTTTCGCGCGAAGTGCTTGACGGGGAGCATCGCCGGCGGCATCCAACAGTGCCGGCAGCGTCATTCGCCCGCCGGGACAGCGCGCCAGGGAGATGAGATGTCCGGTTTCGATGTGCAACGTAAGAATATGGTCGAAAGCCAGGTGCGGCCGAGCGATGTCACGGACCGCAGGGTGATCCGCGCTATGGAAGCGGTGCCCCGGGAGGTCTTCGTTCCGGGGGACCGTCGGTTTCTGGCTTATGCCGACCGGGACGTGGCAATCGGGCGTGGGGAGAGCGGCGGCGAACGCGTGCTGCTGGCGCCACGATTGATGGCACGCATGATCCAGAACCTGGAACTCGGAGAAGAGGATCTGGTGCTCGAGGTCGGTACGGGGACCGGGTATGGGGCTGCATTGCTGGCGCGCATCGCTCAGACGGTGGTGGCGGTCGAATGCGATCCGGCGATGGCCCAGAAGGCAGGTGAGGCGCTGGGGAGCATCGGTATCGACAATGCTGTCGTCATGAGCGGTGCATTGGCCTTGGGATATCCGGCGGAGGGACCCTACGATGCGATCCTTGTGTCTGGTGGTGTCTCCGAGTTGCCGGAGGGGCTACTCGAGCAACTGAAGCATCGCGGCCGGCTGATCGCGGTGGTCGTCGGTGATGGTCCCGTCGGTCACGTTGTCCGGTGGCAACGCTTCGACGACACGTACGATAGGCAGGTCCTGTTCGAGGGAAGCGCACCCATGCTGCCCGGGTTCGAGGCCAAGGCGCAGTTCGTTTTCTGAATTGCGCGGGCCGGACGGCTGCTTCACTGCGGGGCTGCGTGCCTCATGCACGCATGAAGTGTGTATTTGCAGACACACACTATTCCCATTCGATTACGTTTCCATGCCGGCGGTTGCGAAAGTTCCGTGCCAGCGGCATTGTTCATTATGTCCGACTGTTGCTCCAGGGCGGAGATCCCTGTGAACCCTCGACGGGTACGCGTCGAAGGCGTTGTGCGGACCTGCTCGTTTGCGTTGCGTCATTTGTTTGCGTCTGCATGGAGGTGTTGCCCGTTTTCGACATAACGGGTGCCGGTGAGGATACTGCGCGTTCGAATCACTGTATGTGCTTCTGATCGACGTGCGCCGGAACGACAGCAGGTGGATTAAAATGGCTGCTCTACAACGCCAGCGACTATCATCCCTTGTCATGCGGGCGGCATTGCTCGTCGTCGCTCTCGGGGGTGTGCCGTCGACTGTCTCCCAGGTCCATGCAGAGACGTTGCGCGAGGCGCTCGCAGCAGCCTACCGGACGAATCCTGAGCTGGATGCGGAGCGCGCGCGGTTGCGGGCAACAGACGAAACCGTCTCACAGGCTCACGCGGGCTTCCGGCCGACGATATCTGCCAATGCCCGGGCTACATACGACAACCAAAGTTCATCGCCTGGTGCAGGTAGTGACGGCTCGGTTTATCCGAAGCAACTCGGTGTGAACCTGTCTCAGCCGATTTTTAGGGGCTTTCGGACGATCGAGCAGTTGCGCGAAGCCGAGGCGCTGGTGCGCGCGGGGCGTGAGACGCTGCGGAATACTGAGCAGTCGGTGCTGTCCGGGGCCGTCGTTGCATACATGAACGTGGTGCGCGACCAAGCCATCGTGCGGCTCAACGAGAACAACGTCAATGTGTTGTCGCGGGAATTGCGGGCGACACTGGATCGGTTCAATGTGGGCGAGGTGACGCGGACGGACGTGGCGCAGGCGCGGTCGCGGCGTTCCGTGTCGGTGTCCAACCTAGAATTGGCGCGGGCGAACCTGAAGGGCAGCCGTGCCGAGTACCATAGAATTATCGGGTTTTCGCCAGGCCGGCTGCAAGATCCTGTGGTGCCGCGCAACAGGCTGCCAAAGACGCTCGCCCAGGCGATAGACATGTCCTTCAAGGAGAATCCGCTGATCATTGCGGCGCTCTATCGGGAGGAAGCGCAGCGGCATACGATCGGGCGGATCCGCGGCGAGTTGCTGCCGGAAGTGCGGGTCGATGCGTCCCATACAAAAGACTATGACGTGCCTGGCATTACCGACGAGCGGCGCAATACGACCGTGGTCGGCCGCTTGAGCGTGCCGATCTATACGGGTGGCC
>JBJOGJ010000122.1:0-11361 GCA_046048295.1 Pseudomonadota bacterium | reverse complement strand
GACTCATCTAGAAATATTGGCATGAAATTCTACGATTGAAACGGGAGGAGCAACAAGCTTCTCCCGTTGGTGATTTTTATGCGAGACGGATTGCGTTCGACGGACGGCCTCGTATAGTCTTATTCCATCCGATTGACCGCCAAGCGACAAAAAGGGACCGCAATGACCGCTAGCTTCAGGCAGCTCCTCGACGACTTGAGATCTGCCGGCGAGCTCGACGAGATCGGCGCGCCCGTCGACATCCGCTATATCGCAGCCCTGGTGGACCAGTCGGACAAGGCGTTGCTCTTCACCAACGTCAACGGATTTTCGATCCCCGTCGTCTCCGGCCTCACCAACAGCCGCGAACGCCTCGCCATCGCCATGGGTTGCGACTTCAGCGAGATCGAGGCTCGTGTGCGCGCTGGCCTCGACCGGCCGATCGAGCCTGTCACGGTGAACTCCGGCCCCTCGCGCGAGGTTCTGCAGGAGGGCGATGCGGTCGACCTTTTCGCACTTCCCGTGCCACTCTTCTCCGTCCTTGACGGCGGTCCGATGATCACCGCCGGCATCACGATAGCCAAGGATCCGGATGGCGAGCACGAGGCGCTCAACGCGGGCGTCTACCGCTTCCTGGTCAAGGAGAAGAACCTTACCGGCATCGACATCGTCACGCCCAACAACCTGCACAAATTCGCCAAGAAGGCCTACGCCAAGGGGGAGCCGCTGCCGATCTCCATCAACATCGGCACCCACCCCATCGAACTCATTGCCTCGACCTTCAAGGCGCCGATCGGCACTAGCGAAATTGCCATGGCGGGTGGCATGCGTGGCGAGCCCTTGAAGCTGACCCCGTGCAGCACGATCGACCTGCCATGCATTGCCGATGCCGAGATCGTGCTCGAGGCCGAGATCCTTCCTGTCGGCTGGACGAAGCCCGAAGGCCGGTTCGGCGAGTTCACACGCCTGATGGGCGGGCTCCACTGGAACCCGGTCGTTCGCGTCAAGGCCGTGTCCATGCGCCGCGATCCGATCTATTACGCCCTGCAGATGCCGTGGGAGAACATCTGGCCTTCTGGCCCGATCTACGAGGCCGCTGTCCGTCGCGCTCTGAAGGAGGCCGGAGTGCAGGCCACCGCCGTGAACATCACCCCTGGCGGTTGCTGTCACTGGCATGCCGTCATCGCCATCAAGCCGCACCCCGGTGACGGCAAGAACGCCATCCTCGCCGCCCTTTCCGTAGCCGACATGAAGCACGTCACCGTCGTCGATGACGACATCGACGTCTTCGACATGGTCGACGTCGAATGGGCCGTCGCCACCCGGGTCCAGGCAAGCCGCGACGTGATGATCGTCACGGGTGCGCGCTCCAAGCCCCTCGATCCCAGTCTGCCCTACGTGCCTGGCAAGATCCCCGTTACCGACAAGATGGGCATCGACGCCACCATTTCCGACAACGTGCCGCGCGAGCGTTTCCACCGCATTGCCTATGCCTATGCCGACAAGGTGAGCCTCGCCGACTACCGCGGTGCCGCCAAGGGCGCCGCAAAGCCTGCAGCCACAGTGGATGTCGCCGCATTGGCGCGGGCCATCCAAAAGCTGATTGAGACGAAACCGAAATATTTCGCCGAGCTCACCGAAGTCTTCGAGGCCGAAGGCTTCCAGGCCGTCGCTCGCGCATTGGGAGAACTCCACGCCGAAGGTATCCTCTGGCAGGATCCGGAAGGTCGCTTCTGCCTGACTGGCTCGGAGTTCGCGGCAACGCCGCCGAAGGGCCGTTGAAGATGACTGGGAATCTTGGCGACTTGATCCGCTCTCATCGTGAGAGCGACAAGGTTGCGGTAATCGATCTGCGCGATCCGGCCGCCCCCGTCGAACGCACCTACCGCGATCTCGACCGCCGCGCCGATGCTGTCGCTCGTGGCCTGCGCAACCGCGGCATCGCGCCCGGCCAGTCCGTGGCCATCCTGGCCAAGAACCGCATCGAGTTCATAGAGGTTTTCTTTGGCATCATGCGCGCCGGCTGTGTCGTCGTGCCCGTAAACGTCAAGCTCGCCCGCGATACCATCGACTTCATTCTTGACGATTCCGGTACCGTATTTCACTTCGTCGAAACCGAGACCGCCGGCCTCGTCCCGCCCGGCCGTGCCGTAGTCGATTTCGATGCCGGCTATGACACATTCCTCGATTTCGGCCCCTTCGAGACCGTCCCTGTCGGCGAGCACGATATCTGCTCGATGCCCTATACCTCCGGCACCACGGGCCGGCCGAAGGGCGTCTATCTGGGGCACGCCGGCCAGCAGTGGTCGACGCACATGCTCGTCGAGGTCCGCCGTCTGACGGGCCGAGAACGCACCATCGTCTCCGCGCCCTTCTTCCACAAGAATGCCCTGCTCGCCATCAAGACGGCGGTCCTGCCCGGCGCTACGCTGATAATCCTTCCCCGCTTCGATGCGAGGGTCACGCTCGACGCCGTCGATCGCTACAAGGCGACGATGGTCACCGGCGTCCCGACGATGATGTACATGTTGCTGGAGGAGCGTGAGCTTCTGTCCAGGATCGACGTTTCGTCCGTGGACACCGTATCTATGGGTTCCGCCCCGGCATCCCTGGCGCTCATCGAGCGTATCCTGGCAACCTTTCCGAACTGCCGTGTGCAATACAATTACGGTATCACGGAAGGCGGCCCGAACATGACGGGCTGGTATCACCCCGAGGGCAAGCCGCGCCCGCCGTCGAGCGTCGGCTATCCAATGCCGGGCGTCGAGTTCCGTTTCGAGGACGGGCCGCACGAGCAGGAAGGCGAATTGGTCGTCCGCAATCCCGGTGTCGCGCTTGGGTACCACAACCTGCCCGAGGCCACCGCCGAGCGCTTCAAGGACGGCTGGTTCCGTACCGGCGACATCCTGCGCCAGGACGACGACGGCTGGATGTATTTCGTCGGCCGCCGAGACGACATGTTCGTCTGCTCCGGCGAGAACATATTCCCGAGCGAGGTCGTGATCCGCCTCGAGCGCCATCCCGGGATTGCCCAGGCGATGATCCTGCCCTTTGACGACGAGCGCCGCGGTCAGGTGCCATATGCCTTCGTCAAGCGCGCCACCGGCTCGATGATTACTGAGGATGAGGTACGCAAGTATGCGATCGACAATGGCCCCGCCTACGCCCATCCCCGCCGCGTTTTCTTCGTGGAGGACTTTCCCCTGAGCGGCTCAAACAAGGTCGACACCAACGCCTTGCGGAGCCTTGCAACCGAGGAGTGACAACCCGTGTCCGAAAACAAGATGACCTTCGACGAGTTGAACGATCGCCTTCGCCAGGCACCCTTCCACCAGTGGCTTGGCCTTGAACTCAAGGAACTGGGGGAAGACGGCATTGTCGTCGCCTCGAAATGGCGCCAGGAGTTCGTCGTCAATGCCAAGGCCGGCTACACCCATGGCGGCATCCTCGCGACACTCATCGACACTGTCGCCGACTACGCCCTCGCTGCGAAGCTCGGTGGACCTGTCCCGACCGTTGACATGCGCGTCGATTATCACCGTCCCGCCAAGGGCGACATGACCGTCAAGGGAAGGGTCATCAAGCTCGGGCGCGGCGTCTCTTCTGCCGAAGCCTCGGTCTACGACAGTGACGGCAACCTCGTTGCAAGCGGCCGCGGCGTTTACGCAACGGCCAGCTGACCTGATACCAAAAAAGGAAAGGAACACCGATCATGCGCGCATGCGTCCTCTACGAACACGGCGACAACGATGCCTTCAAGCTCGTCAATGACTTCCCGGATCCGAAGTGCGAGCCCGCCGGCGTCGTCGTGAAGGTCAAGGCGACCTCCCTCAACTACCACGATATCTTCACGCGTCGCGGCATGCCGGGCATTAAGCTGCCGTTCCCGATCATTGCCGGCCTGGACGTGGCGGGCGAGATCGTAGAGGTCGGCGCCGACGTCAAGGACTGGAAGGTCGGCGACCGTGTGCTGATCGACCCGCGCAACCGCATTGAGCACAAGCTGGTTGGCGAGACGGTGCCCGGCGGTCTGGCGGAATACTGCGCTGTGCCGGCTCACCAGCTCATCCGCATGCCGGACAACGTCAGTTTCGCCCAGGCCGCGAGCCTTCCCGTCGCTTATGGCACCGCGCACCGCATGATGGTGACCCGCGGACAGGTGAACAAGAACGACAGTGTCCTGATCCTTGGCGCCAGCGGCGGTGTTGGAACGGGAGCGTTGCTCATTGCCAAGCTCATGGGCGCCGAGACGATCGTTTGTGCCTCGAGCGAGGACAAGCTCGCGCGCCTCAAGGAGCTCGGGGCCGACAAGGGGATCAACTACGTCGAGAAGGATTTCGTGAAGGAAATCTGGTCGATGTACGAGAAGCCGCACCGCCGCAAGTGGGAAGGCGGCGTCACCATGGTCGTCAACTTCACCGGCGGCGACACCTGGGTGAAGTCGATGCGTGTCCTGCGTCGTGGCGGCAAGCTGCTGACTTGCGGTGCCACCGCCGGTTTCGATCCGAAGACTGATCTTCGCTATATATGGAGCTTCGAATTCGACGTGCTGGGCTCCAACAGCTGGGAGCCTGAGGACTTGACGGCGCTTCTCGGCTACATCGCCGAAGGCAGGATGACCGTGCCCATCGACAAGACATTCGGTCTCGACGGCGTCAAGGAAGCGGTCCGAATGATTGAGGACCGCGAGGTGTTCGGCAAGATCATCATCGATCCTGCGCAATGACGGCTGGTTTGACGGGGGCAAAGATGCGGGCGGCTCACTGGGCCGCCCGTTTCACGTTTTGCTGGTCGTTTTGCCCCTAACGAACGTCGTCCGGTGCGTATGGCCGGATCCGGCGATAAGCACCACGACATGTCGCTGCAGGAATTGGCCCTTGCGTTGGGCTACGCCGCCCGCTTCAGCGGCTTTTCCCCATCTTCGCTCGGCGCCTGCAGTTTGCTGCGGTTCAGGATCATCCGCTCGTTCAGTTCCGCGATTATGCCGCTTGCCGTCTTCTGGAACAGGAATGGCAGGATCGCGTGCACCAGACAGCAGAATCCTGCCGTGAACAGCTTGCGTGAGAAGAACAGCGCGCTGCCCATGTGCTCGGGATAGGTCTCCCCGACCGATTTAGGATGTTCGGTAAAGAGCTTGAGCATTGTCGGCACCGTCTCCTGTTGGAATTTGCGAACGAGAAGACTGTACACCGGTTTGCGCAATAGGTGTTTCTAATTATTTGCGTACAAGAAGAAAAAACTAAAAAAATAATCCATAAAAACTACAAAATATAGAAACAAACAATAAATAGCATGCCAATAGTAGAATTGGATCATCAGCCTTGTGTCAGGATCAACCGCACGCCCACGGCATCCTCCGAGGCGATGATGATGCGCTCTGCAGAACTCTCCAGCGGGCGGATTCCGTTGGCCTCGAGATGGCTTGCCGCCGCCTCGAGTGATCGGCACTTGAGCCCGATTGCCGCGATCTGCGGCGGTGCCGGCAGCGATCCGCCCCCAAGCCTTTCCGCAGCCTCGTCATGCCGAAGAAACTTCAGCACGCCCCGTTCGAGCGCAATCTGGAAGCTGCCGTCTTCCTGCCGGTGCGCCGGCCGCCCCGCAAACCGGGCGAACCCTTCTGCGCTCTTTGCCGGATCGTCTGTCGCGAGCCACGCGGAACCGAGCCCCCACACCCCGAGTGCATTGCCGACGTAGCGCGGCTGCCAGACTTCGTCCGGCGTATGGTGCGTCAGCACCTGTATCCGCGCCTCCGGCACTGCGTCGAAACGCGCCCGCATCACTGTGAACGAAACCTCGGTCTCGTGTCCGTCCTGCCCTTCGATCGTGCGCCTGAGATGCACTGTTGGCTGCAGATCGAACCCGGCAGCAGCCACGCGCTTCGCATCCTCCTCCGCATCCGCCACCGTGAACGCAACGAGATGCACGCCCGGGTTTCGTGCGATGCAGCCCCGCATGTGTTGAGCGACCGGCGTATTCACGCCCGCGACCGGCGTCAGTATCTCGAGATAGCCGTCCCCCAGCATGATCAGCCGGTTGGCCGACCCCATCGGCTTCATGGCTCCTGTCTCCGGATCGCGGTCGCCGTGCACGGAATACGGCGTGAGCCTGAAGCCGAGCCGCTCGAAGGTCGCCGCCGCGGCCGCAATATCCGCAACCATCCAGCCGACATGGTCTAGGTAGATCTCGCCCGCGCCGGGTATCTGCCTCTGGCCGATGCTAATCATCTCGCTCTACTCCTCCTTCGGCATCCGTTCCCGCCCTTGACTCCGCCAGCCGCGCCACCTCTAGTGCCCTGCCGCCAACCGGAGCCACGATGACCGATCCCGCCATACTCGCCCTCGTCGCCTTCACCTTCCTGCTTGCAGGCTTGGTCAAAGGCGTTGTCGGCATGGGCCTTCCGCTCGTGGCGCTCTCCCTGCTCACGGCTACCCTAGGCCTCCACTCGGCAATGGCGCTCATTCTTTTTCCTTCGTTCTTCACCAACGTCTGGCAGGCTGCCGTTGGCGGCAAGGGCCTCGTCATTCTGCGTCGCATCTGGCCCTTCCTCGCCCTCGCCGTCGGCACCGTCTGGATCGGCGGCCGCGTACACACCTGGATCGGCGTCGAGTGGTTGACTGTGCTGCTCGCCATTCTGCTTACCACCTACGCCATCATCAACCTGGCCGGCTGGCGTTTCAGGATCGCCCCTGAATGGGAGCGCCCCACTGGTCCTGTCGCCGGCGTCCTGAATGGCCTCGCGACCGGCATGACCGGCACCAATATACTGCCCGGCGTCGTTTACCTGCAGGCAATTGGCCTGCCCAAGGACGAGCTGATCCAGGCGCTCGGCATCAAGTTCACCTTGCTTACTGTCGCCCTCGCACTCACCATGCACGGCAACGGACTCCTGAACGCGGAACTCGGAGCCGTGTCCACTGGCGCGATCCTGCCGGCTTTTGTCGGCATGTGGATCGGTCAACGTTACCGCGCCAGCATATCCGAGCGCATGTTCCAGCGATTTTTCTTCATCGCCTTGCTCGTCATGGGGCTCTTCATCGGGCTGCAGGCATTTCCGCGCTGAGGCCGCCTATTCGTCCGGACCGCTTCTGCCCGTCAGCAGCCAGCCGAACTTCTCCCGCGCCTTGCGTGCGACCTCCGGGCTCGGCGTGTTGCTCGGCGGGAATTGGTCCCGCCAGCGGTAGGGCCGGCAGGCATCGATGATGCACATCGAATGCGTCATGTCCCCGAGCTTGCGCTGTTCCGGCGTCAGCCGTGCGTCCGCCGGCGAATCCCACACGCCTTCCAGGAACTGGATCGACGTCTTCGGGTCGGTCCGTGTGCACATCGCCCACAGCAGTTGCTCAAGGTCTGTGACGTCCACGTCGTCGTCGGTCACGATGACGTATTTTACCGCATAGGCGGCAGCGCCGCACTGCGCTGCGACCACGGCCGCCTGCACGCCATGGCCCGGATGGCTCTGCCTGATCGAGATGCCGTGCAGGAGCCGCGACGCGCCGACTTCGTGGCACCACACCTGCTGCACGCCGGGCACCCCGGCCCCCACGAGGTTCTGCTTCACCATGGCGGATCGCATCACGGCCCGGTACCGCGCCATTTCATCGGAGCCGCCGCCCATTGGCGGCACACCGTGCAGGATCGGATCGTTGCGGTGATAGATCGCTTTGATGTCGAGCACGGGCAGGTCGTTGACGCCGCCGGCATAATGCCCGGTCCACTCGCCGAACGGTCCTTCCGGATGGGTCTTGCCTGGCTCGAGGAATCCTTCGAGCACGATCTCCGCATTGGCCGGAAACGGCAGTCCGGTAAACTTCCCCTCGACCATCTTCACCGGTTTGCCGCGCATGCCGCCGACGATGTCGAGCTCGAACACGCCATAGGGTGCTTCCGTTCCACCGTAGAAGAACACCAGCGGATCGCCGCCGAGCACCATCACGACGGGACAGGCCTCGCCTTTCGCGAAATACTTGTCCCGATGCACCTGCCCATGGTGCCCCTTGGCCATCAGTATGCCGACGCTTTTGGCGTCATGCACCTGCGCCCGGTAGGCGCCCGCGTTGAGCCAGCCCTCCTCCGGGTCGCGCGTGATGGAGTAGGTGCCCGTACCGATATACCGTCCGCCGTCCTTCTCGTGCCAGACCGGGGACGGAAACTTTGTGACGTCTATATCGTCGCCCGTCAGTACATTCTCGAGCACCGGCCCGTCGCTGACGATCTCGTGCTTGATGTACTTCGGGTCTTCGAGGAAGGCCTTGCGGAAGCCGTCCGAAAGCTCCCACTTGTCATAGTGGTCGGGGAGGCCCAGCGTCATGTTCCGCCTTTCCCCTGCGAAGACGTTGAGCAGCAGCCGGAAGCCCTTCGGGCAGCCCGGCACCTCGTCGAACACCACGCACGGGCCATGGTCCGCCTTCAGGATCGCCTCCGCCACGAGCCCGATATCCTCCTGCCAGGACGCTCCCTTGATGTGGCGCACTTCGCCCATCCGATCGGCGATCTCCAGCCACTCGCGCAGATCCTCGTAGGGAATGGTTGCAGCCGTGTTGGCGCGCTCCTGCATGTCGGCGATGTCCTTTCCTGGGTGTCACGTCGATTTGCCGCGAATAGACCAGAACTCGGCCGCCCCGGCAACGCCCGGCCGCCAAGCAGGGTGCAGACAACAAAGTCACGTTGCGGCATAATCCCGCCAAACCATAACCGATCCACGGAGGAAATCCCATGCAGGATGCACCACAGTTGCGCTACGGCGTCGACGCCTATCAGGAATGGCTCGACAGGGAGGGGCTGCCGATCGCCGAGGGCATGGGCGTCGACCTCTTCCAGGTCGAGACGAAGCATTGGCCGCGCTACGACATGAAGGCCGCCGCCGTGCACTGTGCCGGCCGCGGCGACTTCGCCCAGATGTTCGTCTACGATCTTGAGCCCGGCAAGTCTTCGACCCAGCAGCGCCATGTTTACGAGGAGGTGATCTACGTCCTTGAAGGCACGGGCTCGACGCAGATCGAACTTGCCGACGGCTCGAAGCGGTCGTTCGAGTGGGGCCCCAAGGCGATGTTCGCGATTCCCCTGAATGCCAGGCATCGTCACTTCAACGGCTCCGGCACGGAACGAGCCCGCCTCGCCGCCACTACCACGCTGCCGATGATGATGAAGACCGTCCACCACGAGGCCTTCATCTTCGACAATCCATTCGACTTCACGGACCGCACCGGCAAGGAAAGCCACTTCACGGGCGAGGGCGACCTGCATTCCTTCCGTCCGGGCAATCACATGTGGGAGACCAATTTCGTCCCCGACATGGCGTCGATCGAACTGCACGCCTGGTCGGATCGCGGCGCCGGTTCCACCAACATCATGTTCGTCCTGGCCGACGGCACCATGCACGCCCACATTTCCGAGATGCCGGTCGGTACCTATAAGAAGGCGCACCGCCATTTCCCGGGCTTCCACGTCATGTGCGTGACGGGGCATGGCTATTCGCTCTGCTGGTACGAGGGCGATCAGGACTTCGTTCGCATTGACTGGAAGCACGGCGTCGTATTCCCGCCCGCCGACCAGCAGTTCCACCAGCACTTCAATACCTCGAAGGAGCCTGCCCGCTACCTCGCCACCGGCTTCGGCGGCCTGAGGTACCCCGTCATCGGCCGCCAGCATCGTGCCTTCTTCGGCGCGCTTCCGGGCGAGAAGATCGGCGCCAAGCCCGCCGCCTCGACGAGCATCAAGGAAGGCGGCGACCAGATCGAGTACGAGGATCAGGACCCCCGCATCCACGAGATCTTCAAGTCCGAGATGAAGAAGAACGGCGTCGAGAACAAGATGACCGCGATTTTCCCGGAGTAGTCCGTCGCGGAGCAGAAGGGGTGGCGGTCGTCCCATCTCCCATCGTCTCGGGGCGATGTGACGAGCGCCGATCAATACCTGCATTTCTGTCATCCCGGCCGCAGCGCGCCAGCGCGGAGAGCCGGGATCCAGGAGATGCACGGCCTAACGTTTGCCACGCGGCTCTGCGTCTTCGGCCACAGTGTCCCGGCTCTCGCGTCGCGCGACCTCGATGACACCTATTTTTGTTTCGTAGGTCGCGGTCGAGCCTTTCGCGAGACCCGGCAATACCGACGGCCAAACCCAGCACGTCATCCCGGCGAAGGCCGGGATCCGGCCACTTAGCCTTCCCGGACCACACAGCCCCGCGATGCGAAATAGCACTTCCGGCGCTGACCACATGGCCAAGGCTTCTTGTCATGTCCGGTGATTGAGGTGCTTCGACCGTCGGCCATGGGAAAGACTTGCTGCCCCTTCGTACATGTGATCGGATCAGTCGGGAGTTACGGCGGCTGCACTCCAAAAGCCGACGACTAGGCCATGTTGAAAATGACCCACTGCCGACTATGTGCCGGTGCGCAACACTCGTGTGGCATCCAAACCCGATGCAAACCCCTCAGCATGTGCACTGCAACATTCTGCTCGTCACGCCGTGCTGCAACTGGATGGCCGCTTCTCACCCGAAACCTGTTTCGTTCTCAAAAACGCGACGGGCCAATTTCTGCCGTCCCGAGACACGGACAATCAGTCGGCATGTGTTTTCTGCGCACGCCAAGTCGGTGGTCGTTGCTGCTAAGATCGCTGCGGTGCATCACACTGTTGGTGAATTTCCAGGCCTGACGACTGCTTTCCGCCCTAGCTCGTCGGTTGACGAAGAAACGCCGGATCAACGATTTTGTCGAGTCAGCCGGAGGACTTTCACCTCCGGCTGCTCCCAGAACCGTGCATGATCCTCTCGAGTCACACGGCTCCCGATGTTCGGCCGTTGCCATGACATAGGGGCCAATGAGCGAAGAGCCTCGGCGTCTTCCGGCGCAGCCGGTCGAGCCAGTCCCTGCCGCCCTTGGTCTGATGCACCATCCGCTTGTACTTGCGGCGGGCCCATCGGATGACATAGGCGTCGATACGCTTCAGCGCCGGTCTGAGCTGGGTCTTGTAGAAATGTCTGTAGTAGGAGATCCAGCCGCGGATGACGGGATTGTATATCCGGGCAAGTTCTTCCAGGGATTTGTCACTGCGGTGGTGCAGCGCCCATCGCCGGATCTCCCGGCTGATGCGCACGAGCGCCTTCGGACTGGCAGCCGGTTGAAAGCTGTGCGAGAAGATGCGCCCCTTCGGCTTTAGCCACATGATCTTCCGGGCCCGGAACTCGAAGCCCAGGAAGTCGAAGCGGATGGCGGGAAAGTCGCCCTTCCGGTTCACATCCTTGCAATAGACGATTTTCGTCTTCTCGGGATGCAGCTTCAGCTTGCACTCGGCCAGTCGGGCGGCGAGCGCGTCCTGCAGGACCCGCGCCTCCGCCTCGCTTCGGCAGTGGCAGATCGCATCGTCGGCATACCTCTCGAACGG
>JBJOGJ010000121.1:0-11409 GCA_046048295.1 Pseudomonadota bacterium | reverse complement strand
AGCAGCTGCCCGCGCTCGGGGCACTTCAGATATTCGCATTCGCTCTCGTCTGCGCGGTGATCGTGTGGTTGGTCGGGGTGATCGGTGCCCAGGTCCTCAAGGACGTGTCGACTCCATCGTCGGCGGTGCTGACTGCGGCGGTGGTCGGTGGATTGATCGGGGCGGCGTTGACGCTCGTTCCGCAAGTCACGACGTTCGTGGCTGCTATCGCAAAGGGCAGCATTCCGAAGTTTGCCTACCCTTTGCTTGGCGCGGTGCTCGGATATCTCGTCAAGCGCTGAGTGCAATCAGCACGCGACCATCTGCACCATGCTCGGCGATCAAATTGCGCCGAGTACAACTGCCGTCAGAAAACCGAACGATAGGATGATCAGCAATGTGTTTACTCTGGTTGCCATCGTCATCGGAGCGCCCTTTCCCTGTGAGCTTTCCGTTTCTAGGGACGGATCATGACGCGAAAGTACTTGGGGGGATTGCTTGCGATCAAGTGAATTGTGTTGTGCGCTGCAATAGGTAGTAGAGTGTGCTGTGGATCTACACGGGGAAAATTTGGCGCCCACTTGCTGTCTGCAGTCTTTCGATGCTTCACGAGTTGCTCAATTCGGAAATTTTAACCCAACTGATCTTGGAAGCGGCATCCGATATATTTCTGCAAATTTGCGCTGGGGCGCACTCGAATTTTGTTTTCATGCCTCGATGCAGTCGTGTCGATTGACTTCGTTGGGGGCAGTGGTTACCTCCAGATCGAGAAGACAATAGCGAAGATTTGTGTATGGCAGCTGAGATCGGCAGCGAAGTTTTGGAAGATCTGCGCGATCCGGTGTGGAGCGAGTTGCGGCGGGAATCGCTCGTGGCTCAGGCTGTCGAGCCGGCGCTGGCAGGGTTCTTTCAGTCAACGGTACTCGATCATGAAAGGATCGAGGATTCGGTGGTGCATCGGCTTTCCCAGCGGCTCGATCACCCGGATGTCGGTGCGCGGGTTATTGCCGGCGTTTTCCACGAGATGCTGGCGCGGAACGAGAACCTCGGGCGGATCTTCAGGGCGGATCTTGCAGCCGTTTTCGACCGAGACCCGGCGTGCAACCGCTACATAGAGCCGCTTCTCTACTTCAAGGGATTTCATGCCCTCGTCACGCACCGGTTCGCGCACGAACTCTGGATCTCCGGCCGTCAGGACTTCTCGTATTATCTCCAGAGCCAGTCCTCGCGGATTTTCGCGGTCGATATTCACCCGGCAGCGGAAATCGGAGTCGGCATCATGTTCGATCATGGGACCGGCATCGTAATTGGCGAGACGGCGCGCATTGGCGACAACTGTTCTATACTGCACGAGGTGACGCTCGGAGGAACGGGAAGTGTCGGTGGCGATCGGCATCCGAAGATTGGCGACAACGTCATGATCGGCGCCGGCGCAAAGGTGCTCGGCAATATCCATGTGGGGGATTGCTCGCGCGTTGCTGCTGGCAGCGTGGTGCTGAAGGACGTGCCGGAGCGATCGACAGTCGCGGGGGTGCCTGCCAAGGTTATCGGTTCCGCAGGGTGTCCCGAACCCGCGCGGACGATGGATCAGCTTTTAAGGGGCGAGGGGTAGATCCACTCGCCACAACACATTGGCCGCGGGGGCGGCCCAACTTCCAACTCGAAGGAAAGCCGCACATGAAAGAGGATATTCCGCGCCTCGAGAAGTACCTGCGCAAGTTGTTCAGGAACAATTCCATCAGGGTCGTGATGACGCCGAAGAAGTCCGACATGGCGGAAGTATTCGATGGCGAAGAATTCCTGGCGCCACTCTATCGCGAGGAAGAGGATGGCGAGGTCAGCTACCAGCTGCAGCTCGTCGTGCTGGATATCGACCTGGAAGAGTAGATTGGACCAGCAGGAAGACGTCACGTGCTCTATTCACTCCGCGACAATCGTATCGAGCTGCCTGCATCGGGGGCCTACTGGGTAGCTCCGGGGGCAGTGATTGTGGGGCAGGTCGTGATCGGGGAAGAAGCGAGTGTCTGGTTCAATGCCGTCCTGCGCGGCGACAACGAGCCGATCCACGTCGGCGACCGGTCCAACATCCAGGATGGTGCGGTGCTGCATACGGACCCCGGCTTCCCGCTGCACGTCGGTCCGGACTGCACGGTTGGTCACATGGCGATGCTTCACGGATGCACTGTGGGTGCTGGAGCACTGATCGGCATCGGCGCCACCGTCCTCAATGGTGCCGTGATCGGCGAGGAAGCGCTTGTCGGTGCCCGAGCGCTCGTACCAGAAGGAAAGGTCATTCCGCCACGATCCCTGGTCGTTGGCGTGCCGGCGAAGGTGGTCAGGACGCTCAGCGACGCTGACATCTCGGGCATGAGGCGCGGGGTCGAGAGCTACCGCGAGAAATCGCGGCTTTTCAGGGAGCGACTGTGCGTCGATCCCCGGTCGACTGGCTGATCCAATTCGCGGTGCCTTAGTCGGGGCGGGTGGCCCGCGTCGACCATGCTTCACCCGGCTGACTGGTGGCGGCGAGGATCGTCTGCCAGGTCTGGTCCGGGTCCAGCGACATCCAGGTGCCTGGATCCATGTAGGATTGACGCATGATGAAACGGTAGGGCGTTTCGTGCCAGAGCTTCACGGCAGGCTCTTTGTTGTCGAGGATGAAGTCTCCCTGGTCGGTTCGTGCAGTCAAGACCGCGTGTCCCTCACCCTGCTGGTCGCGGACCACCGTCATGAGTAGCGCGCTCGCCGGCCAGCCCCGTGCAATCAGGATCTTGCGTTTCAGGAGCGCATAATCCTCGCAGTCGCCTTTCGTGGTCGGTAGGGTCCATAGTTCCTCGACGCCGTAGATTTCTCTGTCGGTCGCCGGAGCTATGGTTGTGTTCACGATGCGGTTGACCTCATCGAGATCGCTCAGAAGGGCTGGCGTGGCTGGGAACCGGCGCTTTGGCTTCGTGTCCCGGGCGCACTCCTTGCTGTGGACGGCGCAGAACTGAACGTACCCCTGGGGCGGAGGTGTCGGGCCGAACACGCGCATGAAGGTTGATGGTCCCGCCGAGCGGCGCGAGTTGTCCGCATCCGCTGGTGCGGCGGATACAATTATGGCGGAGACTAGAAACGCAACGAACAGACGCATTACACACCCTCTACGAAACGCTACCTACTGTTGCCGCAAACGCAATCTTAACCTCTGGGTCCAATCGCGTAAGCATCGAAACGAGCTTTTTTTTGACTCCAACTTCACCCGAAGTACTTTCGAAGCGCGTCCGGGCGCTGAATGTCGATGAACTCCACGCCCAGTCTTTGATCGTGGTGGCGAACAACGCGAGCCCGCAGCTTTCCAAGTCTTATCGAGGATCCGACAGGTGGGCGTTCGGTGGTCTTTACGGACGCGCCCGAGATGGACACGTCGAGGACCTGTACGTTGAGCTCCGTTTCGTCGGACAGGGTCAGCTTCGCAGTCGTGTTCGCCAGCTCGTAGCGGGGGTGCCGGCGCATGGTGTCACGATCGAGCTCATGGCGATTGATGTACCAGGTGAGCTGTGCTGCGAGCTTTTCCCGCTTGTGATCTGAGATGGTGAGGCAGATTGCGAAACCACCGTCGAACACGCGTTCGACGTGTCCTTCCAGACCACCGATGTGATCGAAGTAGACGACAATGCGCTCGCCAATTTCGGGTTCCACGGGTGAGTTAAGCGTGGCGTCGCCGACCGAGATGTTCACGAGCCTGCAGGGGTATTCTGATTTGTTCTCGCGCATGAAGCGGCCGAGGAGGGTAATGACATACCGCTTGTAGCGCCGCTGGTCGTCGTTTTGAGATGGCGGCTGCGTGGCTGCGTTTGCACGCGGCATTGTCTCGGTCGGTGCGGACATTGATCTTCCGTTCTTGGCCGTGGTGGTTCTTGGCTCTTTACGAAGCGCGTGATGCGGTTGGGCAATGAGCGTTCAGACCGCTCCAATTGTAGGTGGGGCAGCTTAAGAAATGGCTAACCGGGCGCTTTGAATGAAACACTAATGCTTGGGGGTGCGACTCAGCGGGGCCTGTCGTCAGCGGTACTGGGCCGACCGCCTTCAATGACCCGAAAGCGGCGGCGGGGCGGGGAAGTGGACGGCCTCATGTATTGCTTGAGGGGCTGAGGGATCGCGAGTTTCGGAGAGACCGCATGGCTTGCGGCGTGCAGGGCGTCGGGGCTCGCAAGTGTTACGCTGTGGAGGGTAATCGCTACCGGGCGTTCGTGGCCCAGCCATGCAGGCGCATCGCTGCAGGACATGGAGCCGAGGAAGCGTTCGTTGGTTGCGCCGTTCAGGGTAAGCGGCAGTAGCAGCAACTCGAGGTCTGCCGCGGCACCAGAAGCATTGACGAGTTCCAGGGCCGCGGTGAGAACGAGGCTTTCGTCACGAACTCTTTCCAATGCCTGACGGAGTTGGGTCCGGTGCTCAGGAAGCCAAAGATCGGAGAAGTCAGTGGCACGCAGTTCGCGGCCAAAGCGCTCGCAGATGCGGGTGCCGGCAAGTCGGAACATGTAGGCGCCGGTCGCGTATTCGAGGATCAGGGTCTCCGGCAGGATTGCGGAAAGCTTGGCTGGCTCTATATCAAAGCGGTGCGGGGCCGGACGTCCCTGCCGTGTGTCGTTCCAGTAGCCGAAAAGCAATTCAGTCGTCCGGTTTTTCATCGCATCTGTCCAAGGGGTCTGCTGGCGGTTGCAGTCATTCGTGCCATAGTGGGACAGACGAGCATCAAAGCATCAACCGTCTCACTTTGTTGGCAAGAGTGAGCACTAAACGTGCCAGTCCACGCTAGAAGAGGTTGGGAACAGAGTGAGTACGCGGGAGCCGATTTTCAACGCGCCGTCGGTCGTCGTCATTCTGATGGGGATGTTCATCGCCATTCATATTGGCGGGCAGATCATCAGCGTGGCCGACGAGGAATGGCTGCTGCTGGCGCTGGCCCTCATCCCCGAACGCTACACGGATTTCGGTCCGCAAATTCCAGGACATCCTTGGGCTGAATTCACATCTCCCATTACGCACATGTTCCTGCACGGGGATTTCGTTCATCTGGCGATGAACACCGCATGGTTCCTGGCGGTCGGCACGGTTGCTGCGCGGCGGTTGGGCAGCGCGCGATTGATCATCGCCTTTATTGCCAGTGGGCTAGCCGGTGCTGCGCTTTTCATAGCTGCCAATCCAGGGGAGCGCGTCGTCATGATCGGTGCGTCTGGTGCGATATCAGGGTTGATGGCAATCGTGCTCCGTTTGCTGTTCAGCGCAAAATCACCGGAGTTGCGGTGGCTGCTGACGGCAGACCCACGCTTGGTGCCGCGTAGTGGCCTCCTGGAACTCCTGCAGGATCGCCGGGCAATGATCGTTATTGGGATCTGGATTGCCCTTAATCTGGTATTCGCGTTCGGATGGAGCAATGTTCTCGTCGACGGCAAGATTGCCTGGGAGGCGCACCTTGGGGGATTCTTCTGCGGCCTCTTGTTGTTTGGAGCAATCGATCCGGGGCCGGGGCGCAAGGACGAGGAGCGGCTGGCGATGGACGCCTGACCGCGTTCACAGAGCCGGCGCTTGGGCATCCTCCATAGCGTTCACTCTTGTGCCGTGGAGGGCGTGGGATATTTCCTCGATCTCTCGTCGTGCCGCCTGATGCCCCAATGCGATCAATTCGTCCGCCCGGTGGAAGTCGAAGGGGCTGAACCCGGACAGGCGGGGGCTGATGATCGCGTCGGGTGGATCACCTGCCAGGCGTGAACGGGCGATGCGATCCTGGACGATGTTGAAGGCGTCGATCATCACGCGCGATATGCCCGGGACACTCTCGTTGCCGCCGAAGAACTGGCGCTGCAGTAGTTTCAGCGCGGAACGGTTTTCAGGGGGTGATGTCGTGGTTGCGGGGGCCGATGCGGCTGTCTCTGTGGCGGACAGGTTCGGCACCACGGTGCCGCGTCCATACATGTCCGAGTTGAGGTTGACGGCTATCACATAGCGCGCGCCCATTGCCCGGCAGACAGAGACCGGAATGGGGTTCACCAGTGCACCGTCGAACAACCAGCGACCGTTGATTGCAACCGGGCGGAATATCCCCGGCAAGGCATAGGAAGCACGGATCGCATCGACAAGACGGCCGCGCGAAAGCCAAAGTTCATGACCCGTTCCGATTTCGGTGGCTATCGCCGTGAATGCGATACCGAGTTCCTCGATGCGTGTCTCCCCGAGGTTGCCGGCGAGTTCGCGGCATAGTCGCTGGCCACTGATGAGGCCGGTTCCGGCGAGATTGAAGTCGAGATAGCCAAAAACCTTGCGTCTTGTCAGGCTGCGGGCAAAATCCTCGACGGGCTCGAGGGCGCCGGCTGCACAGCAGCCACCAACCACAGCACCAATCGACGTGCCGGCAATGATATCCGGGCGGATTCCAGCCTCTTCCAGAGCCCTGATTACGCCGATGTGGGCCCAGCCACGGGCCGCACCACCGCCTAGGGCCAGTCCGATCGTGGTCTTCTCCATCTCGTTCCCTTTGGCGGCGTCAAACTGCGGAAAGCCTGTCCGCAGTGCCGTGAGAGGCCGAGCGTGGTTATCCAACTTGATGCGATTGATCAGAAGGCGGGATCGCTACGGCTCAGCAGTCTTCGATCCGCTCTAACGCAATGGGCATGCCAGTCGCAGCATCTGTTGGACGGACAACGCGATAGAAACACGTTCTGGCCCCGGTGTGGCATGCTTTCCCGGCCCCTTCCACAACGACACGGAGCCAGATTACGTCCTGGTCACAGTCGGTCCGGATTTCCTTGACAGAAAGAAAGTTGCCGCTTTCCTCCCCCTTCAGCCAAAGGCTGGATCGGGAGCGGCTCCAGAAATGAGCCTTTCCTGTCTCGATTGTGAGCAACAGTGCCTTGGCGTTCATCCAGGCGAACATGAGTGCCTCGCCCGTCGCGTGATCTGTAGCGATGGCCGGGATCAGTCCATCCACTCCAAACCTGGGGGCGAATACAACAGATTTCTCGACGTCTGGGGACGTCAAAGGAAGTGGGAACTCTTTGCTTGCCGCCATTGTTCTAGGTGGTGACGTTCCGCTAACGAGCAGTGCTCAGGTCTATGAAGCGCTTCTGCAGGTCGGGATCTGCGGCGAAGCAACCGGTAAATCGTGTGGTTACAACCCGGGTCTCTGTCTGTTGAACGCTGCGTGCAGTCATGCAGTTGTGACGGGCCTCGATCATGACGGCGGCGCCTCGCGGCTCCAGGCCCTCCGTGAGGGCCTGGGCGACCTGGGCGGTAAGGGTCTCCTGCGTCGTGAGCCGACGGGCAAAGACCTCAACCAGACGGGCCAGCCTAGAGAATCCTGCTACATGGCGGTCCGGGTAGTATGCGATGTGCGCAGTGCCGGAGAACGGCGCGATGTGATGCTCGCAGTGACTGAACACCCGGATGTCCTTTACCAGTACAATGTCATCGTAGCCGGCTATGTCGTCGAAGGATGACTCTCGCAGAATGGCAATCGGATCCTGCAGGTAGCCTGCAAAGTACTCATCAAAGGCTTCAACGACCCGCTGAGGGGTGGCCAGTAGTCCTTCCCGATCGGGATCGTCACCGGCCCAGGCAAGCAGCGTTCGGACGGCCTCTTCGGCTTCCTCGCGCGTGGGCCGTTGCGGCTCCAAAGCCTGCTTTTTGATGAGTTCGGCGACGGTCTTGGTCAAAGCATGCCTCCCGCAGGTCTCGCACTCGGCGAGCAAGTCCTCAGCCTTTTCGGCAACGTTAAGGGTGGTCGTAATCCCAAAGCTGGCTTATTACATCATGGACTGCAGCAATATGCAAAATCTACTCGGACCGAGCATGACCAGTCTGAACGAAATCTATAATTCCAAAATACTGGAACTCGCCGCAAATATCCCCCGCACCGACCGACTGTCCGCCCCCGATGCGACCGCGACCGCTCATTCCAAGCTGTGCGGTTCGACGATAGCGGTCGATATCAGGGTTTCCGACGGGAAGATCGTCGATTACGGGCAGACGGTGAAGGCTTGCCTGCTCGGCCAGTCGGCTGCGTCCATTGTCGGCCGGGAGATCGTGGGTTGCACGGTCGAAGAGTTCCGGCGGCTCGCCGCGACAATGCGGGAGATGCTCAAGGCAGACGGTGGGCCACCGGAAGGGCGATGGGCCGAGCTCGCTGTCTTGCAGCCGGTCAAGGACTACAAGGCGCGTCATGCGTCCACGTTGCTTGTGTTTGATGCCGTCGAGCGGGCGCTCGATGAAATCGAAGCCCGGGCAAGAGCGACGGCAGGTTAATGGGATGCTGGGCCAGTTGGGCAAGTTCGTAGAGGGATTGGCGCAATTCGTCTTGCGCGCGCCCATACATGTCTACCGTTGGACGCTCAAGCCGTTCATTGGCTGGCAATGCCGGCATCTGCCGACTTGTTCGGAGTACGCGCTGGAGGCGATAGAGAAAAACGGTGCCTGGCGCGGGATGTGGCTTGCGATGTCGAGGCTAGGGCGATGCCAACCGTTCGGGACGGCGGGATACGATCCGGTTCCGGATATTCGGGGAGAGCATCATGTCTGCAAGCCGTGGCGATATGGGCGCTGGAACGGTTGCCACATGCACGGCACTTCCTGGACCCCAACACTCAACAACAACGATCAGCGCTGACGGGTCTTGGCCCAGTCGAGGAACTGCTGGAAGAGCTTCTCCTGTTCGGCGCGATCGCCGGGGGCCGCTCGTTGAACCTGCTCGCGGGCGAAGCGCAGGTCTAGCCGCTGTTCAGCTCTGGCTGTTTGCAGTTCCTTGAGTTTCTCCTCGACATACCAGTAGCGTTTCCAGCCAGGCAGCTTTGCAGCCAGATTCACGTCACGCCATTTCTCATGGTAGGGCGAGGACTTGAAGTTGTCGAACTGCTCGAAATAACGATCGATGAAGCGGGCAATTCGCCGGAAGCGGTCACTGGACTTGGGCCAATTGTAAATGACGAGGACGGCGGGGACTGCGATCGTTTCAACGCGCTCATCGGGCTTGATGAGATTGGGGTAGTCGTCATGCGTCAATTGTGAAGGGACGTAGTAGTCTTCAAAACGGTCAAACGGGATGGGCAGCAGCTTGAACCCCTGGGTGTTCTTGAAGCCAGTCAGGAGCCCGTTCGGTTTGCCGGCATTGTGAAGGAGCCCGGCGATTTCACCGTTCTTCATTGCCTCTAGCGCGAGTGCATTGTTCATCATGACGGGTTCGACCTTGACGCCGAGGCGCTCGAAGATGATCGGGCCGGAGATGGTAGCGCCCGAGCCCTCGGCATCCATGCTTACCTTCTTGCCGGCGAGATCCTGGATGGACTGGATGTCGCTGCGCACGAGTAGGTGGAGTTCGGACGTGTATAGGCCGGAAATGTAATGGATCCTGTTGGCAAGGTTGCGGATTTTCTCGACGGTACGAAAGTGTTCGAAGACGTCGGTATGCGTGATCGCCGCGTCGATGCCCTTCAGGTAGAGCAGATCCTTGATATTGTCGGCTGCGCCACGGGTCACGATCGCCAGGACTCGGAGGTCGTCCGGCTTGTTGAGATTGCGAACGATATCCGTGCCGAAGCGCAGGAAGGTGCCCTCCGGTGTTCCTGTGGCCAGGCCGAGAGTCCAGGCGTTGCGGTCGCGGACGATGGCGGAGTCGCCGACGGAAGCTGCAGTGGGTGCCCGGTTTGTCTGCGCGAGCTGTTGCTGGGCCGCGGATGGGAGCGGGCTCAAGGAGGCGAGGGCGATAGCCGCAAGGGCAAGAGCAATCGTACTTCTAAGCATTATTCTCCCTCGGGTGCGGCTAGGTCGTCGGACTGATGGCGGTCTTGAAAGAGCAATGTTGGGCCAATTGGGCGGAAAGGTGGCTGTCGGATTGGGCATGAGCTTCGAATGGGGAATGCACGGCTCACCGTCCTTGCAACAGCGTTAGCGCTGCGGTTGCCTCTGCGGCGCCGAGGACCTTGGCTTTCTCGTACCATTTGCGTGCCAATGCAACGTCGGGCGTCAGGCCTGGGACGGATAGTGCCGCGATCGTACTGGGATCATAGGTCTGGGCGAGCAATAGCGCGGCCTGGGCGTATCTCAGATCAGCGGCACGGCGGAAAAACTGCCGAGCCACCGCGACATTGGAGAGATCGAGATACTTGCGGCCCTGTTCGACGAGCTTGATGGCGCGATCGAGATTGGCAGGTGACAAGGCGGCGCGCGGCTCCGGTGGGGCAGTTTCCTGTGTCGGCTGACTCGTTGCAGGTGAGAGCCGCGCAACGCCTGCAAGGGCAGCCTGGTTGGCAATTTTACCAGTAGCCGGTGGGGCAGAAGACGATGAAGCAGAAACGCCTGACGACTTGGATGGGCTGGCGGCTGCAACCTCGGATGCGACGAGCCATGCCGGTGCCACGATGAGTTTGGCGCGCTGCTGTGCCAGGATTGCCCCGTCGACCGTCACGAGGGCGACGGTGAGTTCGGAGTTTCCGGCCGCCGAGATAGGGGCAGTAAGGCTGAGTGCTGTCAGGGCCTTCAGCGGAACTGCCCAAGCGCCGGCGGACACGAAGTAGCCCGCAGAGAGGGTCGCTGACTTATGCAGACCATCAATGCGGACAAAGCTGCGCGGCGGAATGTTCGACGTGGCGGGTGTGATCTGAATGGCGATCGGGGTGAGTTTGTCGGGCTCGGCGACGATCACGGCAGGCATGGCGATCCGAAGGTCGGCAGCTGCTGCATCGTTGCCGGCAGTCTTGGCGACAAGGCAAAAGATGGCGATCGTCAGCGGTGCTGTAGCCAGAAGCAGGCGGGCAAATCCGGCTGGAGGCGACGTGCGGCAACAGGAGGTCGTTGCCCATCTCGCTCCCTGGCTGCGGGTTGCCCAATTCAGCATAGTAGTCGCCCCCCTTAGATGTTCTTCCTCCGATGCGGTCCGTTTGCTCCGCTGGAGTTGCCCGGGCCCAGTGGAATTGGATGGGTGCACACTCCGGGCAGTTTCTTCTGCTGTCTATTTATGGGCAAATTGTGTTTTGCGAAATCGTGTTTTGCAATTGGCTATCAGCGTGAACGCTGTCTCGCGAGCCGTCGCGGCCGGGCATTGCCAGGGCGCGGAGCGCAGCTTGGAGACCGCGCTGCTTGACGGCTGCCAGATTCATGGCGCAGAAGCGGGTTCTCCGGTGCTTGAAACGCAAGGCGTGCAAGCCAATTTTGACGAGCATAATCATCTTACCTGCGTGGTAGGCAGCGAGTGAGAGGAACACTGCATGAGCGAAATCACCCTGACATTTCCCGACGGTGCGTCGCGGTCCTTCAAGAAGGGCCTCACGGGGGCGGAACTTGCCGCGAGCATTTCGAATTCCCTGGCCAAGAAAGCCGTCGCAATCGAGATCGACGGGCGGATGATCGACCTTGCGGATCCTATCGAGGAAGGTGGGGTGGTGCGCATCATCGTGCGGGCCGATG
>JBJOGJ010000120.1:0-11457 GCA_046048295.1 Pseudomonadota bacterium | reverse complement strand
GATACGCGGCGCGAGCCCTTGCTCGAAGACATACTGCCCGATCGCCTCGAAGGTGGGCCTGTTCGGCTCGACGCCGAATGCCCAGTAGTCCTTTCCGAAGTGCCGCCAGCTATCCTCTACGTATGCGATGAGCCACGGCAGAGCGACTCTGAGCGCGTCCGTGTCGTACAGCGCCTCGACGGCGATATCGCGCGCCTCGGAGAACGCATCATAAAGGCTTTGCGCGATCCAGGGATTAGCCTCGTAAATATCCTTGCGGATCACGACCACATGCATGATCGGGCAGATACGCGTGCGACGGTAGTAGTCCTGCTCGATCTCGTGATAGTTCGGGAACAGCCGCCGGATCTTCGGCGAGCCGTCCAGGAACATCTGCGGAATATAGAGCGAGAGAAGAGCGTCGAGTTCGCCCGCATCGAGCATTGTCTCGAGTGTCTGGCCTTCCTCGAGAAAATCGAGCCGGATCTCCGGCGGCAGGTTGAGCGGTATGAGCGGCTTCTCGACGAAGTGGCGCAGCCCACCCATGTGCCAGTGCATGTCTTCCGACTTCACGCCGTACTCGTGCTGCAGCATGCCGCGCATGAAGACGAGGCCGGTGGAGGAGTATTGCGAGGTGCCGACCCTTTTGCCTTTGAGATCCTCCGGCCGTTCGATCCCCGAGCCTTCCCGGACATAGATGCAGGAGTGGCGGAACAGCTTGGACATCACGACCGGAATTGCAACGAACGGGCAGTCGCCGCGCGCAACCAGCGCCGTGTAGGAAGCAAGCGACAGCTCGGAGGCCTCGAATTCCTGCGTGTCGAGCATCCGTTGGAAAGTCACGCGCGGACGCAGGATGTCGAAGTCGAGCTTGATGCCTTTGGGCTTCACGCTGCCGTCAATGAGTGGCCGTGTGCGATCGTAGTCCCAGCATGCGAAGTTGAGCGCGAGGTCTGCCATTGCCTGCCTATTGCCTAGAGGATGATGCTTGGATTGCGGATCGACTGGTCGCAGTCGATGAGGTTCACCTGCTTCGCCGAGAACTTCCAGGCGCCATCAGAGAAAACGAGGTGGTGTCCCGCCCATCCGGTGAGTGTTCGCGTCTCGTCGCCCCAGAACTCGGCTATGAGGAAATTCGAGCGCACCATGCGGTCGTCTTTACCCGTGGCGGTAAAGACTTCGACGTTGGAGACCATGCGAACCGTGCGCGAGCGTGGCGCCTGCGACCAGGCATACCCGGTTCGAAGTCTGAAAACGCGATCCTCGAGCCGCCGCCGATCATCGAACATCACAGCGATCTCGCGGCGCGGATCTCCGGCGTCAGGCGTGGAGGGGACCCAGTAGGCGCATTCCGGTACGTACATGTCGAGCCAGGCGTCGTAGTCGTGTTGGTCGAGAACGCGCGCCTCCTGCTCGATGAGCTGGCGAAATGTATCGCGTTCAGCCGTATCGGTGATGATGTGCGCCTGGTCCTGCCAGTCCGTAAACGTCCCGATCAGCGTCGAATAGAATTCGTCTGTGACGTAGTGCGACGTTTTCGACGGATCTTGTCTGCCCTGGCTCATTGACCTGTCTCCCGCTTGACCGTGAGAGTGGGCCGCTCCACCATGAGCCGTTTCCACTCCTTGATGTACTCGCGCATGAAGACTTCGTCGGTGGCCGGCGCGGTAATCGTGCCGTCGGGATTGTGGACGATGCGACCCTCTATTCCGAGCCCGCGGTGCATGTAGATCCACTCGTCCTCTATGCACTCGAGTCCGCGTTGGATCTGCTCGAAGTTGGCGACGTCATCGACCTCTCCGAAGTTCGGGAACCCCTCCTGCGTGCGCATGCGTAGCGCATTGACGTCGCGCACCGCATCGGCTCCGAGCGTGCCGTCATCCTCTATGCGCGTGCCATACCAGATGGCGTTCGTCTCGTTGACGCTGACAGGCTCGAAGACCTGGATGTGATTGCCGAGCAGCGACATATTGGGGAACACATTGATATTGACGGGTTCGGAGCCGGCGAGGTCGAGAAGCGCGGGGGCCCGCTCGCCGTACTTCTGCTGGAACATCGCCTCGTAGTGCTCCTGGCCAGGATGCGCGGTCTCCAGCGCCCAAAGCCCTCCGGGCCGCTGGTTGAGGTTTGGCCGCTTGTCTTTGAAGTGGTGCCCGTTGCCCATGTACTGCACGTACATCGGGGCGGTGTCTGGTGACTTGCGGTAATAGGCCATGCCCTTGTTGTCGTCGGAAAGCCGCGCCTCCGTCTCGAGCAGCGATCGGTGCGAGTAGATCACATGGTAGCCGTCCGCGGAGTTGTCGTAGGCGAGTTTCCAGTTGCCCTTGTATTTTATGCGGTTGGCCTCGCACAGGACGACTTTGCCGCCAGGATTGCGGTCGAGCCACTCGTCGATCGGCTTGCGAATGGGCCCGAGCCAGGCATCGACCTCCGGCGCTTTCTCGTTGAGCGTGCCGAAAATGAAGCCGCGATAGGAGGCAACGCGGGGCACTTGCGCAACATTGTACTTCGCATCCTTGAGATCGACGCCATAGCCATCCGCCCACGGAACGCCACGCAACTGGCCGGTGTTGAGATAGTTCCAGCCGTGATAGGGGCACTGGAAGGTGCGGGCGTTCCCGCGCGGCTCGCGGCAGAGCGTCGTGCCGCGATGCGTGCAGCGGTTGTAGAGTGCCCGGACATCTCCGTTAGAATCACGGAGCACGATGATCGGCCTCAGTCCCAGGCGCCTCGTCACGAAGTCGTTCGCGTTTGCGATCTCGCTCTCGTGTGCGAGATAGACCCAGGTGCCGCCGAACACGAACTGCATTTCGGCCGCGAAAATCCGCGGGTCCGTGTAGATGAGCCGGTGCACCTTGTCCTCCTGGACGAGGTGGTCCCAGTCGTAATCCCCGCCCAAGCCGCTAGAAGAAGTCGAAATACTCATTGTGCTCCCAATCGGTTGGTTCGCCGGAGTCCTCGAGGCCGGTTTCATCGAGGAACCTGAGGTAGCGGCCAAGTTCGTTGCGCTTCACGCGCAGGTAATAGTCGATGAACGTCGGGCCGAATGCTGAGCGGAACGTCTCGCTCTGCTCCAGCGCATCCAGGGCCGCGCCGAGAGTGCTTGGCAGGGGCGGCCGGTCCGAAACGTATGGCTCGTCGTCGGCGGATTGAGGCGAGCGCTCATTCTCGATGCCGTCGAGGCCGGCTGCGATCTGCGAAGCGATATAGAGGTAGGGGTTGGCAGCCGGCTCGCCGATCCGGTTCTCGAAATGTGTGGCCGGGTCGCCTGGACCGCCCAGCACGCGCAGCATCACGCCGCGATGATCGTAGGCCCAGGTGATGCGGTCCGGTGCGAGCGAGTTGGGCCTGAGCCGGCGATAGCCGTTGACGGTTGGATTCGCGAACACCGTGGCCGGTGCGGCATGCGCGAGTAGTCCGGCAAGGAAATGTTCGGCGGTTTGCGACATCAGTCGGCTGTCGTCGTCCGACATAAAGAGGTTCCGCCCCCCGCCAACAGCCGCGAGTGACTGGTGGAGATGCCAGCCGCTGGAATAGTAGCCGGGGATAGCCGGTCGTGTCATGAATGTCGCGAAGTGCCCGAGTCGCCGGCAGACCTGCCGAGTCGCGGTGCGGAAGAGCATCGCGTTGTCGGCCGCCTCGAGCGCATCTGTCGTCGCGAATGTACACTCGACCTGGCCCGGTCCCCACTCGTTCTCGATCGAGCGAAGCGGCAGGCCGATCGCCTCGTAGGCCTGGGCGAGTTCGCTGATGACCGGCTGCATCAGGTCGAAGTTGCTCTCGGAATGGTAGTGATAGCCGGGCTCGACAGGCAGCGTGGCGACCGGCTTTCCTCGCACACCTGGCAGCCCGATATTCTCTGTTCCAAGCGGAGCGCCAGCAAGTCTCAGCAGGTACCACTCGATCTCGAGCCCCACGACCATCTTCATGCCCCGCTCGCCGAGCCGCGCAATTTGCCGGCGTAGCTGTTGCCGTGGCGAGAAATGGAACGGTACACCGCTGTTGAAGTATTCGTCGGCGACGATCCAGGCGACGCCGGGAGCCCAGGGCAGGACGCGAAACGAGGCCGGATCAGGGACGATGGTCAGGTTCGGCGAGCCGGTCATCTCATCGAGCCCCATGCCGCCGCCACGTGTGAAGGATGAAAAGGTCCTGGCGCCGGCGCTATCGAGCGTGCTCGTTGCGACGTTGATGTTGTAGCCATTCTCGAGCGCACCGAGAAATGCCGGCACGGTGAGCATTTTCACACGCGAATAGCCGTGCGGATCGGCCCATGCGAGACGCACAAGCCTGACGTCCTCGTGCACCAGGCGTTCCTTGATCTCTTCGATCCTATGCCGGTGCTCTTCCGTGTAGAGCCCGTGCCGTTCGATGAACCTGGTCATATGCGGGCTCCGATGGATCGATCAGGCGAGCGAAAGCCTGCCTTCGGCAACGGCCGCGTAGTACTCGAATGCGCGAATGGGTTCATGCACCCTGTCGTCGCCATGACGGCGTTCCGCCTGTTCAGCCGTTAGGTGCTGAGGCGTGAATCCGGCCGCCTGTGCCTTGAGCTGCATCTCGCAGGTTTCTTCAAGGAATAGCGCCTGCACCGTGGCGTGCGCGACCGATTGGCCGACGGCAAGCATGCCATTGGCGCGCAGGATCACGGCCTCCATCTTGCCGAGGTGCCTGGCGACTTCACGCCCGAGTTCCATCGACTTGATCAGGAAAGGCTCCGGATAGACGCTGATTTCGTGGCCGAGGTTGGCGCCGAAGCCGTGCGCGACCTTGAGTGTCTGGCACGATACGGCATAGGCCGCGACGTTGCGAGGATGGCCACGAGAGATCGCCTGCACATCGGGGCGGGCCTTATAGACCGCCATGTGCATTGGGACCTCGAGTGGCGGGCTTCCGCCGCCAGCAACCTGACGCCCGTCCTTGTCGAGTTCGCAGAGCAGTTGTTCAGTGACAAGGCCCAACGCCATACGCGGCGTCATCAGGAATCGGTCCGAGCCCGGAATGCGGCAGCTCACATGCCCGAAGCCCTCGACAATCTTGAAGTGGCTCATGACCCGGCAGGCGCGCACAACCTCTGCGCGCAGTTCAGGTGTTGAAGCGAGCGTCATCGGTCGATCCTCCAGGTCATCGGTTGAGGTGCGGCGTCGGGGCACTGTGGAATTGGCCCCCTTGTCTGTCAACCCGAAGGCGAGTGCTATAGCCTGGAGCGAAATACTGCTGTGGCAGGCGGTCCTTCCGGATCCGCTGGGAGAGCGAGGCCCTCTGCACTTGCTGTACGTACTTTCCATCGTGGCGCCGGTTTTCGGACTGATCGCCGTCGGCTATGTCTCAGGCAAGACTGGTTTTGTCTCGGAAGTGGGGCGCAAGGGGCTCTCGGAGTTCGCCTTTCTGCTGGCCATACCCGCGTTGCTCTTTCATCGCATGGCGACGGCCGAGTTCCCCGACACTCTTCCATTCGGTTTGTGGATCAGCTTCTTCGGATCTGCGCTCCTGACCGGGGCGCTGGGAATATTTGTCGCCACCAGGATCTTCGGTCGCTCCGCGCCGGACGGCGTCTCCGTCGGCATGTCGGCAATGTACGCCAACGTTGTCATGCTCGGCATTCCGATCACCGTCGGCCGCTATGGCGATGCGGCTCTCGTTCCGCTCGCACTCGTCATCCTGCTGCAGCCACCCCTGATGTGGCTGTCGGCACTAGCAGCGATGGGAATTGCCGACAACCAGGCAAAGAAGGGCCCCGCCGAGCTGCTCTCGGACCTGGCGGCGACACTATTCCGCAACCCCGTCGTCATCGCGACCCTCGCCGGTGCATTCTGGGCCTGGAGCGGCATTGGCCTCGCAGGTCCGGTCGACAAGCTGCTGAGCCTGTTGGCCGGTTCCGGTATTCCGGCTGCGCTCGTCGCACTGGGCCTGGCGCTGACCCAGTTCCGTATCGCCGGCCAGATGCCGACGCTGATCTCGATCGTTGCGCTGAAGCTTTTCGTTATGCCGCTGATTGCCTGGGTTCTTGCCCACCTCGTGTTCGAACTGCCAACGGTATGGACGGGCGTCGTCGTGCTTCTCGCCGCAATGCCGACCGGCGCCAACGCATTCCTGTTTGCCGACAGGTTCGGCCGCGCAGTGAACTCGGCTTCCGGTGCTGTCGCGCTGGGCACCACCCTCGCCGCCCTGTCTATCACTTTGCTGCTTCTCGTCCTTTGAGCATTGCGGATAGACTTTGCCTCAGAGGAGGAACGCACATGCTACATGAGATCGCGAGAATCGATGCCTACGCTCTGGAGGTGCCTGTTGGTTTCGAGGAGATTGGCTCCGACCGCAGGCAGAAGAATTCGATGGTCCTGGTCGAGGTCGAGACAAGTCAGGGACTTGTGGGCCACGGTATCACCTCGATCACCCAGGCAGTCGTCGTGGCCGCGGCGATCGACAAAGTCGCCGCGCCGGCAATACTCGGCCTCGATGCGCTCGCCAACGAGAAGGCCTGGAGCACACTCTACTGGACGCTGTCGCCCTGGGGCCAGACCGGTTACGCCAGCCATGCCATAGCGGCCATAGATCTGGCACTGTGGGACATCAAGGCCAAGGCTGCCGGCGAACCGCTGTGGAAGTTGATGGGCGGCGCGCGCAACAAGGTCGAAGCCTATGCAACCTGCGGCTTCGATTTCCTCGATGACGATGCCCTCGCCGAAAGTATGCGCCGCATGTGCGCCAAGGGCTTTCGCGCGGTGAAGATGCAGGTTGGCCGCCCCGGCCTCGACGATCGCAAGGCGGCTCCCACGCTGGATGAGCAGCTCCGCCGCGATGTGGAGCGGGTTCGCCGTGTGCGAGATACGGTCGGCGACGATGTGGAATTGTCGATCGACGCCGGGTGCCGTTACGATCTCCCTCACGCGCTCGAACTGGCGCGTCGTTGCGAGGAACTGGAGGTCTCGTACTTCGAGGAGCCCATTATCCAGAATGACGTCCGCCTGCTTGCCGAAATGAGGCGTAAGACGCGGGTCAGGCTGCAGGCGGGCCAGAACGAAGGTCTCGCCTACCGTTTTCGCGATATGCTGCTGGCCGAGGCTGTCGACGTCGTCCAGCCTAACCTCATCATCACGGGCGGACCGACCCAGTGCCTGAAGATCGCCGGACTTGCGGCTGCTTTCAACGTACCCGTCTCCAACGGCGGCGGCTGCCCCTACCACAACATGCACCTGCAGGCTGCGGTCGCGAACGGAACCGCCGTCGAATATCAGGTGAACTCGGCGAACGCCTGCCGGGCGATCTACGACGGGCTTCCCGAAGTCGAAAGCGGTTGGTTGGCCATGCCAGACCAGCCGGGGCTCGGTTTTGCACCCGACATGTCGCGCGTCCGTGCCCTTGCGACAGAGAAGTGATCTAGGTTTTGAGCCCGATCAATGTGCAACCGGGTCAGCGCCATTAGCGTTCCAGAACGTGCCGGTGCCATGCGCTGGCAGTTAGGCGTACACGGAGAGTGATATGGCGGAAGACATCAAGAAGGAGCCGGAGAACGTGCCGGCCCAAAGATATCAGGATCCCTTCACAGCGATGCGTTCTGAAATGGATCGCCTGTTCGATAGCTTCATGTCCAGAGGCATCGGCGGCTTGCCGGGCATCGGCGGGCCGGGGCGCGAGCGCACCATGATGCCGAGCGTCGATGTGCGAGAGAGCGATGGGAAGATCATTGTCGAGGCGGAGCTTCCGGGTCTCGAGGAGAAGGATGTCGACGTGACGCTTCGCGACGGCGTGCTTCGCATTCGCGGCGAGAAGAAGTCCGAGCGCGAGGAAAAGAAGGACGACTATCACCTGACCGAGCGCAGTTATGGTCGCTACGAGCGCGCGTTTCGGCTGCCTGAAGGCATCGACGAGGACAAGATTGCCGCCGAGCTCAAGAATGGGGTCTTGCACATTACGGTACCTAAGAAGCCGGAAGCCGTGAGGAGCGAGCGCAAGATATCAATTGGCCAGTAATCCTGTTCGCAATATCCCGACACGGGAGCCCTGTCGGCACGCAGGGCTCCTGCGGTGACCGTTGTTCTCCTGCCTGCGCCCCTGTGCTATGAGGCGCCGTTGCTGGGAGGGGACGGAAAGTGTCGGATGATCGTGTAGTTCTCCGTGACGTCACGGCGGACAATTGGGAGGAAGTGGTCGAACTGGAACTCGCGCCGGAACAGCGCGATTTCGTTGCCAGCAACGCCTATTCCCTCGCCGAATCGAAATTCAATCCATACGCAGTGCCCAAGGCGATCTACGCCGGCAAGAAGCTGGTGGGATTTCTGATGTTCGAATCGCTCGGCGATGAGGACCGCCCCCACGACTACTTCATTTATCGTTTCATGGTCGACCGTCGGCACCAGGCCAGGGGCTATGGCCGGGCGGCGATGAAGCTGCTGTTGGAGGAACTCGATAAGGACGCGCGCCTTAGGCGGATTCGGATCTGCTACGTACCTGCCAACGAAGTGTCCCGCAGTTTCTACGCGAGCTTTGGCTTCAGGGAGACCGGCCAGGACGAGGATGGTGAGATGCAGGCCGAAATCCGCCGGCGCTGACGCGGCTTGCACGGGCTTGTGTCACCAATATGGCTGAAATGACCATTTCGACAGCAAAAAATTAACGATGAATTTGAATAAGTCGGTTCGTTCATGATCATCGGCCGGCGCGGGCCGGTCCGACGGCATTGGTATTGCTGTGGTCAGGTACCTGGGCGAACACCCGGGAGACCACCTAAATACTATGCAATACAGTCTGTTAGGCTTGATTTCCTGTTGTCGTTCGGCGCCCGGGCCTGCAGCCTGTCGCCCTGCTGGGAGGTGCCATTTTATCCGGGATGAATGCTCGATTTTCGTGCAATCGACCATTCATGTAGCGTTCAGGTGAAAGGCGTCATTCGTGGATCGTCACGACAATGTTTGGTTTGAGGTGACACACGTAAGGGCAACTTGACTAAACTTGTTGCAGCTTGCAGTCCGCATGGGGCCATAGGAATTGAAGGCAGTCAGCAATGATGCCGACAGCGGTTCTCCCGGTCCGTGCTCATAACGTCGAAGGTTTCCGTGGGGTTCCACATGACGAAGTCTGATATTGGTTTGTTCGAGGAACACGAGGCGAACGTCCGCAGCTATTGCCGGCACTTCCCGACCGTGTTCGCAAGCGCCCAGGGCGCCACGATCTACGACGAGGCCGGACGGGGATATATCGATTTTCTGGCCGGTGCAGGCACGCTCAACTACGGCCACAACCACCCGTATATAAAAGACAAGGTCATCAACTACCTCCAGAAGAACGGCATCGTTCATTCTCTGGACCTGTATACGATGGCCAAGCATGACTTCATCGAGTCCCTGTACGACACTATCCTCACGCCGCGCGGGCTGGAATACAAGATCACGTTCCCGGGGCCGACGGGCACCAACGCGGTCGAGACGGCTTGCAAATTCGCCCGCCGCGCCACTGGCCGCGAGACGATTGTTGCATTCACCAATGCGTTCCACGGCATGACCATGGGCTCGCTTGCGCTGACCGGCAACAGGTCGAAGCGCGAAGGCGCCGGCGTCGGCATGCCGGCCGGCGTATTCCGTGCCCCATTCGACGGCTACATGGGGCCGGACATCGATACGTCGGAACTGCTCGGCAAGATGCTGCATGACAAGAGCAGCGGTCTCGACAGTCCGGCTGCGATCATCGTCGAGACGGTCCAGGGTGAAGGCGGGATCAATGCCGCGTCGAAGGCCTGGATGCAGAGCATCGCGCGGCTGGCAAAGCGGCACGGGGCCCTGCTCATCGTCGATGACATCCAGGCTGGCTGCGGCCGCACCGGCACCTTCTTCAGCTTCGAGGATATGGGCATCGAGCCTGACATCGTCTGCCTCTCGAAGTCGATCGGCGGCATGGGCCTGCCGATGGCGATCGTGCTCCTGAAGCCCGAACTCGATGTCCTGAAGCCGGGACAGCATAACGGCACGTTCCGTGGCCACAACCTTGCGTTTGTGGGCGCCAAGGCCGCTATCGAGCTGTGGCAGGATCCGGCCTTCGAGAAGCAGATCAAGCTGACCGCCTCCGTGGTGCGTGAGCGCCTGGAGTACATCGTATCCAAGTATCCGGATCATGGCGCCCACGTCCGGGGGCGCGGCCTGATGATCGGTATCGGCTGGGACGACACGTCGATCGCCTCGCGGGTCTCGAAAGCGGCATACGAGCGCCAGTTGATTATCGAGACGTCCGGGTCTAGTGATCAGGTGCTGAAGCTGCTGCCGCCGCTAACCATGACCGAGGCCGAACGTGAGAAGGGTCTCGACGTTATCGAAGCTGCGGTCGGCGAAGTCCTGGCTTCGGAGACCGTTCGCAATGGTCGTGCCGTCAGCACGGTTGCGGCGATGACCGCCTGACGTCGTCGCTTCACAATCCGGGTGCGGCCCGCACCGCTATTGTTCGATTAGTAGCAATAACCAGAGGGGCCGCCCCGTAACATGCTGGTTTGTCACGGCCACAGCAATTCCGTTCGCTGGTCTCCTGGCGAACGGATGCACAATCCGTTCGAGCAGAAGGTCGATGAGCTGGTCCGCGCCGGTGATGGCGCCCGCCCGGCAATCGTAACCCAGTCTGGTACGTATTCGTTCGCCGAGTTGGACAGACGCGCCAACCAGACGGCGCGTTACCTGAAGGACCAGGGTGTCAAAGCGGGCGACCGCGTCGGGCTCCTGCTCGACAAGTCGCTTGCCACCTACGCCGGTCTGATCGCCGTATTGAAGCTCCATGCGGCCTACGTGCCTTTCGACCAGAGCTTCCCGGCGGATCGCATCGGTTTCATTGCCGACGACTCCAATATACAGACCATCGTCACCTTTTCCTGTTTCGCCGAGAAGCTATCCTCGATCGGGCGGAAGCTTGTTTGCCTCGACCAGGTGCAGGCCGCGATCGACGGCTATTCCGGCGACCGTCTCACCGCGGACGAGATCGGCGCAACCGACGACCAGCTCGCCTACGTCATATACACGTCGGGTTCCACCGGCCACCCGAAGGGTGTCGCCATAGAGCACCCGAGCATCGTGAACTTCATTCGTGTCGCCGCCGAAGTGTATGGGTATCGGCCCGACGATCGCGTGTACCAGGGGCTGACGATTGCGTTCGACTACTCGATCGAGGAGATTTTCGTGCCGCTTCAGGTCGGTGCGACGGTGATCCCAGGCCCTTCGGACACAAATCTTCTCGGCCGCGACCTCGCGAACTATGTCGCCGACAATAAGATCACGGCGATGTGCATCGTGCCGACGCTGCTCGCGACCGTCGATGTCGATATGCCGGGAATCCGTTGGCTGATGGTGTCGGGCGAGGCATGCCCGACGGACCTCGTCAACCGCTGGGCCAAGCCGGGCCGCACGATGCTGAACGCCTATGGCCCCACGGAGACGACAGTCACGTGCACTTTGGGAGAGCTGAAGCCCGGCAAGCCGATCACCATCGGCAAGCCGCTGCCCACCT